>CAZDGP010000058.1:1577-11564 GCA_964505085.1 uncultured Thermoplasmatales archaeon
CCCGGCGCGCCCGTCGCCGCACGGAAGAGAGCGGAGGTGCAGCACCGGTCGCGCCAAGGCCTATGCTTCGCGCCGGCGCCCGGCGCGCCCGTAGCGAGCGAAGGGCCGAGAGAGGAAGCCCCAGCCGCCAAGCACCGTCAGGAGATCCACGTCATGGCCCACCCACGCATCTGCGTCGCCATCCGCCGCCAGGAGCCCCTGGACCTCGTGCTTGAGGAGGGGGTTCTGCGGTTCGAACCCTACGAGCACGGGTGGGTGCGCCGGGGCGAAGCGGAGGGTGGGGCCGATAGGCATGGAGACGGGGACCGTGTGGAGGTGCTGGCGGGGGTGGTGACGGACGCCGGTGGGACAGGTTGGGAGGAGGGATGGGTCGAGGTCCCGGTGGGGTCCATCCGGGACGTGCAGCCCACCGGCGGGTCCTTCATGCCCCGGGTGGGGTACGACCTTGATGAGGCGGTGCTCCCGGAGGTGCACTGCCGCCTTCTGCGCCACGGTCACCGCGAAGGCCACGGATGGTGACGGGCGGCGGGGGGCTTCCTGGAGGAGGGGTCACGGCCCATCCTCGCAACACTTATGGGTGGGCCTCACCTAAGTTGGGAACGTACCATGTCCGATCCTACAGGGGAGGAGACGTACCTCGTTTCCGTCGAGAGCGTACTCATGAGCAACCAGGGCCCCGTGGTCATGCTCGCGCCCACCAACGGAGCCCCCGTGGACAAGGTGCTGCCCATCTTCATCGACCAGGGGCAGGCGCTCAACATCCAGCTGGCCCTCGAGGGACAGCTCTCCCCCCGACCCATGACCCACGACCTCTTCAGCGCGGTACTCAACGAGATGGGGGCCATCGTGAAGGAGGTCATCGTGGAGGATCTGGCGCAGAACACGTTCTACGCGAGCCTCTTCATCGAGGTGGACGGTCCCGACGGCGAGCCCGTGGTGAAGCGCTTCGACGCGCGACCCAGCGACTGCATCGCCCTGGCGGTGCGGGTGGACGCCCCCATCCAGGTGCGGGGTCCCCTGCTCAGCGAGGCGGGCATCGACCGGTCCGAGATGGGGCCTGTCGAGGTGGACACGGACCCCGACGACGACATCGATCTAGGCGTCTCCCGCTGATCCCGCCCGGCACCTCCTTCCCCCTCCTCTCCTCCGTCCTCCAAGCCCCGTAGTTTCAGCGCTCCCCCGCGGGCACGGCCATGGGGGTGGAGGCTCCACGAGGGACCTCCAAGGTGCGAGGAACGTGGACTGCCCGAACTGCCAAGGCCCCATCCTCCCGCGGGAGGGCTGCTTCCTGTGCCCGCGTTGCGGGTTCAGCCGCTGCGGGTGAACCCGGAGGTGCACTCGGTGTCCACCTGCGAGGCCTGCGGCGGGTACGCGCGACGCCCCAAGAGCCCCCGGAAGGAGCTTCGGGGCCGGGACTGCCCCAAGCACGGTCACGTGCACTGGCGATGCTGCCGCGAGGAGACCTGCTCCCTCGTGGATGCCCAGGGCGCGTTGCGTTGCGGTTGGGACCGCCTGAGCAGGGAGGAGCAACGGGAGCATCTGGAGGAGGTGGGACGCGCTCCTCCCGGAGGTTCCGCATCCCGATAGGTTCAAGTACCCGAAGGGGGGTAGGTCGCCACCCGCTGGCCCCGTGCCAGCGGACCTTCGGGCGGCGACCCGCTGCCACCGCACCCACCGGGGGCATGGTGTAACCAGGCATCATTGCGGGCTCCAGTTACGAGGGAATGACGAAAGCTTCGGGTCTGCGGAGGGCGTGTCCGTCGGCCAACGGTGCGCCCCATGCCGATTGACTGGAGCGCCGACCCGAGCGTAGAAGAGACCCGCCGATCTGGGTTCAAAGCCACGCCGGTGCAACGCCGGCGGGGTGAGACTCCCAGTGCCCCCATCCAACCGAGGGCGGGGCGCGGTCGCCGCCCATCCCCCTCCCCTACCTTTCCTCCAGCCCGTCCGTGGTCCCGTGGATGCGTTCCCTGAGCCACGTGCGGATCGAGTCCACGAGGGGCATGGCGTACACCTCGCCACCCTGGGTCTCCACCCGCTTCACGAAGGCCTCGGGCACCTCCTCGACGTGGAAGCTCTCCCGGGCGGTAGCGAGATCCTGGCTTGCGGACCGCACCGCGTACCCGTTCTCGCCGTTCCCGTCCTCGGCCTCGTGCTCGTACACCTCGAGCACGCGCTCGTTCTTCCGGAGCATGCGCGCGTAGAGTCCCATCATGTCACGTCACCGGAGCCACCTTGCAGCGCCCACCCTCAAGGGTCCTCGGCTGGGGCAGGTGGGTACAAGGTCCCCTGGTTCCCTCCGTCGCGGTGTCCCCCCGTGCCTCCATCCGGGGGTGGAAGGCCGGTACCCGGACGCTACCCCCCCTCCGTACCCTCCGTACCCTCCCTGCCCTCCGTGTCCTCCTCCGTCTCCCCGCGCTCCTCGCTCCGAAGCTCGGCCACCTCGTCGGCGGTGGCCTCGATGATGAAGGTGGTGACGAGGTCGCAGTCCCCACAGTGGTACTTCTGCCCCATGAAGGCCGCGGCCTCGAAGGAGATGTCGGTGCTGTAGCACCGGGGGCACACGAGGAACCGGTGGTCGGGGTCCGGCGAGCTCATGCGGGGACCTCCGGCTCGTGCACGCGGCGCTCACCGCAGGCAGGGCACCGGTAACGCACGGCTCCGTCGCGGTCCCCGGGGACGCGGACGGTGCGCCCGCAACCGCAGGGCACCTCCTCGTGGTGGGGGAAGCCCCGCAGGGGGTCCGTGGTGGGTTCGGGTGCAGCCCGGAGCTCCAACGCCCCCCGGTCCACGAGGGCCGCGTAGAAGCGCTCCAGGCGCACCCGCGCCTCCTCCGCGGTCGTGCTGGGGTCCAGCTCCGCAGCGATCTCCCGAGCGGCCTCCCCCAGGGTGCGGGTGCCATCCGCCAGGAGCCACGCTCGCGTCCCCTCGTCGTCCAACCGCACCTGGCTCCGCCGGGGCGCCCGCAGGAGGCGGCGGACCCATCGCTCGATGCGGGAGGGGGGTTCGGGGGGTTCCAGGACCACGCGCCCCTCGTCCACCTCCCAGGGGATGGGTCGGCGCGCCGGGTACGTCGTCATCCTGTGGGGGATGGGCGGGATGGGTCTTAGGTTCGTTGGTGGAGGGGTGGGTTCCGGTGGGTTCACCAGGGACCTGCTCCATGGAGGGGTCATGTCGGAGCCTACGCGATGGGTGGAGCTTCAGGAGGACCTCGAGAGCTTCGTGGAGGAGCGGGCGTGGGATGCGTTCCACGCGCCCAAGGACCTGGCGGTGGGGCTCAACGTGGAGGCGGGGGAGCTCCTGGAGCACTTCCAGTGGTGGGACCCCTCCCCCCAGGAGCTTCGGGAGGACGGGGAGGGGTTCAGGTCGCTCCGGGAGGAGGTGGCGGACGTGTTCCTCTTCTGCATGCTCCTGGCGGAGAAGCTCGATATCGACCTCCTGGAGGCGGGTCACGACAAGCTCGAGGTGAACCGGGAGAAGTACCCCGAGGAGACGTGGCGGGGTCGGGCACGGTAGAAGGTGGGAAGGAGAGATGGAGGGGGGAAGAGCGCGGGACCTATAGGCACCTATAGTCCCCTATAGGTCCGGTGTGTTGAGGCTCCCCGGAGGGGATCACCCGGCGTGGAGGTTCGCGCTCCCCAGGGTGGGGGCGCCGGGGCTCCAGCTCGCGGGGCCCGTGGCCTCATGGTTCACGCCGCCGTCGCGGCGGAGCACGAGGTCCCGCTGGAGGCTGTCGCCGTCCTCGGCCACGTGGTCGCCGGTGCCCCACGAGACCTCGTCCACGGCCTCGTCCTGAAGGTCGTAGAGCGTCAGGTCGTCGGAGGTGGCGAGGTTGTTGCACGTGAAGCCGCCGTAGGTGTTCGGAAGCTCCACCACGAGGTACCCGTGGGCCTCCACGGTGCCCTGGACGACGCGGATCTCCTGCTGCCAGCTGGCGCAGTAGTCTCCATCGGAGAGCGTCCATCCCGTGACGTTCACGTCCTCGTCGGTGGGGTTGTAGAGCTCCACGGACTCGTTCCCCTCGATGGGATCGTAGAGCACCTCGTTGATGACGACGTGGTCGGTGGCCACCGGCACGGCGGCGTGGCTCGCGGGGGCGAGGGCGGTCGCAAGCAGGCTTACAGCGATCAGGAACAGGATGCTGTTGGGCTTCATCCGCCCCCCACGCTCGGACGGGGGGCCTTCAAGAGTTCCCCAACGCGACGAACGCGGGCGACGCTACGGGGTGTCGGTCCCGTCGGTGCCCAGCTCCGGGTCCAGGAGGTCCCCGTAGGCTCCCGGCGCGCGGTGGTGGAGGGCTACGGCGTCTTCGCGGTGCTCGCGGATGGGTTCGAGGTCGAGGCGCGCCCGGAGGGTCTCCTGGGACCACGCGTCCCCGTAGCGGGCGACGATGCCCCAGGGGGCGGTGATGAGGCTGCGGCCGGCCACGAAGCGCTCGCCGTCGGTGAAGCCCCCGGCCTTGAGGATGTAGGCACTGGCATCGTAGGCTCGCGCCACGAAGAGGGACTCCCGGGCGGACCGGGTGACGTCCTCGTCCTCGTCGCCCCGGTAGGGGCTCATGACGGGCACGAGGAGGAGCTCCGCCCCCTTGAGGCTCAGGATGCGTGGGACCTCGGGGTAGAGGATGTCGGCGCAGACGACCATGCCCACGGTGGTGCCCGCCACCTCGTGGACCTCGAGCCCCGTGCCGGCCTCCACGCCGTCCTCCGCCTCCCGGGGCATGGGATGGAGCTTCGGTTGCACGCCCACGGTCTCGCCCCGGTCCACGAGGTAGCATGCGTTGCGGACGCTGTCCCCGTCCACCTGGGGACCGTTGCCCGCGATGACCACGTCGAGGTCCCGGGAGAGGTCCTCCAGGAACCCGGGGACCTCCGCGTAGTGGTGGGCGGTGTCGGGGTTCAGGCGGCGCTCCCGCTCCACGAACCAGTACTCCGGCAGGAGGACGAGCTCCGCGCCGTCCGACACAGCTTCGGTGGCGAGCTTGCGGGCGGCGGCGAGGTTCATCCCGAGCTCCGGCTGGTGCGCCATCTGGATGCAGGCGACCTCGAGCTCCGTGGCGGGCATCGTGGGGACGTAGGTTCCCCTCGGGCTTGAAGGTTGAGGATGTCGCCCCGGCAGGCGGTGGAAGGAGATGGGGGGAGAGGAGGGAGGAGGGTGTGGGATCGACGCTGGGAGCCTACGCTTGGGCGTCGGCCTTGGGCTGCTCGTCCTTGCCGATGCGCTCGGCTTCCAGGGTGACCTCGCGGCTGGAGACGACCTCACCATCGTCGAGCGTGTACTCGATCCCTTCGTAGGGTTCGTTGGGCACGCGCACGTAGCTCGTGAGGAGCGTGGCCCCGTCCGCCTCCACTTTGGGGGGTTCCCGAGCCACGATCTCGGCTCCGGCGTCGGTGGGGACGGTGAGCGTGACGGCCCCGTCCTCGACGGTGTCCACGATCTTCACGATCGCCTCTCCACCCGCGAGGTTCTCCTCGGCGTGGCGCAGCAGGCGTTCGCGACCCTTCCGCGTCTCGACGATCATCAGCGTCTTCATGTGGCTAACACACCTCGGCTGCGGGTGCAGAGGTGGAGGAACGACCGGACGTCCAGTCCTGACTCCACGTACCCCATGCAGCTGGTCTTGGTCCGCTGAACGAGAAGGCATCGTGCTGGGTATTAAAGCTTGTGTTTCTGACGGTGGTCAAGCGGTACTGGGGAACGAGGGACGGAACGCCCCTGGCTGCGTCGGCGAGATGTTCGAATCGGCCTGGGAACGGGTGACATGGTGCCGGTGAGGGTCCGGGGGTGCAGGTCGCTCAGTCGACCTCGTGGCTCTCCACCGCCACCGCTCCGGCATCGAGCATCGTTTCGACGGCCTCCCGGGAGTCGCCGGGTTCCACGTTCACGCCGCGGATGGCGTCGGTGACGAGGAGCACGTCGAAGCCCTCCTCGAGGGCGTCGAGGACGGTGTTCTTCACGCAGTAGTCGGTGGCGAGGCCACCCACCACGAGGCGCTCCACGCCCATCTCCCGCAGGAGGGGGGCGAGGGGTGTGCCGTCCTCCCCGTGGCCGAGGAACCCGCTGTAGGCCTCCGCGTCGGGGTCGTCGCCCTTGCGGACCTCCACCGTGCCGGGAGGGAGGTCGAGGCCGGGGTGGTAGGCAGCGCCCTCGGTGCCTTGGACGCAGTGGGGGGGCCAGGGGCCGCCCTGGGCCGCGAAGCTCGTGTGGTCGGGGGGGTGCCAGTCCCGGGTGGCCACCACGGGCCGGTCCGCCTCGTGGAAGCGTTGCGCGAGGTCGTTGAGGGGGGGCACGACCTTGTCCCCCTCGGGGACCGCGAGGGCGCCGCCGGGGCAGAAGTCGTTCTGGACGTCCACGAGGACCAGGGCGCTCTCGGGGGTGATGGTCGCGCTCGGTGGGGTCATGGGGGCACCATCCGGTAGAGGGATTCGCACGGGCACGGCATAAAGGTTGGGCGGGCTGCGGGCCGTCACATGATGTAGGGGGTCGCGTCGTGGTCGATGCCCTTCACGATGGTCATGGGCCGATGGTCGTCGGGGCGCCAGGCCACGGGGCTGAAGGCGAGCTTCCGGAAGAGCGCCATGGCCTCCGGGAGATCCCGCGTGCCCGCCAGGGCCGCGGCCAGTAGCGTCGCGGGGTGTTGGGGTCCCAGGAGCTCGCGACTCACCTCCAGGGCCAGGGGCCGCACCTGGTCCTCCCGAAGGTACCCGAGGGTGTGGAGGTACTCGTGGAGGAGGATGTGGAAGAGGTAGGCGTTCTCCACGTCGGGAGCCCGCAAGCGCACGTTGCGGAGGACGGTGCCGTTGAGGACGATGGCGTTGGTTCCCACCTGGAAGTACCCGCCTAGGAAGCTGGAGGGCCCCACGCCGAGGTCGGCGAGGCCCACCATGATGCCGGCGCGGCTCCGGCCCAGATGACGCTCCACGGCCTCCTTCACGAGGTCGAACACCACCGTGATGTCCGGGGCCTCCTCGAGGCGGTTCGCGAGGGCGTGTTCAGCGGGGCCGTGGGGACGGGGGTGGGGCTCCCGGGGGACTTCGGGGTCGGGGCTGTCGTCCATCCCGTGAGGCTGGATCGTGATCCCACAAGAAGCTTCCTGCCGGAGGGGGGCACCCAGGAGCGCTACGAGGGGCGGTCCCGGGGGAACCCGCGGTTTCGACAACCTCTTGTACGGGGGATGGCCTCCTCGGGGTGGGCGTGGTGACCACACGTGGGATCCAAGAGCCGCATCCGCAACGCCGTGGAGAACCGCAAGGAGCGGATCCGTCACAAGGTCCCCGTGAGCGTGGTCTTCGAGCTGCGGCGGAAGGCCATCCACATCGTGGGCGCCATCGTGTCCGTGCCCCTGCTCCTCCTGCTTCCCCTCATGTGGGCCGTGGGGTTGGGCATCCTCGCCATGGTCGTCATCAGCGTCACGTACATCCTGAGCGACCGGGGTGAACGCCCCGAGACCCCCGGCCACGCGGAGCTCCACGACGCCGTGAACCACCTGCTGGAGACCACCCGGCGGGAGGGCGAGGGCTTCCCCTGGGCGAGCGTGCTGTTCCTGGCGAGCCTCGTGGCCATCGCCCTGTGGAGCAAGCTCCAGGGGGTCCCCCTGAGCTTCGCCTTCGCCGCCTACGGGATCCTGGGCATGGGGGATGCCGCCAGCGCCCTCATCGGCGTGGCCTACGGTCGCACGCCCATCCCCTGGAACGGGGACAAGAGCGTGCAGGGGAGCCTCGCCGGCACCGTGGTGGGGTTCCTCTCGGGGGTGCTCCTGGCCCTCGTCTTCTTCGCGTGGGAGGGCCGCGTCTTCCCTCCCAACATGTTCCTCGTGGTGGCCGCGGGGGCGGTGGTGGGGATGCTCCTGGAGAGCCTGCCGGGGGTGCAGGACAACCTCACGGTGCCCCTGGGCGCCATGGGTACCATGGTGGTGCTGGGGCAGTTCATGGGCCTCCTGTAACCACGCCTCGTCGCAAGAACTAAATCCGGGTCCCACCCTGGCTTCCCCCATGGCGGAGCTCCCTCTGCTCGTGGCCCGGGCCCTCTGGCTCATGCTCCCGGCCTACATCGCCAACATGGGCGCCACCATCGTCGGCGGAGGCCCCCCCATCGACGGGGGGCGCGAGTGGAGCGACGGACGACGCATCCTGGGGGATGGGAAGACGTGGCGCGGGCTCCTCCTGGCGCCCGCCGTGGCCGTGGTCTTCACCTGGATCCTGCGGGCCCTGGGCACCGTGGACCCGCTCTCGGGTTGGGGCCTCTCGGGGTTCGGCCCGGGACCCTGGTGGGTCGTGCTGAGCTACAGCCTCGGTTTCGGCGCCCTCGCGGGGGATGCCACCGTAAGCTTCGTGAAGCGCCGCCGGGGCTTCGAGCGGGGTGAGAAGTGGTTGGGCCCCGACCAGTTGGACTTCGTCCTGGGCGCGTGGACCGTGGCCCTCCTGGTCTCCCTCGTGCTCCACGTGGGGGGGCTCACGGCGTCGAACTGGTTCCTGGGAGCCTTCACGGGCCCCATCCTCCTCACGCTCCTGGTGCTCACCCCGGGGTTGCACCTCGTGGTGAACTACATCGGGTGGCGCATCGGGGTGAAGGAGGTGCCGTGGTAGTGCCCGAGGACGAGCCCGATGCGCCCGACGACGACCGACCTGAAGAGGACGAACCGTGGGAAGAGGTCGACGTCTTCGGCGACCGCGAACCCGAGGGGCCGGCATCCCCGCAGCCCGACCCCACCGGGGGGGATGAGGTGCTTGGGGATGGGGGAGGCGGGAGCCGGCAGGGTGAGGCCCGCTCCGCCCCGTGGGACCCTCCGCAGGATGCCACGGCGGCGCAGGAGGCGGTGGACGCCCTGGATGCCCAGGAGGATGGCATCGCACACGACCAGGGGGTGGGCGGTGGGGAACCAACCGCGGAGGGCCTCTGCCACGTGTGCGAGGGTGCTGAGGGTCAGCACGTGTGCGTCTCCTGCGAGCAGCCCGCGTGCAGCGACCACTTCTGGGTCATGTTCGCCCTTTGCCGCGGGTGCGCCACCGAGGAGGAGATCCAGCGGTTGCAGGGGCGGAGGGACGACCGGTACTGGAGCGACGTGCTGGAGATCAAGTGGGTGCGGTAACGTCGCCATGGACCGGCGGGGGCCGAAAGGTTAAGGAACCTCCCGAACGTGCGGGGTTCGACCCCTGCATGGACCTCATCACCCTCCTGCGTTCCTGCGGTGCCTTGCGCTTCGGTGAGTTCACCCTCGCGAGCGGCCGCAGCTCCTCGTACTACGTGGACGTGAAGCGCGCGTCCACGCAACCCCACGTGCTCGGCGAGATCGCCAAGCGGTTGGCCAACTACGCCGAGGACGTGGACCTGGTGGCCGGCATGGCCGTGGGCGCCGTCCCCCTGGCCACGGCCCTCTCGCTGGAGTCTGACCGGCCCTTCCTCGTGGTGCGGAAGAACATGAAGGAGCACGGCACCGGCGCCCGCATCGAGGGCGCGTACGAGGAGGGTGAGCGCGTGCTCGTGGTGGAGGACGTCACCACCACGGGCGGGAGCGCCGTGGAGACGGTGCGTGTGCTCCGGGAGGCGGGCCTGGTGGTGGACACGTGCGTCACGGTGGTGGACCGGGGCGAGGGCGCCGGGAAGGCGCTGGAGGACGTGGACGTGGAGCTCCACGCCCTCGTGGGGGTCGACGAGCTCTTGGAGGAGTCACCATGAAGGTCCTTGTCGTCGGAGGAGGTGCCCGCGAGCACGCCATCGCCCAAGCGGTGGACGCAAGCGGTGGCACCGTGTACAGCGTGATGAAGAACCGGAACCCCGGCATCGCACGCGTCGCGGCGGAGGTGGCGTACGCCCCGGGCACCGACGTGGAGCGCGTGGTGCAGGTGGCGACGGACTGGGGGGTGGACCTGGCCGTGGTGGGGCCCGAGGCCCCGCTCAAGGCCGGTGCCGTGGATGCCCTGGAGGATGCGGGGGTGCCCTGCGCGAGCCCCACGCAGGCGGCGGCGCGGATCGAGACCGACAAGGCGT
>CAZDGP010000059.1:0-10973 GCA_964505085.1 uncultured Thermoplasmatales archaeon
TGTCCTCCTCCACCTCGTTGTGCTTGAAGAGGTCGCTGTCCACCACGATGCCGGCAAGCGTCGCCTGGTCGTCGAGGACCGGCAGGGCGTTCTGCCGCGTGAGGTTCATGATCTCCCACACCACGGGAAGGGGCGTCTCCTGGTAGACGGGGTTCACGCTGCGCGTGATGAACTCCTCCACCTCGTGGCCGTCCTCCTCCGTGAGCATCCGCAGGATGTCCGTGGGGCTGATGACGCCCACGAGCTCGTTGCTGTCCTCGTCGCTCAGCACCGGCAACCCGTGGATGCGGTTCTCGAAGAACAACCGGGCCGCCTCGCTCACGTCAGCATCCGGCGTGATGGTCCACGGGTCCGAGGACATGATGATGGCCGTCTGCTCCTCCTCGGGCTGGCGGAAGATATCGCTTCGGGTGATGACGCCCACGAGCTCCCTGCTCCGCGCCTTCACCACCGGCATGCCCGACACCGCGTGCTCGACGAGGCTCCGAAGCACCTCGTTGCGGTTGCCGGGGACCTCAGCCACGAGAGGATCCTTCGTCATCAGGTCCTTGACCTTCATGGATTACACCTGGAGGGACGAGGCAAGCCACCCCGTCCACGTTCGGGTGCAGCGGGCACCCGTGATGCGGGGGTATCCCCTACCCCCCCTTTTACTTTTCCCCATGGGTAGCGATATCCGGGTCCCTCAGACCCCGTCAGCCCAGGGCGTCCACCGGACCCGCGGCATCGACACCACCGCCTCCCACGGGTCCCCCCCACCATCCTCAAGCACCACCACGTCCGCCAGCGCCCCCACCTCCACGGGGTCCCGCGGCACCCCCGGCACGAGGCCGCGACCGTTCCACAGGAGCATCCGCGCCACCTCACGCGCCCCCAGGGAGGCCACGCGCTCGTGGAGGAACGCCGCCTCCAACCACGGGCTTGCCTCGTGGAGCATGGCGTTGTCCGTGCCCAACGCCACCGTGACCCCCGCCTCCACCATCTCCGCCACCGGCGGAAGCTCGCTGAAGTGCACGTTGCTCCGGGGGCACACCACCACGGGCACCCCCGCCTCCGCCACCGCCTCCAGGTCCTCCCGCGTCGCGTGCACCATGTGCACCACGAACCCCGGGTCCAACGCGAGGAGGCGGTCCACCGGCTCCCGCACCCCCTCGCTCGCGTGGAGCGCCAGGACCTTCCCCCGCTCGTGCACGTGCGCCGCCAGGGCTTCCGCCACCTCCAACCCCACGTCGTCGATGCTCGAGAGACCGATCCCGTGGGCCCGATCCAGGATCGCCTCCACCTCCGCCTCCTCGTACCCCATGCCCCGGGGTCGCGCGAGCACCGTGGGCTCCACCGGCAACCCCTGGAGAGCCTCCTCCAGGAGCTCCACACCCTCGAGACCTCCCTCGCGGAAGTCCAGGAACCGACGGCACCCCACCGCCAGCATCTCCCTCGCCACCCCCCGCACACCCTCCAGGAGCTCCCCGCGAGCCGCGCTGCGGAGGATGCGATGCTTGAGGCCGTCCGGCGGCGCCACCACCGCCGCCAGGTCCCGAGGCACGACCTCGCCGCGGACGAGACGCACCAACGCATCGCCCACGTGCGTGTGAGCGTTCACGGGCGCAGGCACCATGAGGCCCTCCACGTCCGGCGCCTCCGCTGGAGGATCCGTACGCTTCTCCACAACCCGCCCCGCCACGTCCAAACGGAGCGTCAGCTCGTGGGTGTGGTCCTGTGCAAGGAACCGACCGCTCACGAGGGTCACGGAGGTCACCACCCTGGCGGGGGCACCGCCGTCCTCACGTCACGGGGTAGAAGAAGTTCAGGGAGGACACGACGATGCCGGTGAGGATCGCTCCACCGACCACGAAGCGGGGGTCGATGTTGATGCTGGACTCCTCTTCCTCATCGAAGTACCGGATGAGGCCGGCCGCCTGCTGGAACCCTCCGCCGCCATCTTGCTGAGCCATCGGCTCCCTATCCCGCCCGCCGGTACTTAAGCCTTGTTCCCCGGAAGGGCAGGGAGGGTGCGCCTGCGCTGGAGAAACCTTTTATGCCCGTGGGGGAACTTCGCAGGTCCCTGGAGGCTTGACCATGCGTCCCACGGTGCTCCTTACCGCGTTCATCCTGCTGGCTGCCCCCCTGGCCCCCAGCCTCGCCGGCGTCTCGACCTCCCCCCTGAGCCCCAGCTCCCTCTTCGCCGACGGCTCCACCGACGACGCCGCATCCGAGGGGCTCGTCCTCACGCAGGCGCCCGAGAGCCTCACCGCCGACGACCTCACGCCCAGCGTCATCGCCCACGTGGACACGGGCATCAACCCCTACCACGAGGCCTTCCGAAGCGACGCGGACCGCGCCTACGACCACCCGAGCACCTACCTCCCCGGCTACCCCGAGGACGCCGTGGCGCTCAACCTCACCCTCACCGTGAGCACCGTCTACCAGGGCCTCCAGACCGACGCCGACGAATGGCAGAAGGTGGAGGACGCCACCAACGACACCGTCTTCTGGGTGCCCGGCACCCGCATCGTGGCCATGCGCCACTTCAACCCCGGCGGCACCGCCTGCACCGCCAGCGACGTGCCCCCCGCAAGCTACGTGAACGACCCCGGCGCCGAGTGCACGGACCACAAGCTCCTGGACGACCACGGCCACGGCACCATGACCGCGAGCCGCATGGCCGGCGCCCCCCACAGCCTCGCGCCCAACGCCCTCATCGCGAGCCTCGAGGGCCTCAGCACCGAGGCCGTGACGTGGGCCGCCGACGCCGGCTGGATCGACGTGCAGACGAACAGCTGGGGGAGCTTCTACCCCTACCCCGCCAGCGAGGCCGTTGGCGCCAACATCAGCGACAGCATCCAGTACGCCGCCACCCAGCACGCCGTCTTCTTCGCCAGCGGGAACGGCGCCGGCGGCTTCTTCGGAGGCACCCCCAGCCTCACGTGGAAGGCCCCCACCGGCGCCCCCGGCGCCATCCTCGTGGGCGCCCACGACAACGGGTACGTCACGCCCTGGAGCGGTGCCCCCGCCCACGTCGTCGCCGACGGGTACGCGGGTCACCGCGCAAGCCACGTGGTCAACAGCGACTTCGGCGCCCACCCCATGGCGTGCTGCACCAGCGCAGCCAGCCCCTACGCCGCCGGCGCCGCCGCAGCCCTCGTGCAGGAGGCGCGCTACCTCCTGGGGGACGACACCGCTGGGGTCCACGACGGTATCCTCGCCAAGGGTGACGCCAGCGGCATCGGCACCGGACCTCTCGCCGACGGGGAGCTCAACGTCACCGAGCTCCGGAGCCTCGTCCTCTCCACGGCCGAGGCCCGCCCCGAGGAGGGCAAGGACGACGGGCTCCTCCACTGGAAGGCCCGCCCCGCCGACGGACCCGGTGAGCACGCGGAGCGGTGGGGCCCCGGCGCCAACCCCTTCTGCCAGGGCTGCACCACGGACCCCGTGGCATGGCAGAACGTCACCGAGACCGCTCCCGCCTACGCGAGCATCGGGTACGGCGCCGTGAACGAGCGCAGCCTCCAATCGGCCATCCTCGTCCTCGGCGGTCAGATGATCGAGCCCGACCGCAGCGACGCCGACGCGTTCTTCGCCAAGGACTCCGCGTTCCGGGAGGCCCTGCATCAGGACCTCAACGACTCGATCCCGGGGCTCTCCGCCAGCTAGCCCGGCGGTCCAGGTCCGCCACGTCCCCTTACCCCAACCCGAAACCCTTTTCCCCAGCCCCACCTGTCCCGCGCCCTGGTGGCCCCCATGTCCGCACCTGTGGCGGAGCTCAACGAGGTCGTCAAGTTCTACGGCGCCCACCAGGCCCTCGGCCCCGTGACCCTGGATGTGCCCCAGGGCACCGTGGGGCTCCTCGGACCCAACGGCGCCGGGAAGAGCACCCTCATCCGGATCCTCCTGGGGCTCCTGCCGCCCACGGAGGGGTCCGTGCGCGTGCTGGGGGAGCCCATGAGCCGCGAGGCCGCGGGGCTCCGGCGCCGCATCGGGTACGTGCCCGAGGGCGATGCCCGCTTCCCCGGCATGACCGGCGTCCGCAGCGTCGCCTACGCTGGGCGCCTCGTGGGCATGGCCCCCGACGAGGCGAAGCAGCGCGCCCACCAGGTCCTCGACTACGTGGACCTCGGGGAGGAGCGGTACCGCCTCGCCGACGGGTTCAGCACCGGCATGCGCCAGCGCCTCAAGCTCGCGCAGGCCCTCGTCCACGACCCCGAGCTCCTCATCCTCGACGAGCCCACGGAGGGCGTGGACCCCGAGGCCCGGGACGACCTGCTGGAGCTCCTGGACGACCTCCAGCGGCTCCACGGCCTCAACCTCCTCATCAGCACCCACATCCTCCCCGACGTGGAGGACCGGGCCGACCACGCCATCGTCCTCCACCAGGGCAAGCTCGTGGCCGCCGGCCCCCTGGAGGACCTCAAGCGCCCCACGACCCCCGGGTTCCTCGTGCGCGTCAACGCACCCAGCGAGGAGTTCGCCCCCGCCCTGGACGACGCGGGGGTCCCCTGGACGCACGTGGCGCCGAACCTCCGCGTGGAGGTGGAGGACCCCCGGGACGTGCTCCGCATCGCCCGGGACGCCGGGTACACCGTGCGCCACCTCGACCCCGTCCGCCTCACCCTCACGGAGGCGCTGGAGGAAGCGGTGGTCGGGTCAACGCAGGGGGGTGAGGCGTGATGGTGGAGCCCGCTGAAGGCCGCCAAGGCCTTCGAGGGCCAGCCATGGTGCCGCCGACCGGAGGGAGGATTAGGATGGTTGAGCGCGTAGCGCCAACCATGGTGCCACCGACCGTGTGGAGGTGGCACCATGGTTGAAGGTGTTCCTGATTACCCTCGTTGGGAGGGCCGCCTCAGCGGCGCCCGCAGCTTCCTCGTCATCGCCGAGCAGGAGGTGCGCCGCACCTGGGAGAGCAACTGGGCGCTCCTCGCCATCCTCCTCTCCCTCTTCTTCGGCGCCCTGAGCCTCGTGCAGCTCCAGATCGTGGGCGAGCGCGCCCACACCCTCGAGAACGCCGTGAACGTCATGGACCTCCTCCGGTGGGGCGCCCTCGTCCTCGCCGCCGTCATGGCCGGACCCACCTTCCTGGAGGACGACGCCGCCGGCGCACTGGAGCTCTACTACAGCCGCGCCGTCACCCGATGGGACTACCTCGGCGGGAAGGTCCTGGCGGTCCTGGGCCTCACCACCGCCGTGCTCTGGGTGCCCATGGTGCTCTACTGGGGCGGCGCCTACCTCATCCTGGACACCCACCCCGACCAGTGGATCCAGTTCCCCCTCCGCGCCCTCGTGTACGCGCTCCTCTGGAGCATCCCCGTAAGCGGCCTCGGTATGGGGCTTAGCACCGTGAGCGGCAGCGGCCGCGCCGCCACGCTCCTGCTCTTCGGCGGGTTCTTCGCCATGGACGTCATCGTGAGCAACCTGCTCTCGCTCCTCACCCGAGCCCGGGAGATGGACCTCCTGAGCCCCTTCGCATCCCACGGAGCCCAGGTGGAGTGGCTCTTCCAGGCGCTGGACAACCCCTTCGAGTTCGAGTACACCTGGGGCCTCGTGGCCCTGGGGCTCCTGGCCGCCGCGGGGTGGGGCCTCGTGTGGCTCCGCCACCCGAAGGTTCAGGGGGTGGAGCATTGACGCCGCCCGTGATCTCCTGCCGCGACCTCACGAAGTGGTACGGCGACGTCATCGCCGTGAACGACCTCAGCGTCGAGGTGGAACCCGGCATCACGGGGCTCCTGGGCCCCAACGGCGCCGGCAAATCCACCCTCATGCGCCTCGCCACCGGCCTCCTCCGACCCAGCAAGGGCAGGGTGAGCGTCCTCGGCGAGGACCCCTGGGACAACACGGAGCTTCGCCGCCGCGTGGGCTTCGTGCCCGAGGGCGACGCGCCCTGGCGGGACCGCACCGGCCTCGAGGCAGCCACCCTCGCCGCACGCCTCAGCGGGCACGAGCCCGACGACGCCGAGGAACGCGCACGCAACGCGTTGAGCGCCGTGGAGCTCGACGAGATCCAGGGCGCCGTGGACAAGCGCGTGGGCGCCTACAGCCGTGGCATGCGGCAGCGCTTCAAGCTCGCGCTGGCGCTCCTCGACGACCCCGAGCTCCTCATCCTCGACGAGCCCCTCCAGGGCACCGACCCCCTGGTGCGGCGGGACCTCATCGACCTCATCAAGGGCCTTGCCAGGGACGGGGACCGAAGCGTCGTGGTGAGCACCCACGTCCTCCCCGACGTGGAGGCCATGACGCAACGCATCCTCCTCCTCAACCGGGGACGCCTCGTGGCCCACGGTGACGTGCAGGACATCCCCGACATGCTCGACCGGTACCCGCGCACCATCCGCATCGGCACCCCCGCCGCCCGGGAGCTGGGGAGCGACCTCCTCGCCCTGGACAGCGTGGAGGCCGTGGACACCATGGGTGACGCCCTGCAGGTGCGCACAAGCGATCCCGCAGCCTTCCACGCGAGCCTCCAGGAGATCCTCCTGGAGACCGACGTGGAGTTCCAGAGCATCAAGGCGCTGGACGAGAACGTGGAAGCCATCTTCCGACACCTGGTGGACTGACATGGACCGACCACTCCGCGTGCTGTTCCGTACGCAACTCGACCGGTGGATGAGCCCCAAGGGCCTCTGGCTCCTGGTGGCCGCCGCCCTCGTCCCCGTGCTCCTCACGGGCTCCTGGGTGGTGACGCACCAGGCGGACATCGCCGCCAGCGACCTCACCTGGAGCCCCGAGCAACCCGTCCTGGGGGACACCGTTCGCTTCACCTCCACCGTGGAGAACGTGGGCGACGAACCCGTGGACGAGTTCAACGCCAGCATCAACGTTGGCGTGCTCCGCGGGAACCAACTGAACGTCATGGAACGGAACGTCACCGTGGTGGACGGCCTCGACCCCGGGGAATCACGCACCATCGAGCTCACCTGGACCCCCCGGAACATGGGGTCCTACTGGGCGCTGGCCCAGGTGGATGAGGAGGACGTCGTGGGCGAGGTGGAGGAGCTCAACAACCAGCTTCCCCGCCCCGTCACCGTCCGGGCACCCCCCGTGAACGAAAGCAACGCCCCCACCGCTCCCGGGAACCTCACGGGCCCCGCCGACTCCAACGACACCGTGGACGCCGCCGTGGCCCTGGGCGAGATCCCGGAGCAGCCCCTGCCCCAGCGGAACGTCACCCTCACCGCCACCGTCTCGAACCCCGGCGACACCCCCGTGACGAACGCCACCGCCACCCTCCGCGTGGTGCGGTCCGTGGACAACACCGCCCGCCCCGTGCCCGGCGCCAGCACCGTGCTCCGCATCAGCGAGCTCGCCCCCGGCGAGACCCGCACCCTGGAGCTCACGTGGCGCACGAGCCTCGGCACGTACTGGGTGGAATCCTTCGTCGCCGTGGATGACCAGCGGGACACCGGCGGGGACAACAACCACGCCACCGAGGCCATCCAGGTGCAGCCTGTGGCCGGCGAGGAGCCGCCGGAGCTCCAGGAGAACACGACGCTCCGGGTCTTCTACAAGGTCCTGCTGGACCTCCTCTACCTGCCGCTGCTGCTTCCCCTCGTGGGGCTCTTCTTCGCCGGCGGCGTGGTGAAGGACGAGCAGCGGGAAGGCACCCTCACGTACCTCCTCGTGCGTCCCCTCCCCCGGTGGCTCATCCCCGCCACGAAGTTCAGCAGCGGGTTCCTGGTGAGCGCCGGCGCCGTGGTGGCGGGCCTCGTGGTGACGTTCCTCCTCATCTTCGGGTACGCCGACGCACCCATCTCCTTCCTCACGGCGCCCCTGGCCCTCAGCCTCCTGAGCCTCCTCGTGTACGGTGCGCTCTTCACCCTCGTGGGCGTCCTGGTGGACCGCCCCTACGTGGTGGGTGCCGCCGTGGTCCTGGGGTGGGAGGCCATCGTGGGGAACTTCGTGCCCTGGGTGCAGAACGCCACCGTGGCGTACCACCTCAGGAACCTCGTGGACGCCTGGTGGGTGGCCGACGACCTCGTCTTCAAGAGCCTCCCTGCTTTCGAGGACGCGTGGCGGCCCGCGGCCGTGCTCCTGGGCGCCGCCGTGGCCTTCCTGGTGCTCGCCAGCGTGGCCATGCACCGGAAGGAGTTCCCCGGGGAGTGACCCGGTCCACCACCCCCCCACCCCCACGACCTATAGGTGCCTATAGGTCGTGGTGGCTCCACCACAAAACCTATCTTGCCCCCTGGGGTGTGGTGGACCATGCACTGGGCCGACGTCCTCGCCGAGGAGCTCCTGGAGCGGGGTCAGCAGCACGTCCTCGCCACCGCCATAACCCCCAGCGGCCCCATCCACGTGGGGAACATGCGGGAGGTGCTCACCGCCGACGCCGTCTACCGCGCCCTCCGGGACCGCGACGCCGACGCGCGCCTCCTCTACATCGGCGACACCTACGACCCCCTCCGGAAGGTCTACCCCTTCCTCGACGAGGACACGTACGCCGAGCACGTGGGCAAGCCCCTCTCCGAGATCCCCGCCCCCCACGGCAACCACGACAGCTACGCCGACGCCTTCCTCACGCCCTTCCTGGAGGACCTGGAGGAGCTCGGGATCCACCCGGACGTGCACCTCGCCCACGAGATGTACCAGGACGGCACGTACCTCGACGCCACCAAGCGCGCCCTGGAGAACACGCCGACCATCAAGACCATCCTGGAGAAGGTCTCAGGCCGCGACCTCCCGGACAACTGGATCCCCTTCAACCCCATCTCCCAGTTCACGGGACGCTTCGACACCGTGGAGGTGCTCCTCTACGAGTGGCCTCTCATCGAGTACCGCGACACCGAGACGGGGCAAGAGGGCGTCGTGGACGTCCGCGACCCCGGCGTGGGGAAGCTCCCGTGGCGCGTGGACTGGCCCGCCCGCTGGGACTTCCTCGACGTCACCTTCGAGGCCTTCGGCAAGGACCACGCCGCCAGCGGCGGCAGCTGGGACACCGGCCAGGAGATCGCCACGGAGGTCTTCGGCATCGACCCGCCGCACCACACCGTGTACGAGTTCATCCAGCTCAAGGGCGAGGGCGCCATGCACTCCAGCACCGGCACCGCCGTCTCCGCCCGGGAGATGCTCCACATGACGCCGCCGGAGGTGCTCCGGTTCCTCCTCATGCGGTACCAACCGAACCGCCACATCGACTTCGACCCCGGCTTCGGCGTGCTCGAGCTCGTGGAGGAGTACGACCGGTGGGAGGCTGCGTACTTCGAGGACGAGGCCGACCCCGACATGAAGGAGCTCCAGCGCGTCATCGAGCTCAGCCAACCCCACGACGTCCCGGGCCACCAGCCCGCCCACGTGAGCCACAAGCACCTCGTGACCCTCGTGCAGCTTGCGGGGGAACTGGACGAGGTCACCGCCATCCTCCAGCGAAGCGGCGACCTCCCCGAGGACCCCGACCCCACCGACCTCGAGCGCCTCGCGAACCGCGTGGACCACGCCCGCTACTGGGTGGAGCACTTCGCCCCCGAGGGCGCCGTCATCACCCTCCAGGACGAACCCCCCGTCCACGTGCTCCGGGACCTCACCAGCGCCCAGCGCGCCTTCGCCACAACGTACGCCGACGCCATCGAGGACGGGCCCTGGACCCCCGACGCCCTCCACGACGCCGTCTACGAGGCCGCCGAGGAGCACGACCTCAACGTGGGGAAGGCCTTCCAAACCATCTACAAGGCCTTCCTCGCCACCAAGCGCGGCCCCCGCGCCGGGTTCTTCCTCTCCAGCCTGAACCCGGAGTTCGTCGTCCAGCGACTAAGAGCGGCCGCCAAGACCGATTGAAGGCGGCATGACACCTCCCGAGATGGAGCCCAGGCGGGAAGCGTCTGGGCCGGGTGATCCCCACTCTTCCGAACGCCCGCTCCGGGAGCCTCTGCCTCCCCGAAACCTTTTCAACACCCCCGGTCCGTGCCCAACCCATGTTGGGGGAGAACGTTGACGTCGTCCTGTACGGGGCCACCGGGTACACCGGACGCATGGTAGCCGAGGAGCTCGACGCCCAGGGCGCAAGCTACGCCCTCGCCGGGCGCTCCCGGGAGCGCCTCCAGGCCGTGGCCCGGGACCTCAAGGCCGACCCGCCCCTCGCCGCCGTGAGCATCGACGACGCCACCGGACTGCGGGAGCTCGCGGACCACGCCAACGTGGTGGCGAGCGCCGCCGGACCCTTCACGAAGCTCGGACCCCCCATCTTCGACGCCTGCGTCGACACCGGCACCCCCATGGTGGACACCACCGGCGAGCAGGGGTTCCTCCGATGGTGCCACGAGCAGGAGGCCCGCGCCCGCGAGGCCGGCATCACCGTGGTGAACGCCCTGGGCTTCGACGTCATCCCCAGCGACATGGCCGCCGTCACCGCCGCCGACGGCCTCACCACCGTGGAGCGCCTGGACCTCGGCCTCAGCACCAACAGCAGGTTGAGCCAGGGCACCAAGCGCACCATGGCCCGCACCACCGGCGACTGGTGGGTCTACGAGGACGGCGCGTACGAACCCGCCGTCCCCGGCCGCTGGACCCGCACCTTCCCCGTGCCCGACGATCTACCCTTCGACACCGGCGTCTTCATCCCCTGGGGCGACGTGGCCACCGCCCACCGCTCCACCGGCGCCCGCACCGTCCGCACCTTCTTCCTCCTCCCCACCGGCCGCGCCAAGGGCATCCACCGCGCCTGGCCCCTGCAGTGGGCCGTCTCCAAGGCCGCCAAGCTCCCCGGCGCCCCGTGGCTCCTCGAGCGCTTCACCCCCAGCGAGCGGGAGGGACCCAGCGAGGAGGAGCGGGAGCGCGCCGTCTTCGCCATCATCGGGGAAGCCCACGATGGCGACGGCACCGTGCAACGGAGCATCGTCCGGGGCCGCGACCCCTACGGCCTCACCGGTGCCGCCACCGCCCGCGGCGCCCTGGCCGTGGCCGAGGGCACCGTGGAGCGCCCCGGCGTCCTCACGCCCACCGAGGCCTTCGGCGTGGACCACCTCGTGAAGATGTTGCCGGACTACGATCTG
>CAZDGP010000060.1:0-2525 GCA_964505085.1 uncultured Thermoplasmatales archaeon
CCGTGGACGCCGACCGCCTCCTCGCATCCGACGCCGACTTCAAGCCCTTGACGAACCACGGGCTCGTCCAAGTGGCATCGTGGGCGGCGTAGCAAGCGACGGAACGTACGGAGCTAAGCCTCGAACAAGCTCTCCCCCGTCATAGCCTCGGGCTGGTCCAACCCCATGACCTCCAGGAGCGTCGGCGCCACGTCCCCCAACCGCCCCGGGCGCAACCGACGCTGCGGGCCCGGTCCCACGTGGATGAAGGGCACGTCGTTCAACGTGTGCGCCGTGTGCGGTGACCCGTCGTCGGCCACCATCTGGTCGCAGTTCCCGTGGTCCGCCGTGAGGAACACGTGGTAGTGGTCCCCCGCAGCCTCCAGCACCCGCTTCACGCACGCGTCCACCGCCTCCACCGCAGCGATGGCGGCGTCCAGGTCCCCCGTGTGCCCCACCATGTCCGGGTTCGCGTAGTTCAACACGACGAGGTCGAAGCGCTCCGCCTCCAACGCCTCCACCACGCGGTCCGTGACCTCCGGCGCGCTCATCTCCGGTTGCTCGTCGTACGTCGCCACCTTCGGGGAGTCCACGATGACGCGCTCCTCCCCCGCCAACTCCACCTCGCGGCCCCCGTTGAGGAAGTACGTCACGTGAGCGTACTTCTCCGTCTCCGCGATGCGAAGCTGCGTCCGCCCCGCCCGGCTCACCACCTCCCCCAACGTGTCCTCCAGGTCCAGCTTCGGGAAGGCCACGGGGAAGGGAAGGTCCCGCCGGTACCGCGTCATGGTGGCCACGTGCACGTCGGGCCGGTCCGGCACCGGGAACCCCCCGAACCCGTCCTCCCCCAAGGCACAAACGAGCTGGCGCATGCGGTCCGGCCGGAAGTTGAACGTGAAGACCGCGTCCCCGTCCCGCACCCTACCGTCCACGCCCTCCACGAGCGTGGGCTCCACGAACTCGTCCGTGGTCCCCTCCGCGTAGCTCGCGGTGGCCGCCTCCACGGCGGTGGGAGCCGACCGATCGGCGTCCCCGTGGACGATGGCATCGTACGCGCGGCGCGTCCGGTCCCACCGCTCGTCCCGGTCCATGGCCCAGTACCGCCCCGTCACCGTGGCGATGCCGGCGTTCCCGTGAGCGTCCAACTGCTCCTGGAGCTCCCGCAGGAACCCCGCACCGGACTCCGGCCCCGTGTCCCGGCCGTCGGTGAAGGCGTGGACCCGCACCTCCGGCACCCCCGCCGTCTCGGCCTCCTCCAGGAGCGCGTGGAGGTGCTCCGCCTGACTGTGCACGCCCCCGTCGCTCACGAGGCCCAGGAGGTGCAACCGGCCCGTGCCCTCCCGCGCGTACTCCAAGGCACCCGCGATGGCCTCGTTCCCGCCCAGGGTCCCCTCCCGGATGGCCCGGTCGATGCGGAGGAGCACCTGGGGCACCACGCGGCCCGCACCCAGGTTCATGTGCCCCACCTCGCTGTTCCCCATGACCCCCTCCGGGAGGCCCACGTCGGGTCCGCAGGTGCGGAGCCGCGTCCGGGAGAGGTGGAGGTTGAAGCGGTCCAGCGTGGGCGTCTCCGCCAACCGAGCGGCGTTGGCGTGGGTGTCGTTGCGCAAACCCAGCCCGTCGAGGATCACGAGGATGGCTTTCTCCGTCACGGGACCACCAGAGGCGTCACGCCCCCATGCCCCGTGCTCTTAATAAAAGGTGATGGCGAGGATGAACCCCAGCACCGTCCCCACGGCGATGCTCACGAGGTTCACCTCCTGCTTCGTCACGAGGTCCCCCACCTCCAGCGTGGCTCCCAGGAGGCTGTCCACCTGGCACCCCAGGAACCCCATGGCCACCACGATGAGCACCGCACCCCATGCCAGGGGGAAGGTGCCGACACCCAGGACCAGAGGCTCCAGGATCCCCAGGAACACCACGGCCGCGGCGGCGGTGACGGCGGCGCCTCCCAGGGCCGCCAACTGCCCCTTGGCGCTCACGCCCCCGTCGGTGCCGGGGGGCACGGGCTTCAGCGTGGTGAGGAGCACGACCTCGTCGCTGAGGCTGCCGATCTCGCTGGCCACGGTGTCAGCGGCGCTCACGGCCACCCCGCACGCGAAGGCGATAGCCGCCGGCGACGCGGACCCCCCCAGGGTGAACGGGGCAAGCACCGCCATGGCCGCCGACGGCAGACCGTTGGCCAGCACGTTCCGGGGGCCCCGGCGCCCGCCCTTCTTCTCGGCGAGGCTGCGCTCCTGCTTCTCCTCCCAACCGAACTTCGTCGTGAGGCTCGCGAGAGCCAGGAGCGTGAAGAGGAGCAGGAGCCACAGCAGGTTCGTGCTCAGCACGATGACGGCGCCCATGATGAAGGCCGTGGTGCTGCCGGCGCCCGTGAGCATCCCATCCCGGTACGTGTAGATGCTGAAGGCTCCCACCACCGCGATCTGCAGCAGGATCCACGTGACGGGGATGCCGGCGGGGATGGTCATGGTGGAGGATAGGGGGAAAGGTGGGGGAGGGGATGAGGGTTACGACGCGCTCTCGTCCTCGGACTCCTCGTCAGC
>CAZDGP010000060.1:2625-10755 GCA_964505085.1 uncultured Thermoplasmatales archaeon
CGTCCTCGGGGTCCGCGTCAGCCTCCTCGACCTCGGTCTCGGCCTCCACATCCTCGAGCTCACCCTCAGCTTCAGCCTCCGCCTCAGCCTCGGCCTTCGCTTCAGCCTCCGCCTCCTCCTTGGCCTTCCGCTCGGCTTCCTCCTCCTCGAGGGTCTTCTCGGGGAAGACCTCCTCGGCGAGGTTCACCTCCTCGGGCTCGGCCACGACCTCGCTGCGGCGGATCTCCACCCGCTTGATGGGGTAGATCTTCCGCGCCTCCTGGTAGATGCTGCTGGCGAGGTCGCCGCCCACGACGCCCTTCACGAGCTCGCTCATGCGGTGACCGTCGGCAGCCTCCTCGATCTGGCGGCGGGCGATCTCCCGGATGGCCTTCTTCTGGCTCGCCTGGCACCGGCGCTCGGTGATGATGGCGGGCTTCACCCGCATCACGTACCCGTCCTGCGTCTGCACGTCCACGGTGTCGTCCACCTTGGACTGCTGCCGCCGCGTGAGGCGGCGCAGGTAGTCGCTCGTGAGCTGGTGCCCGATGAACTTCGTGTTCACCTCGTTCCCCCGGACGCCCGCCACCTCGAACTTCACCTTGACGTGGCTCTTGCTGAAGTCGCCGGTGAGGTCCTGGAGCGTCACCTCCACGGTGCGGCCCGGGAGCTTCTCCGACTCGTCAGCGAGGGTCTCGCCGACGGGCTTCCCGCCGAAGAGACGGGGGGACCGGATGGTGTACCACTGCTTCGCACGGAACGTCTCGCGGGCGCGGCCAGCCGCGCGTCGCTTCTTCTTTCCTCCTTTGGCCATGAGCTTGTGAACCTCCTGGGTGATGCTGCGCGAGGTCACGGTGCGCCGTGAAGGAAAGGTCACGCGGGGGTGGGGAGCGCGTCGGCCGCGGGAGCGGCACGGACCACGCTCTGGGCCCGATGAGCCTCTCCACGGTCCACAGCACGGCGACCTCGCGCGGATCGGTGGGGGCCGGTTCCGCCTCCGGGGCGTACGGTGCGGAGGTGGACCCGGGGAACCCCTGGGGTTGAGCCGTACAACACCCTTCCCCTATTAAAAGCTATGGGGGTCGGTGGGGGGAAGGGCTCCCCAGGGGGGATGGCACGGCGGACCGTCCCGAGGTCGTCAGGAGGAGGACGCCACCGCGGGGTCGTCCTGCACATGCAACGCGTACAACCCGCTGCTGATGTCGCTCACGTACACCACGCCACCGTCGTAGTCCGCACCCCACACGTTGGGCACGATACCCTCGTTGAAGTACGCGTCGTCGGTGTAGCGCTCGACGCTTGCGAGGTCGTGCTCCTCGTCACCGCCCGGCATGTAGTACGCCACGGTCTCGGGCGATGCGAGGTTCGATGCGTTCCCGATGTCCACCACCCAGGTGCCCGCGTGGTAGTGCCCGATGTACATGCGGCCGTGGTCGATGTCCAGGTTGTGGGGGCTGAAGAGGAGCTTCTCCGAGTTCATAACGTCCCCCGGCGCCTCCCACATGGAGAGGAGCTCCGGGTTCGCGGGGTCCGTGGTGTCCAGCACGCGGATGAAACCGCTGTTCTCGCTGATGATGAGCTCCGGCGCCACCACCGTCACGTGGCGCCCGTCGATCGTCGTGGGGCTGGGGCGCACGTAGTGGATGTTGTTGTACTGGGCGGCCTTCTCGTCGAAGTGCCCCACCTCCTGGGGCGCGCTGGGGTTCGAGATGTCCACGATGCGAAGACCCGCCTCCCAGTGGGCCACGTAGAGGAGGTGGTCCCCGGTCTCCGGGTGCTCCTGAACGAACATGTCGTGGACGTAGACGATGTCGTTGAGGCTCCGTTGCTCGCCGAAGCTCGCGGGCTCATCCAGGAAGATGCGGTACTGCCCCCGGAGCACGACCTTCTCCCCGTCGGGGCTCTCCACGAGCTCCGTGATCTCCACCTTCGTGAAGACGGGCTCGCTGGCCAGGAGCCCCACCTCGCCGGTGGGGTCGAAGACGAAGTTGCTGCTGGTGCTCGTGATGATGACGCGCTCGTCCATGCCCGTGTAGCAATGGACGTTGTGGCTCCCGGAGGGCGGTACGCTGTGGAAGGCCACCATCTCGGGGGTCTTGGGGTCGCTGATGTCCACCACGTGGAACCCGTACACAGCGGCGTCGTCACCCTCGGCGGCGGAGCCGGCGGCGGCGGTGCTGGCGCTCGCGCTTTGCACGCCGAGAACGGCGTAGTCCGTGCCCTCGCAGAACTTCACGTCGTACGTGCCCCCGCCCAGGGTCGAGTACCGACCCAGGACCTTCGTGCTCGAGGGGTCGCTCACGTCCACGGTGAAGAACCCGCCGGGTTCCCCGAGCACGGCCACGAGAGCAAGCCCGTCGTGGGCCACGACCTCCCCGTACCCCGTCTTCCCGAACTCGCTGGGCCACTCCACCAGGGGGTTGTAGTCCAGAAGCTCCATGTTCGCGCTGCCCCCGTGCTGGCTCACGTCGGCGTGGTCGTGGGACTGCACGAGCACGTCCTCCACGCCCGCCAGCGCGTCCTCCACGTCGTCCACGGGGTCGTCGCTGGCGGCGGTCAGATCGCTGGCGAGGTCCACGCATCCCGCGGTGACGAGGGAGAGCGTGACGATGAGCATGAGGGGCAAGCGTGCGCGCACGAGGCAGCCTCCGGTGGCGCGCAGTTCCCGCAGGAGGATATAAGGTTTCGTGTGAGCGGGTTGCCCAACGACGCCAGCTCCGGGAGGACCGGCGGGAGGGGAGCAGGGGGTCGGGAGGCGCCGGCAACACGTGGGGAGGTTGAAGCAGCGAGAGCGCCTCCCGCACCCGCTCACCACATCCCCGGTTCCCGTTCCAGACCTTGAAGGTTGCGACATGCGTCGGGCCAGCATCGAAAGGCACGAGTGCCAGGAGCCCCATCCGGGACCATGCGCGAGGTCACGTTCCACGTGGACGACCAGGCCGTGGCGGGCGAGCTCCACACCCCCGGTTCGCCCCGGGGCACCCTCGTCATCGTCCACGGGCTCCTCTCCTGCCGCCGCGAATCCCGGGACACGCCCGAGGCCCTGGCCAAGCGGGGGTGGCGCGTGCTCGCGTTGGACTTCCGCGGTCACGGTGGGAGCGATGGCGAGCGCGGGTACCTCACGCGGCAGCGCGTCCTCGACGACCTCGCGGGGGCAAGGGACCACCTCATGGGGGAGCATGGCGTCGAGGACGCCCTGGGGATCGTGGGACACAGCCTGGGCACGTGGTGGACCCTGAACGCGCTGCGGACCCTCCCCGGGTACGAGGTGGGAGCGATCCTGGCGCCCGTGCGCCGCATCCTGGACGAGGTGGGGTTCCTGGAGGAGCTCGGGTACCACGCGGGGAACCTCGTGAACCGCACCCGCCTCGCCCTGGGGCTCTCGCCGCTGCGTGTCCCGTACAAGGTCACGTACGAGGACCTGTACGAGGACGCGGAGGACGCCGCGTGGGCGCGGGAAGCGGACTTCCTACTTCCCAAGGTGAACATGCGGAGCTACGACGCGTACATGGAGGTGCACAACGAGGAGCTCGCCGCGGAGGTCACCCACCCCGTCCTCACCCTCGTGCCCCTCCACGACCGCCTCGTCTCACCGGAGCGGCAACGCCAGGTGCACGCGGCCCTGGCGGGGGAGAAGGACATCGTGGAGCTCGATGCCGGCCACAGCCTCCTCAGCGGTCGGGCGCGTGGCGAGGTGGTGGAGCACCTGCACCGGTGGTTCGGGACGCACCTGGATGACTGATCAGGGGGGTTACAGGAACCGCTTCGGCGGCGGGACAGTCTACAACAGGTGCAACTCTCGAGCCTTCTTCAACAGCTTGCCATACCCTGTAAGCTCATAGGACAATCGGGTCCCTTGCTGGGATGTAGCTATCCATCTCTTGTTCTCAAGGCGGCGTGTCGCATGAGAGACGGTGGGTTGAGGGCTATCGATACTTTCCTTGAGCGCGCCTTGGGAGGGACTTTCCCCGTGCTCAAGAAGATATGAAACGATCTTTCTCTCAGAGTCCACCAGTTGATCGTACTGTGCTTCCAACTTGGCTGCGACCAATGCGAGGACGCCCCGTTCCTCCAACGTCGAGGTTTCCGTCTGGGTAAGTGAAGATTGCACGATGGCATCCACGGCGACTTGGAAGGTGTTCCGCATGTCCCCATCAAACAAGTTGTAAAGGCTCTGCAACGCATCGTCGTGCACTGGCTCGATGAAGGCCGCTTCGTCGGCGAGGAAGTGTTGGTACCTCGCACGGACGGCTTCGATGAACTCGAAAGGCCGAAGTCTTTCAACAGGATTGAGCGTCGTGATTACATCGAGAAGGCGCTGCCGGCTCCCGATCACATCACTTTGAAACGCTGGGCTTGCACACAGGATACTGACGATACCGGGCTGGATAAGAAGCTCCCGTGCTTCGTCGAGGAGTTGTCTGACCTTCCTAGGGTTCTCGTCTGAAACTGCGTCGATATTGTTGATGTGGACGACGAAACCCTCCCTACGGTTGGTCAATGCTTGCAAGAGGTTCCTAACAAGCGCTTTCCACGTCTCCCATGGGGTGATCTTCGCCAGCTGTCGGACTTGAGCTCGCGTGAGGCTGGCACCGAAGCCAGCGAATTCAACGCCACCTCCCAGTTCACTCTGCTCCCAGGTGTCTGCGATGGTTTCATACGCCTCAGACCATCGGGCATCTTGTTGCCAGTCCGCGGACGGATTGGTCTTCAGCGCTGAAGTCGTGATGGCGGCGAGAAGTTCGGCTGCTAGATCTTCACGAGTGGTCGAAGCCGAGATCTCGATCCGCTGCGGATATACATAGTACTCCCGAGAGGATGCAAGCTTCAACTTGGCATGGTTGACCAGCGTTGTTTTCCCCACCCCTGGCCCTCCCTGGAGTAGAAGGATGGGGCTCGCACCCGCGGTTACATGTCCGACGATCTCCCTGCTCGCTTGAAGCCGGCTCTCTCCTTTGAATAGCCTTAGTGTCCCCTTAGTTAATGGTTGGATAAAATAGGGGTTCTTTCTGAGCCCATACTGCTCCCACAGCGGCGCTCCCCAATCTGTATCAGGCATCGATTCACCTCCCGGAATATTCACGGACTCTAAATATTCCGGGGCGTGAATCCTCCATCCATGTTCTTCCTATAAAAGGTTGGCGTTACCTCTCACAAGAGCCGCTTCGCCGGCGGCAGCCGGAGGCGGCGCCCGCGAAGAGCGCCCTACAAGAAGCGCTTCGCGGGTGGCACCTCGGGGAGGTACTCCCGGAAGCCCTCGGGCCATCCCTCGGGGTCGAGGCCCTTCTGCGCCAGGAACGCCACGGTCCACCGCTCGAGGCCGATGCCGCTGCATCCGCTCCAGAGGTCCTTCGTCTGGGATTTGATGTTGAAGGCGTCCGTGTACTTGTCCCCGACGATGCTGAGGTTCTGGAACTCCAGCCACTCGCTGGTGTCGCGGTCACCCCGGTAGGGCATGTACGCCTCGAAGTCGATGGTGCCCTTCTCCTGCGTGTCCTCCTCCCCCTCCTCGATGCCGCTGTCGTGGCCCTCCTGCTGCATGTAGAAGGGCGTCACCCACGCCATGCGCCACTCGAGGTCCAGCACGTTCTCGAAGACGTGCTTGTACCGCTCGATCATGCCGTCCCGAAGCTCCAGCAGCTGCTCCCGGGTGCCGATGTACACGGGCTCGATGCGGTGGAACTCGTCCACGCGCTCCATGCCGTGGCGACCGCCGGACTCGTACCGGTTGCTCACGGCGGACCGGTCGTACACGAGGATGGGGAAGTCCTCGTCGCTGATGGTGCGGCCCTGGTACGACCAGTAGATGTTGGGGCATTGCGCGTAGCAGATGCCCGCCGCCGGCAGCTCCACGAGGTCCGCGAGCTCCTCCCGGGGCACCTCCCGCGTCACCTTCACGAGGTCGATGAAGTCCTGCCAGTCCGCGGTGTTCCGCGTCTTCGGCTCCGAGACGTAGTAGAGCTCGTTGGGGACGCCGTGGATGTGCCCGCTCTTCACCCACACGTCGAAGGGCACGTGGTGGCTGATCATGATCTCCCGGAACCCCAGGGGCTCCAGGACCTCCTCCACCGCGATGCGCTCCATGGCTCGCAGGATGGCGGTGAGGGGCTCGCGGAACACCCACTTGCCCTTCGTGGGGCCCTGCTTGATCCAGTGCCGCTCCTGCATCTCGTCCGTGGGGTCCTCCTCCCACACGGGGTCCTTGGGCCCGCTCTCCCACATGAGGTCCCAGTACTCGCCCTTCCCCTCGTAGTGCTGGGCGTTCACCTTCTCCTCCAGGAGGTTCACGAGGCGGTCCATGTGGTTCCGCTCCAGGAACGTCTCCCCCACGTCCTCCACCTCCACCGTCACCTGGTTCCCGTCGAAGGTGAGCGCCGTGGCGAAGGGCACATGGAGCTCGTGGAGGGGCTCCCGCTCCAGAGTCCACGTCACCTCGTAGAGCGACACCGTCGTCTCCCGCACGCCCACGTGGTGCGTGGGCCCCAGGGTGCGCTGCAGGCCCTTCCGGAGCCGGAGCACGGCGTCGTGGGCCCGCACCTCGCCACCGCTCTCGATGGTGAAGTCGAGGACGTCCCCCTCCAGGCTCCAGTCCACCACCTGGGCGCCCTCGCTATCCATGCTGGCGCCCCGGAGGAGCAGGTCCTTGTTCGCTTCGTCGAAGAACGCGCCTACGTCCTCGCGGGCGTCGGTGGCGTCGCCGCTCAGGAGGAACCGGCCGGTGAGCTCGCAGTGCATGGGAACCCCGGTCCGGTTAGCTCCCCGCGGTTCAAGAACCTTTCCACCGAGGAACCGTGGGATGACGGGGTTCACGCCTCGTCCACGACGCTCGCCACGCCCTCCAGGACGGAGAGGCTCGCGAGGACGTCGTCCAACGCAGCGAGGAGGCTCCCGGGCGAGTCCCCCGTGGCCTCCACCACGAGCGCCTCCCCCTCCACGCGTGTCGAGACGTGGGCGTCGTCGTCCGGTGCCAACGCCGCCTGCGCCCTGGCCGCCTCCTCCGGGGAGCCGAAGGGCACACGGAGCGTCCCCGAGCATGCGGTCACGACAGCGCCTCCCCCACCACGTCGTCCACGCGCTCGGCAAGCGCCTCCACGTCCCCGCCCGGGACCACGGCCCAGGCGCTCGCGGGGTGACCTCCGACGCGCGCGTTCTCCTCGGGCACGACCCGGTGGAGGACGCGGCGCAGGTCCAGGGCACCCGCGCCCCGCTGGCGGCGCCGGCGCGCCTCCAACCGCACCCCCGCGTCCCCGCGGGCGAGACCCACGAGGGGGTCCCGGGGGGCGAGGGACGTGTGCACGAGGTCCGCCCGCAGAGGGAGGGTTCGGGGGTCGTCCCCCAGGAACCAGGCCACGTGCTCCCCCGCGAAGCCCTCGCGCTCCAACCGCATGAGCCCCGGGACGAGGCCCCGGCGACCCTTCGCCGCGATGCTCCTCGCGTCCTCCGCCGCCGACGCATCGCCCAGCAGGAGCGCCAGGCCCAGAGCCGGGCGGTCGGCCACGGCCACGTGGGTGAGGAGCTCCGCCAGCTCGTGCGCGTGCTCCACACCCTCCACGGGCACCGGGAACCGGGGACCCACCACGGCATCCACGGCTCCGGGCGGTGCGCCCCGGTCCAGGAGGTGGATGCTGAGCCCGCTCGCAAGGCGCCGGGCCACCTCCCCGTCCACGTCGACCGCGGGGGTATCGCTGGGGACCCCCAGCTCGTCGAGGAAGGACTTGGCGGCGCGGGCGCGCCCCCCCAACCCCGGCACGAAGGGGTCGGGGTGCTGGGAGAGCGCCTCCAGGAGGGTGAGGTCCCGCGGCGTGAGGAGCCCCGGCGTCGCCTCCACACCCTGCTCTTCGGCCTCGCTTGCGAGCTCCGCGTTGAGGCCCTTGAACCCGCCCAGGTGCTGACGGTCCGCCACCGCCCCCGCCACCGCCAGCGGGAAGAGGTCCACGTTGCGGCGGCTCAACGCCTGCACGAGGACGTAGGCCACGGTGGCGGTGCAGGCCTCGTGGCTCCCGTCGGCTCGCGGCACGGCGTTCACGTGGAGCACGGTCCCGTCGCCGGAGCCCCCCGTGCTACGGCGGGTGCGCTCGGACCTGGAGCCCTCCACGGGGTGGTGGTCCACCACGATGACGTGGCTGGCCACGTCCTCGAGCTCCAGCCCGT
>CAZDGP010000061.1:0-10429 GCA_964505085.1 uncultured Thermoplasmatales archaeon
GCCCGCTCCGCGTACACGTCCTGCAGGAGGCTGGGGCGGTCCGTGAGCACGCCGTCCACGCCCATGTCCAGGAACGTGTGCATCGCCTCCTCCGTGTTGAGGGTCCACACGTGGACGGCGAGGTCGTTGGCGTGGGCGTCGTCCACGAGGTCCTGGCTCATGACTGGCACCCCCTCGTACGTGGGCGGGAGCTGGAGCGCGTGGTGGCGGGGGTTGGGGGTGCCGGGCGCGTCCTCCTGGCTCGTGGCCCAGAAGACGCCGGATTGCCCCAGGCCCGCGCCCGTGGTGACGTCCAGGCCCGCGGCGGCCGCCTGGGCCTTGAAGGACTCCACGCTCCCGTCGTTGAACCCGTTCACGATGACCCCGTCCCCCCGGTCGTACTCCGCCAGAAGCTCCACGACCTCCCGCTCGAAGGGCACGTAGTACTCGGACTGCGCTTTGAGCTCCAGCACCATCATCATGCTCGGGAACTCGTCCAGGATCTCCTCCAGCGTGGGCACGCGGAGGTCGTTCGCCGTGTACCCCGTGGGCGGCGCCTCGTCCCCTGTGGCGACGCCCCGGTACGGGTACGCGTCGGCATCGGCGCTGTGGTTCCCGCTCCCCTCCCCGGGGAGCCACCAGTACGCGGCGTCCAGCTGCTTCACCTCGTCGAGGGTCATGTGCTGCACGGGTCCGCTGCCCTGCGTGGTGCGGTCCACGGTGGCATCGTGGATGGCCACCACGTGCCCGTCCAGCGTGCGGTGCAGGTCCACCTCGAAGGCGTCGGCGCCCAGGGCGCGGGATTCCTTCAACGCGTAGAGGGTGTTGCCCGGGAACTCGTGGTTCCCACCCTGGTGGGCGATGTTCAACTCCGTGCGGGTCATCCACGGGTTCGAGTCGGTCACGGGGATCGAGGGCACCGCGTGGACGGCGACGGGCGCCAGCACCAGAGCGGTGGCCAAGGCTGCGATGACGAGGGTGCGTTCCATGTCAAGCCTCCGCATGCTCCATGGGGCGGGGTCCCCTTGAAGGTGACCCCCCACCGGGTAACGCGTTCACCACAACGCTTAACCACCCCCAACGCGACTCGCGGCGCATGAAGAGGCTGGTCCTTCTCCTGGTCACCGTGAGCTTGCTTACCGCGGGATGCCTGGGCGCCACCGACAACGACGTTGGGACGAGCGGCGTCACCGACACCGTGAACAGCATCCTCGAACCCCGGGACACCCCCCTGTGGGACGCACCCCACACGTACCCCCATCCCGCCTTCGGGTTCCCCACCGTCACGAACCCCCCCGCCGGCGAGGACCTCCCCGAGTACTGGGAACCCATCCCGCAGGCGAGCATCCCGGAGGACATCACGAGCCTCGAGGTCCAGGGCGGCACCGGGGCCGAGCACACGGGCACCGGCATCGCCGTGTACGGGAGCCTCGCCATCGTGCCCAACCGCGGTGACGGCACCGCCATCTACGACATCAGCACCCCCAACGAGCCCCAGCTCCTCAGCACCTTCGACGCGCTGGGCCGCGACGCCGACACCATCGCCTACCCCGACGGGCGCCTGGTCGTGGTGCTCGCCACCGACAGCGGCATCGTGCCCGTGTGGAACATCACCGACCCCGAGGACCCCCAGCACCTCCGGGACCTCGAACCCACCGACGGCAGCCACAACGTGGGCGTCGTCCCCGGCACCCCCATCCTCTACAACGCCAACAGCGACGGCGGCCAGAACGACCCCTTCGACAACGTGGACCCCAGCATGGGCATGGGCGTCACGGAGATCTTCGACCTCAGCAACCCCGACGACATCCAGCACGTGCAGGACCTCGAGAACGGGTACGGGTGCCACGACATCACCTTCTACGTCACCGAGGACAAGCAGCGCGCGTACTGCGCCGGCAAGGAGTTCACGCAGATCTGGGACATCACCGACCCCCTGAACCCCGAGGTCCTCACGAACATCCCCGTGCACCACGGCATGCAGGAGGCTCCCGCCGCAGGTCAGAGCCCCGCGCGGTTCAGCCACCTCGCCATGGTGAACGCCGACGCCAGCGTCCTCATCGTAGGCGACGAGACCGGCGGCGGCGCCGCCCCCGCCTGCGACGTCCACGCCGAAGCCGGCGGCCAGAGCGTGAGCGGCGTCGTGGGCAACATGTACTTCTACGACATCACGGACGAGACGAACCCCGAGCTCCTCGGCTGGTTCAACCCCGGCAACCACCTCCCCAGCAACCCCGAGACCAACGGCCCGCTGCCCACCGCGTGCACCGCGCACTTCGGGAAGATCATCCCCCAGGAGGACCGGGACCTCATGGCCATCGGGTTCTACGGCGCCGGCGTCGTCCTCGTGGACTTCACCGACCCCGAGAACCCCAGCATGGTGGCGCAGTTCAACGACGGCACCGAGGTGTGGGACGTCTGGTTCGTCAACGGGTGGCTCTTCACCGGCGACCAGCTCCGGGGCATGGACGTACTTACCTTGGCCTAGTCCGGCGTCTAAGACACGGCCGATGCCAAGGTGGACCGTGAGCCTGCGGGCGGGCCATGGCCAACCCGCTGGGGGCACCCCGCCCCACCCTTCCCCCCACTTCTAGGCGCGCTTCCGCTGCAGTCGGAGCGCCACCCCAGCGAGCGCCAGCAACGCCGCCACGGAGGCGAACCCGGGCACGTCCTCGACGGGGTTGTCGCCGCTGGCGCTCGCCAACGCCTCCGTCGCGAGCTCCTCGGGGAGCACCGCGGCCTGGGCGTCCACGATGGCGCGGCTGCTCTCGGGGTGCACCATGGCCGCCGCATGACCCTGAAGGGGTTGCCGCATGGTGACGAGGGATACGTTGGCCTCGGCGTCCACCACGAGCGGTGCCAACCCGTGGAGTTCCATGGCCTCCGTGAGCTCCCTCGCGTCCTCGTGGTCCGCCGGGAGGTACGCTTCCGCCAGGCGACCCCCGCGCTCGCCCTCCACGTACCGCGTGTGGGGCGCGTCGAGGCTCTCCTGGTGGCTCGCGTTCCGGGCGGCGACGAGGAAGTCCGCGTGGTCGTGGACGTAGTGGAGCGTCGCCTCCATGACGCTCCGGTGCATGCTGATGCGGCGCTCCGCATCGTTGAAGGGGTTGGGGTGGAGGTCCACCCGGGATTCGATGAGGAGACCCGCGATGTGGTGGAGGCCCAGGTGGTTCCGCAGGATGCCGGGGTCCGGACCGCCGGAGATCTGGTCCACGGGTCGGCCCGCCGCCGTGAGCTCACCGTACTCGTTCACGCTGTACCCGTCCTCCCGCACGTGAGGCCAGATGCCATCGTACATGAGGCTCTTCGCCGCCCACACGCTGGGTGCACGAGCGTTCCCGTGCTTGGGGAAGAGCGTGGTGAGGTCGTAGTCGTAGGCGCGCACGGGGTTGGGGTTCCCGGTGCCGATGCCGCCGTACTCGTGGTGGTCCAGCGCCACATCCGGCGCCCACCGGTTGAGCACCCGGTGCATGGCCCGCGTCTCGGGCTCCTCCAGGGCGATGTGGTCCCGGTTGAGGTCCACGTCGTGAGCGTTCCCTCGCGTGCCGGCCACGGCGCCGTCGGGGTTCGCCTGAGGCAGGATCACGACGACCTGGTTCGAGAGCGTCGCCCGGAGGGGTCCGCCCTGGGCGATCTCCCGGAGCACGTCGAGCGCCGCGGGGGTGCCGGCGGGCTCGTTCCCGTGCTGCTGCGTCAGGAGGACCGTCACGGCGCGCTCCGCCACGGGCACGGACCCGTTGGGGTCGGTGACCACGGCCACCTGGAGGGGGCGCCCCTCCACGCTCTCACCGACCTCGTGGACGGTGATCCAGGGGCTTGCCTCCACCTCCGAGAGCGTCGCCTGCACCTCCTCCGGGGAGGAGAAGGGGTCGTCGGTGCTCGCCTGCGCGCTCACCGCCATGGGCACGATGAGGAGCGCGGCTAGCAGGGGTACGATGATGCGGGTGCTCCAAGCCATGCTTGGGAGGAGGACTGGGGGAGGATAAGGGTTCGGGTGGTCTGGACGCTCACTGGGAGGACCTATAGGTGGCTATAGGTGGGGTGGGTGGAGTGCGGGCGCCGGGCTTCTGCCCGAACGCTCCGCGTTCGGGACGCTCGAGGGGCCGTTCGGCCCCGAGAGAGGCTGAACGACCCATCGTTCGGCCGAATCGGAAGCCGCTGCGCGGCTTCCTCGTGAACTGAAGTTCAAATCCCTCTGCCCGCACTTTCCCTACTGGGACAGGGAAAGTTAGGGAAAGTGCGAGGCGCCGGGAGCCGGAGCGAAGCGGAGGCGGCGGCCGGGGAGGTCGGGCGAAGCGCGGCCGAGCCGGTCGTCATTCATGACCGCGGCGGAGCCGCGGTCTGCTCGGGAAGCGAAGCTTCCGTCGTGAACCTGCGGTTCAAATCCCTCTGCCCGCATTTCTCCTACTGAGACGGTTGGAGGGGAGAAATGCGGGCGCCGGGAGCCGGAGCGAAGCGGAGGCCGCGGCGTCCGCACGACTGAACGAAGTGAAGGAGTGCGGGCGCCGGGATTTGAACCCGGATGACGAGCATGGCAAGCTCGTGTGATACCAGGTTACACTACACCCGCGTAGTGTAGGGGGCGGTGAGGCACCGCGACCCCCCTACCGCAGGGCTGCTACTTGACCCTTTCCCTTGCTGGAACATCACGCGGCGCGGGCGGTCCGGGCCCAGGCTGCCAGGTCCTCCAGAAGCCGCTCGTGGAGCGCCTCGCGGATCTGCAGGTTCTCCCGGGCGCGGGCGAAGCGTTCCTGCGCCTCGTCCCCGCCGAGGGCCTCCGCGAGGAACTTCTCCACGTCCTCCCGGAGCGTCGGCGGGAGGTTGCCGGCGTGCTCCACGAGGATGGCGATCCAGGGCCCACCCTGGGTCTCCTCCACCAGGTCCCACTCCTCCTTCAGGAACCGCCAGGCGGCGGGCCCCGCGTGGGGAAGCCGGAGCATGATGCGAAGGAGCGGCGCCATGCTCGCCTGAGGCACCTCCTGAGCCCTCACGAGCTCCAGCACGCGCGCCACCTGCGAGGGCTCCCGGAACCGGGCGAGGCTGTACACGTACCGGTTCACCTCCTGAGGTGTGGCGGCGCCGGACCGGCGTGCCTCCAGCTCCTGGAGGTGCGTGTCGAGGTGCTTGTCGTCGCCGAAGCGTGCCGCCACCTGGACGGCCACGTCCGCCAGGTCGGGGCTCACGCTCGCGGCGTCCGCCCGCTCCCGCCGCGCCAGGTCCCGCGCCCGCTCGATGGCGTCGGGGTCCTCCCCCAGCACCGCCATGGCCTGGAGCACCAGGGCGCGCCGTTCATCCTCCGCCGGGTCCTCCAGGGGTTCCGGGTCCCAGTCGAGGTCCTCGTAGGCGGGTCGGAACCGTTTCCGCGTCCACGCCGCAAGGCCCTCCAGCGCCTCCGCGTCCCCGTGCACCTCCAGCATGCGCCGGAGGTCCGTGATGCGGGCGACGACGCGGTCCACCACGTGCACGTGGTCGTCCCCGCGGGCCGCCTGCTCCAACAGCTCCAGGTAAGCCCCCAGGTCCCGGCTCCCTGAACGGAGGTTGCCCCATGCGTCCCGGAGCACACCGGCGCGCTCCGCCGGCTCGAGCGCATCCCACGCGTCCCGGAGGCTCGCCAGGAGGTCGTCATCCGGGTGGACGCGGTAGAAGCCGAGGTCGCCGGCGTTCACCACCACCCAGGGCGCCTCCCCCACGTCCACCGTGGTCTCGTCGTCCTCCAGGAGCACGCGCTCCTCCCCCTCTGGCGTGCGGAGGACCAGGGGCACGGGCCAGCGCGCATCCCCCGGCTCCGCGCCGGGGTCCAACAGGAACCGCTCCTGGCGCACGTGGAGCGTCGAGCCCTCGCGGGTGGCGTGGACCACGGGATGACCCGGGGTGCGGATCCACGTGCCCATGATGCGGTCCACCGGTTCGTCGCTGGCCCGCTGCAGGTGCTCCCACAGGTCCCCACCGCGAGCGTTCTCCTCACCGAAGGCCTCCATGTACGTTCGCAGGCCCTGGCGGAAGGCGTCGGCGCCCAGGTACGCGTGAAGCATGCGCATGACGGCGCTTCCCTTCCCGTACGTGATGGTGTCGAAGCGCTCCTCCGCCTCCGCCGCGCTCTCCACCGGCGCGTAGATGGCGTGGGTGCTCTCCAGGGCGTCGGTGTCCAGGGCGCCGTCGCTTCGGTCCTTGAAGTCGAACCAGATCCCGTGCTCCGGCCGGAGATCGTCCACGCTCTCGTGAGCGATCCACTCCGCGAAGGCCTCGTTGAGCCAGAGGTCATCCCACCACGCCATGGTGACGTGGTTCCCGAACCACATGTGCGCGAACTCGTGGCTTACGATGCGGTGGATGTACTTCCGGAGGTGCCACGTGGTGGTGGCGGGGTCCATGAGGAGGTACTCGGGGCGGAACGTCACGAGCCCGGGGTTCTCCATGGCGCCGAAGCTGAAGCTCGGGATGGCCACCTGGTCGTACTTCGAGTACGGGTAGGGCACGTGGAAGTAGTCCTCGTACCAGGGGAGGAGCTCCGCGGCGAAGTCCCGGGCGTACCCGCCCAGGTCCTCCTGTCCCCCCAGCGCCCACGCCTTGAAGGGGACGCCCCGAGCCTCGGCCACGTCGGAGGAGGCGAAGTCCCCCACGGCGAAGGCCAGGAGGTAGCTGCTCACCGGCGGCGTCGTCTGGAAGCGCCACGTGACAAGCTCCTCATCGGTGGAGGCCTCCTCCCGCTCCCGCAGGGGCTCGTTGGCGAGCACCGTGAACCCCGGCGCCGTGGTGACGCTGAGGCGCCAACGGGCCTTGAACGCGGGCTCGTCGAAGCAGGGGAGGATGCGTCGGGCGGCGGTAGCCTCGCACTGCGTGGCAAGGCACCGTTCCCCCTCCCCTGCGCCCTCGCTCACGTAGAGCCCCAGCATGTCCCGGTGCACCTTCCCCTCGTACGCGAGGACGAGGGTGGCCTCCCCCGGTTCCAGGGGCTCCTCCAGGTGGAGCACCAACAGCTCGTCCGCCGGCACGGTCTCCACCTCCACCGCGATGCGCCCGGTCACGGTGGCCACGTGGGCCTCGTGGACGGTGATGTCGTCCACGTGAAGCTCCACGCGGTCCACGGCCTCGTGGACGGTGACGTGCACCTCCACCGTCCCCTGGAACGTGTCCTCGTCCGGGTGGCAGGTCACGTGGAGGTCGTAGCGGTCCGGCGTCACCGACGGGGGGAGACGGTGCGTGGAGGTGGAGGCCATGGCGCCCCAACTAGGTGGAAGGCATAGATAAAGGACCAGGGAAGAGGGAGAAGGGGGGGTGGAGCGCCGGCCCGCGTCAGCTGGCGTCCACGTTCACGAAGTGCGCCACGCTGGGCACGCTCGTGCCGTCCACGTCCTCGTTCACGAAGAGCATGTAGTGCCCGGGCGGCGCCACGTTCCCGTTCGGGGGGGCCGTCACCGTGATGGAGCCGCTGCCGGTGGCGTCCAGGCTCGTGTCCGTCACGTCGAGGCGCACCCCGCGCTGGTCCGCGTCGAACCCATGGGTGGTGGCGCCGGGGCGCACCAGCACCACGCTGTCCAAGCCCTCGTCCACGCCCGAGACCTTCACCGTGAAGCTCTCACCGTAGGTGACGTTCGCCACCGCCACCTCCTGGGCTTCGTCGTTGGGGTTGTTGCTGATGCCCGTGATGCTGGGGCGGGAGTCCTCGTCCGTGTGCAGGTACGGGGGTTCGAAGACCTCCAGACGGTTCTCCACGATCTGCCCGTACACGCGCTCCTCCACGTCCTGGGGTGGCCAGGGCAGGGGCACGTTGCCGCCCACGAGGACGCGCCCGTCGGGCAGGAGCACCGCGGTGCTGTGGTACCCGCGGGGCACCGTCATCTCCGCGAGCTCCTCCCAGCTCCCGGTGTCGGGGTCGTAGAGCTCCGCGCTCATGGCGTAGCTGTTCCGGGCACCGTACATCACGACGCTGTCGAAGTGACCGCCGCCCACGGCGAGGACGCTGCCGTCGGGCAGGAGCACGCCGTTCACGTGCCACCGGGGCTCGTGCATGGGGTCCACGGCCTCGGCCTCCGGCGTCTCGCCGGCGAGGTCCAGGACCTCCGCGGTTGGGGTGGCGGCGGCGCTCCGCTGGAGGCTGCCGCCGAAGCTCAGGATCTCCGGCGCGTGGTCGCGAGCGGGGTCCAGCATGAGGGGCACGCTGGCGCCCAGCTGCCGGGCGCCGAAGACGCTGGACCCGTGGACGGTCCACGTCTCCGTGGTCGTGTCGTAGGTTTGGATGGTGCTCCACAGCGCCTCCTCGGGGCGCTCGCCGAAGGGCGCCCACAGGTCGCCGTTGCTCGTGTACACGACGTCGCCCGCGTGGGGGCCGCCGCTCACGACGAAGGCCCGGGGGTACATGGGGAGGTTCATGACGGCGGCCTCCCGTTCGCCGTAGCTCCCCTGGTGCTCCACCTCCACGCCGTCGGCGAAGCGCAGGGTAGGCTCGATGCGCTCCCACGTGTCCCCGTTCCGCTCCAGCTTCTCCATGTACGCGTTGTGCGTGCTGGGGTCGCTGAGGTTCTTGATACCCGCCAGGGCGAGGGCGTCGCCGTCCGGGAGCTCGATGACGCTGGGGTACCACCGGTTCGTGGTGAGGTCGGGGCCCTGGTCCCAGTCATCGGTGGCGGGGTCCAGGAGGAACGTGGTGTTCGTGCCCTTCACGGGGGTGCCCTGGTCGGGGAGGGTGCGCCAGTCGCTGCCGCCGAGGGCCATGAGGGTCCCGTCGGGGCGCACGGTGGTGCCGCTGCAGAAGAGGTCCGTGATGGGGTCGTCCGTGGGCGTGGTGACGTCCCCGGTGGCGGGGTCGTACACGCGGGACATGCTGCGGTTCGGCGCCGAGGTGAAGAAGGTCCACGACGTGGGATGGATGTGGTCGTGGTCCTCCGTGGGCCCGTGGTCGTGGCCCTTCGCCTCGATGCCGCTGTAGTACACCACCTCACCGTCGGGGGTGAGGGCCATGTTGATGGCTGCAACCTCCCCGTCGACGGGGTCGAGCCACACGCCGTCCTCGGCGGGTGACGTGGTGGTGTCCACGGGGTTGTCCAGGCTCGCTACGGTGCTTGCTCCACCGACGCCCAAGAGCAGGGCGACGGCGACGATGGCGAGGAAGCGGTTGCTACGGCTCCCTCGGGGGGTATGGGGGATCATGTGCCAAGCCTCCTCCATGGCAACCACCCACAGGGTTGAAAGCCTTTGCCCCTGCCTGGCCAGGGTCCAACTGGCGCCCGCACGGCGCGAGCGCGATCCCCACAGCCCACACCGCACAGCGAAACGTAAAGGAGCCCCGGAGCGTTCCGGCGCTGGTGACCGGATGCTCCTGGGTCTCTTGAGCGACACCCACAACAACGAGGAACGGACCGCCCGGGCCATGGACGTGTTCCGGGAGCACGCGCCCGACGTCCTCCTGCACATGGGGGACGTCACGGAGCCCCGCATGATCCCCACCTTCTTCGACGGGTGGAGGATGTGGATCGTGCAAGGGAACATCGACCGGAACCCCGCGGGCCTCCGGGCCGCCGCCGAGATGTGCGACCCCACCATCCAGTTCGACACGGTCTTCCAGCTCACCTTCGACGACCTGGACGTGGGCATGATCCACGGCGACGACGCCGGCCGCCTCCAGGGCATGGTGAACGGCGGCGCCCTCGACCTCGTGCTCCACGGTCACACCCACGAGTTCCGGGACGAGCACGTGGGCAGGACCCGCATCGTGAACCCCGGCGCCATCCACAGGACCCCCGCGCCCAGCGTCTGCCTCCTGGACACCGACACCCTGGAGCTCACCCGCATCCCCCTCACCCCCTGACACCACGGGTGCGTCGCGTCCCGTGCACCCTCCAGGGGACGACGCAAACCTTATGAGGGGGCTCGCGAACGTGACGGCGGTGTTCGCCCTGCGCCGTGCCCCAGTCCCCTCCATCCTCCTGGCCCTCGCGTTGGCCATGGCCGCGCTGCCCCTCACCGCCCCCACAGCCCAGGCCGCATCCTCGAGCTACAGCGGCGACGCCGTCACCGTGGTGGCCGTCATCGACACGGGCATCAACCCCTACCACGACGCCTTCGCCGACGCGGCCCGCACCGACCACCCCAGCACGTACATCACCGGGTACCCCAGCAACGCCACGAGCCTCGACCTGAGCCTCGACGCCGGCACCTACGCTGACGCCGTGGACCAGGACAAGAGCACCTTCAAGAGCGTGGAGAAGCGCAGCCTCCACTGGATCCCCGGCACCCGCATCGTGGGCGCCCTGGACACCGGGGACTCGAGCTTCACCAACGCCGCCGACGACAACATCCCCATCCTCGACGAGGACGGTCACGGCACCTGGAGCGCGGGCTCCGTGGTGCAGGCGAACCCCAACGTGCTCCTCGTGGTCATCGAGGACACGGACCGCGCCGTCGCGTGGGCCGCCGACCAGGACTGGATCGACGTCGTGAGCATGAGCTACGG
>CAZDGP010000062.1:0-2258 GCA_964505085.1 uncultured Thermoplasmatales archaeon
TCACGCACCGGCACAACCTTTATCAAATCCCCTTCGGTTCCTCGCCCCAGAGTGAACCCCATGGTCAAGATCGTCACCCTCGTCAAACAGACCCCCGACGTGGAGGCCATCCAGGTCTCGGCGGGCGGGGAACCTGACGTGTCCCGGGCGGAGAACCAGGTCTCCGTCTACGACAAGAACGCGGTGGAGGCCGCCGTCCAGCTCAAGGAGGCCCGGGACGACGTGGAGATCGTCGTGCTGAGCCTCGGCGGGGACGGCCTCGACGAGACCATCAAGGAGGTGCTCGCCATGGGTGCCGACGAGGCGGTGCTCCTCCAGGACGACGCCTTCGACGGCATCGACACCGCCGTGAAGGCGAAGCTCCTCTCCGCCGCCATCGAGAAGATCGGGGACGTGGACCTCGTCCTCGCCGCCGACGAGAGCGCCGACAGCCACACGGCCCAGACCGCCCCCCGGGTCGCGCAGGACCTGGACCTTCCCCTCCTGAGCTACGTCACGGACCTCACCCTCGAGGATGGGAGCGTCCACGTGGAGCGCGAGAGCGACCGCGGCATCGAGGAGCTGGAGGCGAACCTCCCCGTCGTCATCAGCACGCAGGAGGCCATCAACGAGCCCCGGCTCCCGGCGCTCATGCAGATCCTCCAGGCGAAGAACAAGCCCATGGAGACGTGGACCGCGAGCGACCTCGGCATCGACGTGCCCGAGGCCCGCACGAGGCGCATCCGCAACGTGGCACCGGAGAGCGAGCGGAAGCAGGAGATCATCGAGGCCGACACCAGCGCCGAGGCGGCGGAGGAGCTCGCGCGGCAGCTGAAGCAGGCCGGCATCGTGGGGTGAACAACATGAAGGCACTCATCTTCGCACGGCAACCCAAGCACGCGTTCGAGCTCATCGGCAAGGCCCAGGACCTCGGGGACGAGGTCGTGGTGGCCGCCCTCGGGGGATCCGTCGACGACCCGGAGGTCTTCGTCCGCCGCGGCGCCGACGAGGTCGTGGTGGTGGAGGACCCCAACCTCGAGGAACCCACCGTGGACACGTACACCGACGCTCTGGCGGCGGTGGTGGAGGACGTGGACGCGGACCTCGTCCTCGTGGCAGGCACCCGCTTCGGCAAGGAGGTGGCGCCCGGCGCCGCCGCCCGCTTCGACGCGGGATGCATCACCCTCGCGCAAGCGATCCGCGTGGGCGACGAGGGCATCGAGTTCGACCGGTCCTTCCTCGGCGGGAAGACCGTGAGCACGGAGGTCGGCACCGGCGACGTCATCTTCGCCACCGTGGCCCCCCACACCTTCGAGGCCCTGGACGAGGACGACGCCCGCAGCGGGAACGTGCGCAACCTCGACGTGGACCTGGGCGAGAGCGCCATCACCGTCGTGAGCGTGCGCGAGCCCGGCGGCGAGGGCGTGAACCTCGAGGAGGCCCCCAGCATCGTGGCCGTGGGCCGCGGCTTCAAGGAGGAGGACGACCTCCAGCTCGCCTTCGACCTCGCGGAGGCCCTCGGCGGCGAGGTGGGGTGCAGCCGCCCCCTGGCCACCGACCTCGGTTGGCTCACGGACGAGCACTGGATCGGGCTCTCCGGAAAGGACGTGGCCCCCGACCTCTACATCGCCGTAGGGATAAGCGGCCAGATCCAGCACACCACGGGCATCCGCGGAAGCGGCACCATCGTCGCCATCAACACCGACGAGAACGCGCCCATCTTCAAGGTGTGCGACTACGGCATCGTCGGGGACCTCTACGAGGTGCTGCCGGCGCTCACGAAGGCCGTGAAGGGGTGAGCGGGACCCATCGTCCCGGCCTCCTTCTTCTTCCTCTTTTCTCCTCCCCTTCCCATCTCCTCGTCCCCCTCGACCCAGACGGACCTATAGGTGGCTATAGCTCCCTATAGGTTCACCGCTGGTCCTCGCTCCCCGCCAACACCCCCCGGAGCACCTGCGCCTTCCACTCCCGGAACTCCACGTCCACCTCCATGGTGGACGCTTCCGGGTCGTGATGCTCCAGGAAGTGCTCCAGGGACGCCAGCTCCCTCACCAGGGCCTCCCGACCCTCGTCGTGGAGCGTGGCCCATTTCGCGCGCTGGTAGGCTTCGAGGGTGTCGCGGAAGCGTTCCGGCGCCTCCGCCAGCGGGTCTCCAGTATCCTCTGTCAACGGTATCACTCCGCCTCGTCCTCTGCGGGCGCGCCATCCGGCGTGCCACCTCCACCGCCCTCCGGGGGTTCGCTTCGCACCGCCGACCCAACGTCGGCGGGCTCCCGCTC
>CAZDGP010000062.1:2358-10396 GCA_964505085.1 uncultured Thermoplasmatales archaeon
CCGAACTCGGGTCGTGACTCCCTGGTGGGGGTCACTCCTCCTCGGGTTCCTCGGGCTCCTCGCTGCGGCGCCGCCTGCGCCGGGGGATCTGGCCGAGGGCCAGGGTCTCCATGGTGCTGCTGATGCGCTCCCGGAGCCCCTTGCTCGTGTACCGGCGGATGAGGAGGTACACCTGGGTCGTGGCCACGAGGATGAAGATGGCCTGCAGCCCGTTGAGGTACGTGGTGAAGAGCGTGTAGTGCTCGATGAACGTGACCCACGTGCTGAGCCACGGGTACGTGAACTCCGTCATCTCCAGGAACACCGTGGCGAGGACGAGGATGCCGGGCCACCGCAGGTCCGACGCTCGCAGGTACAGGAGCTCCTCCGCCAACTCCCCGATGGGGTTCGCCGACAGGATGTGGGCGATGCGGAGCACCAGGAGCACGAAGGCCACGGCCACCAGGAACTCCAACGTCGTGACGAGCCGCACCACCGCCAAGCTCACGCCTTCGCCACCCACCTGAAGGAGCACGGGCACGGGGTCAGAAACCAGGGGTCATCACCTCCCGGAGGGTCTCCAGGGCCTTGTTGACCTCCACGAGCACGAGGATGTTGTTCGTGCTCGGTTGCAGGAGGAGCACCAGGGCCGTGCGGGGGCTCACGCGGAAGAGCGCGATGCTCCCCTTGTCCGTGGTGAGGATCGTGTTCTTCACCCGACCGAAGTCCAGGATCTCCGCGCTGCGGTTCGTAGCCCGGGTGAGCATGGCGCCGGCCGTGGCGATGAGCGTGGGGTCGGCACCGCCCTTGAGGTCCCAGGCCAGGGGGAACCCGTCGCGGTCCACCAGGACGCTCCCCAGGATCCCGTTGAGGTCGTTCTGGAGCGCCTGCAGGACCTCCTGGAGCTCCCGCGCCACCTCCTCGCTGGGGGAGATGTCGTTTTCGGGAAGATCGATGTCTTCGGGCATGGGGTCCGCCACGACCTGCGGGGGCAGGACCCCCGCCGGGTCCGCACTACTTCGCTGAGCTGATTTAAAGGCATCGGTTACCCCACCAGGGCCCCTGTAGGGTCGCTTCGACGACCGCCCCACAAGCCTTTTCAAGTGCCCGCCGGACCCCTCGGCGAGGTGACAACGATGCGTTCCAGCATGACGACACGCGCTACCGTGCTCTTGATGGCCCTCGCCCTGGCGGCATCCGCCGTGGGCCCCGTGGCAGCTCAGGGTGACGGTGACCCGCGGTTCGAGGAGAGCGAGAACCGTTGGGTCCTTGGCAACGAGGAGATCACCGTCTGGTTCCAGGGCAAGAAGCCCCTGCTCAAGGTCATGAGCACCGACGATGCGAACACGTCCTACGAGTTCCACGCGCTCCGCGTCGCGGAGTTCGTGGACGAGGACGATGATGGCGCCTACGACGAGGACGAGGCCGTGGCCTTCATGAACCTCGCCCAGGGCGCCGACTGGAACGTGAGCACCGAGTCCGACGGGGACAGGCTCCTGGTGAACCTCACCCTCACCAGCGATATCCGCGCCCGCGGACCCAGCCTGGACGATGCCCCTATCGTGGGCGAGGACCGGGAGGGCACCGTGAGCCTCGTCTTCCACGTGGTGGGCACCGAGCAGGAGGTCCAGGTGGGTCACAACACCACCCGGACCCTCCAACCCGGTGAGGTGAAGTTCGACCTCATCGTGTCCTCGTGGGACTGGAGCGACAACGAGGACAGCCAGCTCGCGCTGGTGGCCAACGTGCCCCGCGGGAACGGCACGAACGTGACCCACATGGACGGCGAGCAGACGGTGGAGATGAGCCAGAACGGCACCTCGCAGGGGTCCGTGAACTGGGAGCCCACCGCCACCGTGTGGACGGGCAACGCCACCCAGACCGTGGACGTCGTGCCCACCGTGAAGGACAAGGAGAGCGGTGAGAACGGCACCGTGCAGGTGGCCTGGGCCTACAACGCCACCGGCTTCGACCGCCTCGTCCACGACCCCACCATGGAGACCGCGAGCAGCGAGGACGACGGGAGCGACGATGACGGTGGCCTCGGCGGCGCCACCGACGACGTGCCCGCCACCGGCGCCCTGGGGGCCCTGGCCATCCTCGGCGCAGCGGCCCTCGCCATGGCACGCCGCCGGAACTAGAGCTCCCCGGTGCGGCTCTCGCTCTCCCCGTCCCCCCTTCTCCCCTCGGTCCTCCTTCTCTATCCCTGCACCATCCCATCATCCTTCCAGCCTCGGCGCTCCCGGGGGGCGGTCCCGCACGGACGCCATGGTGCCGCGGTGCCGTGGCTGCCTTGATGCGGTGGTGCCTGAGGAGGATGGGCTGAAGGAAGGGTGGAAGGGGTGGGGGAGAATGGGGGGTGTGGCGGGCAGGCGGTTCAGTACCGCGTGGCCTCGACGCTGGTGCTGAGGAGCTCCGCGACCTCCTCCAGGAACTCCTCGTCGCTGTCGTCGAAGGCGTTGGTCTCGCCGCTCACGATCTGGAGGATGCCCACCTTGTCACCGCCGTCGATGATGGGCACCACGACCTCGCTCCGGGCACCCTCGAAGGGCACCACGTCGAAGTCCGTCTCCTGGATGTCGGGGACGCGCACCGTGATCCCCCGCTCCGTCACCTCGTCGTAGGGGCTCTGGTTCAGGGGGATGCGCACGTGCTTGGGTTCCTCGGGTCCGCTGAAGGACTGGAGGATGACCTCCTGTCCCTCCACGAGGAAGACGCCCACCCACGCGTAGTGTCGTACGTCGTACCGGAGGCACTCGGCCACCTCCTGCAGAAGGGCCGTCGTGTCGGTCTCGGTCCGTACGATGTCACGTAGCGTGTCAAGGGCGTACATCTGGCTTTCGAGGAACACCTCACTCCAACCTCGCCGGGCAGTACCCGGCATGCTTTTAATAGTTTTCGGTGAACGGAACTGTACAACCTCCCCTGGCCACCGGAAGCTTCATAACCGTGCCCATCCAAGGGTGCCTACCCACGCCAGCAACGCCCCCGGGACCCACGGATGATCGGGGGAACCAGGCAGGGTCACAGGGTGGTCGTAGGCCCCCGTGGGAGCGGGCTCGAAAGGCCCATGCTATGATCCACGGACCAACCGACCACCCCACAACGCCCGCGACAGCCCCGATGCGGGTCAGGGAAGGGAGACCGCTTAGCGGACGAGGAACCAACCTGTTAGCATCGGGCCACATCGGGCATCCCCATCCCCATCCCCCTACCGAAAGGAAGAAGGCCCCCGCGGGGTCTCCCCCTGCCGGAGCCCATGGTCCGCGCATCCCACCGCTCCGTCCTCAGCATCCTCGTGCTCTTGACCCTCCTAGCCTCCACCGCGGGGGTGCTCGCGCAGACCGGCGACCTCATGGAGGTCGAGGGGCCGTCGGGCGAGAGGTTCACCCCCGCCCGGGGCGAGCCCGTGAACCTCACCTACCGCATCGCGTCCACCTCGGACCAAACGAGCTTCGTGGTCACCTCCACGGAGGTGCCCCGGGGCTGGATGGCCACCATCTCCCCCTCGGTGCTCTCGCTCCCCCCCGGGGCCACCGAGACCATCCAGGTGATGCTCGAACCCGGGGAGGAGGCCGTGGCCGGCCGCGTCACCGTGGAGTTCGACGCCCTGGAGCGCAACGGCACGGGCCACCAGGTCGAGACGCGCACGGTGGAGATCGAGCCCCAGGCCCCCCCGAAGATCCTGGGGCTCATCGACAACCCCCTGCCCGCCCCCCTGGACAACGCCTACGGCGCCTTCGTGCTGAGCATGTTCCTGTGGATCGGCATCGGCGTCCTCGTGTACGCTGCCCAGAGCCCCCTCATGAAGATCGTCGGGGGGACGGGCCGCACCAGCGAGATGATGCGCAACCTCCTCCGAGGCCCCTTCTTCGGGCTCATCTTCGTGTGGGGGCTCGACCAGAGCATCAACATCCTCCCGCCGTTCCCCCTCGTCCGCTGGGTGGGCACGTTCCTGGACGTGGTGCTCATCGTCATGGGGCTCTACGCCCTCTTCCGCCTGGTGCAGACGGCCCTCGTCTACTACCGGCGGAAGGTCGCGCCCCTCACCACCACGGACTGGGACGACCTCCTGGCGCCCCTCATCGAGAAGGGTGGCGCCGCGGTGCTCATCGGCGTGGGCTTCTTCCTCGTCCTCCAGACCCTCAACGTGAACATCGGGTTCCTCCTGGCGGCCGGTGGCTTCGCGGGGATCATCATCGGGCTCGCCGCCCAGGACACCATCGGGAACTTCCTCAGCGGGCTCTACATCCTCGTGGACCGGCCCTTCCGCGAGGGGGACGACATCCAGCTCGAAACCGGCGAGGTGGCTCGCGTGGAGAAGATCGGGCTCCGGACCACGCGCCTCTACCACTACCGCATGCACGAGATCTTCATCGTGCCCAACAACGACCTGGCCACGAAGCGCGTCATCAACCTCCTCTACCCCGACCGCATGTACCGGTGGAACATCGACGTGGGCGTGGCCTACGGGAGCGACGTGGACCTCGTGAAGCGCCTCTTGACTCAGGCCGTGGACGACCACGATGAGACCGTGGTGGACGACGAGCACGAGATCCGGGTGCTCTTCCGGGAGCACGGCGACAGCGCCCTGCTCTTCACCGTCCGGTTCTTCATCACCGACGCCCGGGAGCGATGGCGCATCGGGGCGGAGGTCCGGGAGCGCATCGATGAGCTCTTCCGCGAGCACGGCGTGAACATCCCCTTCCCCCAGCGCACCCACTGGTTCCGCTCGCCCCTGTCCCTGGACGAGTTCGGCGGTCAGCTGAGCGAGGGAGCGGACTGGCAGCTCGCCGAACGCGCGGGGGACGAGGGTCCGGAGGAGGACGAGGGCACCCCCGCGGGCGCCCCCTGACGCGCGCCGGGCAACCTTGATGGCGGAGGAGCCCCATACGTGGGAGTGCCCATGACGGCCCGCCAGGCCCTCCGGGGATCCGACGATGGGGTCTTCCTGGACCTCGACGTGTCCCCGGGAGCCCAGGACGCCAGCTTCCCCAGCGGGTACAACCCCTGGCGGGAGCGCGTGGAGGCCCGGGTGCGCTCACCTCCGCAGGACGGGGCGGCGAACCGGGAGCTCACGGAGCTCGTGGCGGGGTTCTTCGACGTGGACCCCCGCGCTGTCTCCATCGTGCAGGGTGCCACCGGGCGGCGCAAGACCCTGCTCCTCCGGGGTGCGTCCCTGGGGACCGTGGCGGACCGCCTGGGCGATGCGTTGTAGGAACCACCATGAACCCCACCGAGGACCGCGAGCGCCTCGAGCAGGTGGAGGACCTGCTGGAGCGGCTCCGGGATGCCAACGAGTCCATCCCCGTCATCGTGGAGGGCCCGAAGGACCAGAAGGCGCTCCGCAACCTGGGTCTCGGCGGCACCATCATCAAGGTGAACCACGGCGGCAGCGTCTTCGCCCTCTGCGAGACCATCGGCCGGGACCACGACGAGGCTATCGTCCTCATGGACTGGGACCGCACCGGCGGCCAGCTCACGCGCCTCCTCAAGGAGGGTCTCGACGCGAACCAGGTGACGGCCAACACGGAGTACAGGCGTGAGCTCGCCCGCCTCACCCGGAAGGACATCAGCGACGTGGAGGGTATGGACACGTACCTCAGGAACCTCCGGGATGTGGTGGGTGTCGGGAACGGCTCCGGCCTCCCCTGAGGAGGTGACCCGCGTTCCGGTGAACGGAACGTTTAAGGAAGAGCATCGTGCTGTGGCTCTCGGCACTGAACCCAGTGCACTCCCCCCTCACTGCTTCCCATCACGCCGCGGCGCTCCCGCGGTTCACCACCGGACGCCTCGTCCGGTTCCCAGAAGCACCTGCTCCCGCCTCCGCGGGACGACCCTGCAGGCCCCTCGTCGGGGCCCCCGACAGCCTCGGGGCCCTCCGAGAGCACGGCCTCAAGCGGGGACGTGCGCTGTTCTCAGGCCACCGAGCGTGAATCACCATGGATCTTGATCCCAGTACCACGAAGTACATGATCGAAGCCAGCCTGGAGGCCGACGGCGTCGTGGAGAAACCCGACGTCGTGGGCGCCATCTTCGGCCAGACCGAGGGCCTCCTGGGCAACGAGCTCGACCTCCGCGACCTCCAGAAGAGCGGTCGCATCGGCCGCATCGAGGTGGAGGTCTCCTCCAGCAAGGGCAAGAGCGAGGGCAGCATCACCCTGCCCTCCAGCCTCGACAAGGTGGAGACCGCCATCCTCGGGTCGGCCCTGGAGAGCATCGACCGCGTGGGCCCCTGCAACGCCCGCATCAAGGTCACGTTGATCGACGATGTGCGCACCTCCAAGCGCCAGAAGGTCATCGACCGTGCGAAGGAGCTCCTCCACGACATCATCGAGGAGAGCAAGGACGACAGCGCCGACATCACCGAGACGGTGCGGCAGACCGTGCGCGTGGAGGAGATCGTGCGCTACGGGTCCGACAACCTCCCCGCCGGCCCCAACGTGAAGGGGAGCGACAGCATCATCGTGGTGGAGGGTCGCAACGACGTGCTGAACCTCCTGAAGTACGGCATCAAGAACGCCATCGCGGTGGAGGGAACGGACATCCCCGGCACCGTCCGCGACCTCACGAAGGAGCGCGTGGCCACGGCCTTCGTGGACGGGGACCGCGGCGGCGAGCTCATCGTGAAGGAGATGCTGCAGACGAGCGAGATCGACTTCGTCGCCCGCGCCCCCGACAACGCGGAGGTGGAGGAGCTCACGCAGAAGCAGATCATGAAGTCCCTCCGGAACAAGATGCCTGCCGAGCAGTTCCTCGAGATGTACGACGTCGACACCGGCGGCAGCGGGTCCGGTGGAGGGCAGCGCCAGAAGCAGAAGCAGAAGCCCAAGTCCAAGCCCAAGTCGAAGAGCTCCGGCTCGGGGTCGGGCAACGGCAACGGTGGCGGCGGGCAGCGTCAGCAGCAGAAGCAACAGAAGCAGGCTAAGCCCAAGCAGCAGACGAAGGGTGGCGGCGACCGGGACACCCGGTTCCTGAACCTCCTCGACGAGCTCAGCGGCAAGCTGCAGGCGGTGCTCCTGGACGAGGGCCGCGAGCAACTGGGCGACAACATCGCCGTGCGGGAGCTCGCGGACACGCTGAAGACGAAGGACGAGGGCAGCGTGGACACGGTGGTCTTCGACGGCGTCGTCACCCAGCGCCTGCTCGACATCGCCGCGGACAAGAGCATCGGCACCCTCGTCGGTGTCAAAACGGGGAACATCACGAAGCGGCCGGACGCGGTCGAAGTGATCACGCGCAGCGACCTCGAATGAGGTCGTGAGCGGTCACGAGACCGCGCAGGGTGCCACGCGGAAGGACGGGCGCCAGCCCGTTCGACGCGGGGCATCCTGACGCGGTGGGGTCATCACGCGGAGCGACCTGGAGTGAAGCGGAGGGTTGCGACGGCCGCCGCCGCGGCGCGGATGCGCCGGGCGGGGGTCGTCAGCGACCCGGGGCCCGGCCCTCGGCGGTGGGGCGGATGCGTCCCGAACCGCCGCGTTGGACATCCCCGATCCTAGAACGACGACGAACTTCGACCCGGGTAGCAACGTGCGTTCGGGTCGCTCTTCTCCCCCCCTCCTGCCCCCGATGCAGCTTCGCCCTTGCTCCGGTAGCCACCGTGTTTACGATAAAGCTTAAGCGTTTCTCCGTCGTTGCGTTGGATGTCGGAGGGGATCCGGATGCACAAGGACGAACTAATCCAGATGCACACGTTGCTGTGCCAGATCAAGGACTACGTGGAAACGCAACAGGTGACCGAAAAGGACGAGGGACCGTTCCGCCAGTACGAGGACCTGGGTATCAGCCCCATCCACGTGCACCGGTCCAAGAGCGACCACAAGAAGGCCATCTTCGTCCTTGGCAAGGTGCTCGCCGAGTACATCAGCAACTCGGACACGAGCGAACCCGCCCGCGTAGGGAACCGCCTGAACAACATCGTGAGCCGGATGGAACGCCCCGCGGCGCCCAAGGCCGAGTAGGTCCCGGACCCGGGCTCATCCCGTACCTTCCACCCCCTTCTCCACCCCGCTTCCTCCTACCACGGCCCGCCAGCGGAGGCGCTCCCGGCCCCGGG
>CAZDGP010000063.1:0-10254 GCA_964505085.1 uncultured Thermoplasmatales archaeon
GACCCCGACGGGGGCCTCGACGCCGTCTTCACGGTGGGTCTCGCCACGCTCTTCATGGCGGTGGCCATCGCGCTCCTCAGCGCCATCGAGAACCAGGTGAACGCGCGCCTCGCCCAGGGCCCCACGATGTTCGGGGTGCAGTTCGCGGCGTTCCTCGTGCCCCAGGTGCTCTTCCAGGCGCCCGTGGGCCGCGCCAGCGACAAGTGGGGGCGCCGCCCCTTCATCCTCTGGGGGCTCCTCTTCCTCGCTCCCGCCACCCTCGTGCAGGGACTCGTCACCACGAGCTGGGGCCTCGTGGCCGCGCGCCTCATGCAGGGCGTCGCCGGCGCCATGGTCTTCGCCCCCGCCCTCAGCGTCGCCGGCGATATGGCGCGCCGGGGCGAGTCCGGCACGAAGCTCAGCGTCCTCACCATGGGCTTCGGGTTGGGCCTCGCCTTCGGCCCCCTCGTAAGCGGCTACTTCATCAGGTACGGCTTCATCGCACCCTTCATCGTGGGCGCGCTCCTCAGCCTCCTGGCGCTCGTGCTCGTGTACTTCAACGTGCAGGAGACGGCTCCACGGTTGGTGAAGCAGCGGGCTGGACCCCCCGCGTGACACGGTTCCCCGTGGGTTAGCGAGAACCTTTATGGGAGCCTCGGGCATCCACGAGCGAGGCCCATGCGCGACGTCATCATCATCGGTTCCGGCTGTGCCGGACTCACCGCCGCCATCTACGCGGCCCGGGCGGACCTCGACCCCCTCTGCATCGCGGGGTACGAGTCCGGGGGGCAGCTCATGATCACCACGGACGTGGAGAACTACCCCGGGTTCCCCGAGGGCATCCAGGGTCCGGAGCTCATCGAGAAGTTCCGCGAGCAGGCGGAGCGCTTCGGCACGGAGTTCATCGAGAAGGACGCCACCGACATCACCCTCCGCGACGGGGGCCCCCACGAGGTCGTGGTGGAGGACGAGACGTTCGAGACCCGCAGCGTCATCATCGCCACCGGGTCCAGCGCGCGGTGGCTCGGCATCGACTCCGAGCAGCGGCTCCGCGGCCACGGGGTGAGCGCCTGCGCCACCTGCGACGGGTTCTTCTTCAAGGACGACCACGTCGTCGTCATCGGCGGCGGCGACACCGCCATGGAGGAGGCGCTCTTCCTCACGAAGTTCGCGAGCAAGGTCACGGTGGTGCACCGCCGGGACGAGCTCCGCGCGAGCAAGATCATGCAGGAGCGCGCCCGCGACCACGAGAAGATCGAGTTCCTGTGGAACACCGAGGTCGTGGAGGTCCTGGGGGAGGAGAAGGTCTCGGGCGTGCGCTTGATCCGCCACCCCGAGGGGAAGCCCAAGGAGCTCGTGGAGGACCTCGCGGACCCCGACGCCAGCGGCGTGGAGGAGTTCACGCTGGACTGCCAGGGGGTCTTCCTCGCCATCGGTCACGTGCCCAACACGGGGTTCCTCGAGGGCTCCGGCCTGGAGTTGGACCCCCGGGGGTACGTGGTGAAGAAGGGTCACGAGACCACGTTCACGAACATCGACGGCGTCTTCGTGAGCGGCGACGTCTTCGACCACCGCTACCAGCAGGCGGTCACCGCCGCCGGCAGCGGGTGCAAGGCCGCCATGGACGTGGAGATGTGGTTGGAGGAGCAAGCTCACGCTGACAAGAGCGGCGACAGCGCAGCGGAGAAGGAACCCGTGGAAGCCTGAGCGGCTTCAGGCGTCGTTCGTGCGGTCCCGGATGGCCTCCCGCAGCTCCTCCGGGGTCTTGCCCTCGGTGTCGATGCCGAGGGCCTCCGCCGCCTGCTCGAGGTCCTCGCCGCCCGTGGCCGAGGCCGTGTCCTCGGCGCGGCGGATCTCCTCCTCGGCTTCCTGCTTCGCCTGATGGTACTCCTTCTGGGCGAGACCCATGCTGCGGGCAAGCTGCGGAAGCTTCGATGCACCGAAGAGGAGCACGATGATGCCGCCGATGACGGCCCATTCGGTGGTTCCCATGACGCCAAGCACGAGGGGGATGGGCATGATGACCAGCTCCAGGGACCGTTATCCTCCACGACCTTAAGTACTTTCGCGGGTTCGGCCCTACGCACCCTCGGCGAGCTCCCCCAGTTGCGCCACCCGGAGGCGGTCGGTGGTGCCCGGACGACCCACCTGGCCCGACGTTATGACGACGGTGCCCCCGAGCTCCCCATGACCTGATTCCAGCACGAGCTGCTCCGCCTCCGCCAGGAGCTCGTGCTCCGAGTCCACCTCCCGCTTCGCCAGCAACCCCGTGACACCCCACAGGAGCCCCACCTGCCGCGCCGTGCGGGGGTTGGGCGTCACCGCCACGATGGGTGTGAGGGGGCGGTACTTGCTCACGCGCTTCGCCGTGGACCCGCTCTCGGTGGGCGTGATGATGGCGTCCACGTCCAGGTCCTCCGCCACCGTGGTGCCGGCGTGGGCGATGGCGTCCTCCACCGTGGCCTGCGTGAGGGCCTCGCGGCGAGCCGGCGTCCACTCCTCCCCGTAGTGCTTCCGCTCCGCCCGCTCCGCGATGCGCGCCATGGTCTCCACCGACCGCACGGGGTAGTCCCCGGTGGCGGTCTCCCCCGAGAGCATGATGGCGCCGGTGCCGTCGAAGATGGCGTTGGCCACGTCGCTCGCCTCGGCCCGCGTGGGACGGGGGCTGTGGATCATGCTCTCAAGCATCTGCGTGGCCGTGATGACGGGGACGCCCCGGCGGTTGCACAGCTCCAGCAGCTCCTTCTGCACCACCGGCACCTCCTCCGGCGGCAGCTCCACGCCCAGGTCCCCCCGCGCGATGAGCACCATGTCCGACGCGTCCACCACCTCCTGGATGTTGTCCAGGGCCTCCCGGCGCTCCACCTTCGCGATGACGAGGGTGTCGTCGCTTACGTGGCTGCGCACCACCGCGATGTCGGCGGCGGAGCGCACGAAGCTCGCGGCCACCATGTCCACACCCAGCTCCTGCCCCACCGCGAGGTCCACGCGGTCCTTCTCCTGCACGGGCTTCACGGAGAGGGGCACGCCGGGGAGGTTCACGCCCTTGTGCTCCAGGAGCGTCCCCCCGTAGATGACCTCCGCGTGGACCTCCCGTCCCTGGACCTCCGTCACGTGAAGTTCGAAGACACCGTCGTCCATGAGGACGCGGTCGCCGGGGCCCACGTCGCTTGCGAGACCGTCGTACGTGATGGGGACCACGTTCGCGTCGTCGCCGCGCTCCCCCGGCACGAGCACCACGGTCCCGCCCTCCTCCAGCTCCATCTCGCCGCTTGGGAGGTCACCCACGCGGATCTTCGGGCCCTGGATATCCTGCACCACGGGCAGGTGCTTCCCCGTCTCCTCGGCGACGGTGCGCACCGCTCCCACGAGGGCCTCCTGCTCCTCGCGGGTGCCGTGGCTGAAGTTCACGCGCGCCGCGTCCATCCCCGCGTCCGCGAGCTCCCGGATGCGCGCTGCGGTCGAGGTCGCGGGTCCGAGGGTGGCGAGGATCTTCGTGCGGCGCATGGTGGATGGGGGAGGGGGGTGGCGGGGTAAGAAGATGGCGGAACCCACCACGCACCTATAGGGACCTATAGTCGCCTATAGGTTGGTGGGGGGTCCCGCCCCCATCCCCACCGCCAGCCACGGGGAAACTACAAATAGGGGCCCACGTATGGCGCCCTGTCCCTGCGATAATCGGGCACTTGGACGCATTATCCAACGATTATCGTGGGGAAGGTGGTGAAGAACGTGGACGACGTGGACCGTGGCCTCATCCGCCTGCTCCGGGAGGACGCCCGGCGCACCAACGTCGAGCTCGCCGAGGCGCTCGGTGTGAGCGAGGCCACCGTCCGCTCCCGCACCCAGCGCCTCCGCGACACAGGCGTCATCCACCGCTTCACCATCGAGGTGCGCGAGGGCCTCGTGCAAGCCCTCGTGGACGTGGAGGTGGACACCGACACCACCACCAGCAAGATCACCCAGACCGTGGCCGCCCTCGACGACGTGCGCCACGCCTGGGAGACCAGCGGCGAGGTGGACATCGTGGCCTTCGTGGACGCCGCCTCCACCCGCGGCCTCGACGACGCCGTGGAAGCCATCCGACACCTCCCTGGCGTGCGGTCCACCCGCAGCCACCTCGTCCTCAAATCCTTCTAAGCGGGCCCCGAGCCCGCAGGAGTTGCCGAACATGACGCAGTGCATCGAATGCGCGTACGACCTGACCCCGAACCTGAACGACCCCCTCATGGGGGAGATCCTGGACTGCCCCGACTGCGCCGCCGAGCTCGAGGTCGTGAACCTCGACCCCGTGGAGCTGGACCTCGCGCCCGAGGTGGCCGAGGACTGGGGCGAATGAGCGCCCGTGGCCGCCACACGAAGCGCTGGAACCCGCACCATCACCCACACCACGCGAAGGAGCTGACATCATGAGGATCGCCCTCCTGCACGACCGCGTACGCCTGGACGAGAAGATGCTGCTCGAGGCCGCCGAGGCGCGCGGCGTGGAGATGGAGCAGGTGGACGTGCGCCGCCTCACCCTCGACGTGCACGAGCCCCCGGACCTCGATGTGGACGCCGTGCTCGTGCGCTCCCTCAGCCTCCACCGCACCCTCCACGCCACCCGGGGCCTCGAGGCCCACGGCATCCCCGTGGTGAACCCCAGCCCCGTGGTGGAGGTGTGCGGGGACAAGGCCGCCACCAGCCAACGCCTCGCCCAAGCGGGCGTGCCCACGCCCCGCACCCGCGTCGCGTTCACGCCCGACGCGGCGCTGGACGCCCTGGACGACATGGGTTACCCCGCGGTCATCAAGCCCGTGGTGGGTTCCTGGGGGCGCCTCCTCGCGAGGGTGGGATCGAGGGAGCAGGCTCGCACCATCCTGGAGCACAAGCGCGTCCTCGGCGGACCCCAGCACGGGGTCCTCTACCTGCAGGAGTACGTGGAGAAGCCCCAGCGGGACCTCCGGGCCTTCGTCGTGGACGGGCACGTGGTGGCGGCGATCCGCCGGGAGAACCCCCACCACTGGATCACGAACACCGCCCAGGGCGGCACCGCCGCGAACCACCCCGTGACGAAGGCGCTCCGCGCCATCTGCATGGACGCGTCCCACGCCATCGGAGGTGGCGTCCTCGCCATGGACCTCATGGAGACCCCCGACGGGAGCCTCACGGTGCACGAGGTGAACCACGGCATGGAGTTCAAGAACAGCGTGGAACCCACCGGCGTCGACATCCCCGGTCACGTGGTGGAGCACGTCATGGAGGTGGCGCGCACATGAGCGCGGACCTCCGCGTGGGCGTGGTGGGCGCCAGCGGGTACGCCGGCGGCGAGCTGCTGCGGCTCCTCCACCACCACCCCCGCACCGACGTGGTGCTCGCCACGAGCGACCGATGGGCGAAGCGCGCCGTGACGCGGAACCACCCGCACCTGCGGGGCGTCACGGAGCTCCGGTACGCGCCCCACGACGCCGCCCTGGACGCGGACCTCGACGTGCTCTTCACGGCCGTACCCCACGGCGAAGCCATGACGCGCATGACCGCGTGGTTGGATGCGGCGGGGCACGTGGTGGACATGAGCAGCGACTTCCGCCTCCGCGACCCCGCCGCGTACCCCACGTGGTACGACCGGGAGCACACCGCGCCCCACCTCCTGGAGGAGGCCGTGTACGGCGTGCCGGAGCTCCACCGGGACCAGATGCGGGGCGCGCGCCTCGTGAGCGGACCCGGGTGCATCGCCACCACCGCCATCCTCGCTCTCACGCCCCTCGCGGAGGCGGGCCTCGTGGAGGGCCCCGTGGTGGTGGACGCCAAGGTGGGAAGCAGCGCCGCCGGCCACGCGCCGGGACCGGGCACGCACCACCCCGAGCGCAGCCGCGCGGTGCGCCCCTACGCCCCCACCATGCACCGGCACACCGCCGAGGTGGAGCAGGAGACGGGGCTCCCCGTGGACCTCACGTGCACCGCCGTGGAGCTCGTGCGCGGCATCAGCGCCGCGTGCCACGCCCGCGTCCCCGACGACGTCACCGAGCGGGACCTCTGGCGCCTGCACCGCGAGCGGATCAGGGACGAACCGTTCCTGGACATCGTGAAGCGCAAGCGGGGCGGCCACCGCCACCCCGACCCCCGTGTCCTCACGGGCACGAACCGGTGCGACGTGGGGTTCCACCGGGACCCCCGGAGCGACCGCGTGGTGCTCCTCGCCGCCCTGGACAACCTCGGGAAGGGCGCCGCCGGCGCCGCCGTCCAATCCATGAACGCCGTGCAGGGCTGGCCCGAGACCCTGGGCCTCGAGCTTCCGGCCCTCCACCCCATCTGAGGTGAACCCAAGATGCTGGTAGTCAAGATCGGAGGCAACGCCCACGTGGACACCGCGCACCTCTTGGACGACCTCGCCACGAGGACCGACTGGGTGCTCGTGCACGGGGCAAGCGACCCCGCCACGCGGTTGGGGGAGCGCTTGGGCCACCCGCCGCGGTTCGTCACCAGCGTCAGCGGCCACGTGAGCCGGTTCACGGACGAGGCCACCCTCGAGGCGTTCACCATGGCAAGCACCCACCTGAACACGCACCTCGTGCAGGAGCTCCAGGCTCGAGGCGTGGACGCGGTGGGCCTCACCGGCGCCAGCGGCGCCCTCCTCACGGGCCCCCGCAAGCCCGTGATCAAGGTCCGCACCGACGGCGGCCGGAAGCGCGTGCTCCGGGGCGACCACACCGGACGCGTCACGGAGGTCAACACCCCGTTGCTCCATGCGCTCCACGCCAGCGGGCACCCCCCCGTGGTGGGGCTCCCCATGCTCTGCCACGACGGGAGCCTCGCCAACGCCGACGCCGACCGCGCCGCCGCCACCGTCGCGGGCGCCCTGGGGGCGGACACCCTGGTGCTCCTCACCGACGTCCCCGGTCTCCTCCGGGACGTGGAGGACCCCGGGAGCCTCGTGGAGCACGTTGGGCCCGGTGGTTGGGAGGAGGCTATGACGCTCGCGCGGGGCCGCTTCCGGAAGAAGCTCCTGGCCGCCCGGGAGGCCCTCGAGGGCGGCGTGGACCGCGTGGTGGTGGCCACCGCGAACCGCGACCAACCCCTCACGCGCGCCCTCAAGGGTGGCGGCACGGTGCTGGAGCCCCCCGCCCCGGAGGTGATGCACTGATGCCATCGAACGAGGAGGTGCTCAAGGCCGAGGCCCGGCACGACCCCGGCGTCGTGCCCAAGCGCCCCATCGCCATCGAACGGGGCGAGGGGTGCACGCTGTGGGATGCCGACGGGAACGCGTACCTGGACTGCGGTGCGAGCTTCGGAGCTGCCAACCTCGGCCACGCCCACCCCCGCCTCCTGGAGGCGCTTCGGGAGCAGAGCGGGACCCTGTGGTTCGCGGGGCAGAACGTGGGCAACAGCCAACGCGTGGAGCTCCTGCGCAAGCTCACGAACCTCGCCCCCGGGGACCTGGACCACGCGTTCCTCACGAACAGCGGCACCGAGGCCGTGGAGGCCGCGCTCAAGTTCGCCCGCGGCCACACGGGACGCGAGGGCCTCGTGGCGTGCCGCAACGGGTTCCACGGACGGAGCCTCGGCGCCCTCAGCGTCACCGGGAAGCCCCCGTACCGGGAGCCCTTCCAACCCCTCGTCCCCGGCGTATCCCACGTGGCCTTCGGCGACGAGGACGCGTTGAACGAGGCCGTGACCGAGGACACCGCCGCCGTGGTCCTCGAACCCGTGCAGGGTGAAGCTGGCGTCCGGGTCCCACCCCCCGGGTACCTGCGGGCGGCGCGGGAGATCACGGAGGACGCCGGCGCGCTCCTTATCGCAGACGAGGTGCAGACGGGTCTCGGGCGCACGGGACGCGTCTTCGCCGTGGACCACGAGGACGTCGTACCCGACGTGCTGTGCCTCGCCAAGAGCCTCGCCGGCGGCTTCCCCATGGGCGCCACGCTGCTCCGGGAGGAGGTCTCGACCCTGCCTGCGCGCAGCCACGGGTCCACCTTCGGCGGCAACCCCCTCGCGTGCGCCGCCGCCAGCGCCGCCCTGGACGTGCTCGTGGAGGAGGACCTTCCGCGACGCGCGGAGCGCTTGGGGAAGCGCCTCACTAGGGGGCTCACCGCCTTGGACCACCGGGCGGTGCGGGAGGTGCGGGGCCCGGGCCTCATGGTGGGGCTCGAGCTCCGGGTGCGCGCCGGCCCCGTGGTGGGGGGCCTCGCGAGGCGGGGGGTGCTCCCCCTCACGAGCGGCGCCACCGTCCTCCGGTACCTCCCACCCCTCATCATCACGGAGGCGGAGGTGGACACCGTGGTGGAAGCCACCGCAGGCGCCCTCATGGAGGCGGTGCAGTGAACGATGAGGCTGCGGTGCGGCTCCTCCAGGGCCTCGTGGAGCATCCGAGCCCCAGCGGGAACGTGGAGGCGGCGCGCGCCTTCCTCGTGGACGAGCTGCAGGATCTCGGGCTCACCCCGCGGGTGGACGACGCGGGGAACGTCCGCGCCACCACCGGGTCCGGTCCCGTGCGCGTGCTCCTCTGCGGGCACCTCGACACCGTGCCCGGCGGCCCCGAGGCCCGGTTGAGGGACGGGGTGCTCCACGGGCGCGGCAGCGTCGACGCCAAGGGCCCCCTCGCGTGCTTCGTCGCCGCCATGCACCGTCACCGCGGGAGCCAGGACCTCACCCTGGAGCTCGCGGCGGTGCCCGACGAGGAGACCACGAGCCACGGCGCCCGCCACCTCGCCACGTCCGTGGACGCGGACCACGTCATCGTCGGGGAACCCAGCGGCGCCCGGGGCATCACCCTCGGGTACCGCGGGTGCGTCCGCTTCACGTACACCGTGGGCGACGCACCCCGGCACGGGGGCACCCCCCACTCCACGCCCGCGGACCGCGTCCACGCGTACTGGGAGCAAGTGCGCTCGTTCTGCGCGGGGCACGAGGGCGAGAGCCTCTTCTTCACCGCGAGCCCCGTGCTCCAGGAGCTGCAGACGGACCACGCGGGGAACCAGGTGGAGGCGTGGCTTACGGGGAACGTGCGCACGCCCCCCGGCTTCCCCACGGACGAGCTCCTGAGGCACCTGAAGGAGCACGCAGGGGATGGGGACCTCCGCGTGACGGGGGCGGAGGAACCGGTGCTGGGGGACCGGCGGAACCCCCTGGTGCGCGCGTTCCTCGGGAGCATCCGCGAGGGGGGTCGGCGCCCGCGCCTCGTGCGCAAGACCGGCACCAGCGACCTCAACGTCCTCGCCCCCGCCCTCGGCGTGCCGGCGGTGGCGTACGGTCCCGGCGACAGCCGGATGGACCACACACCCCACGAGCACGTCGAGGTCCAGGAGGTCCTGGAGGCGGTGAGGGTGCTCACGGGCGCCTTGGCGCGCTTGGGCGCCAGGCACGGTTAATCCACGTTGCCGTGGGGCCACGCGAACCCCGCCACGAGGCCCACCGCCAGGAGCCCCACGGGCAGCACCCACGGCACCGGCAACCCCCCGAGGGCGAGGGCCACAGCGGCCAGGCTCAGGCCGCCGAAGACCCTGAGGGGTGCGAGGGCGAGGTGGTTGCGCCCCACCCACGCGAACCCCGCGATGGCCACCCACCCCACGAGGGCCGCCGCCAACGCGCCGCCGACGACGCTCCAGCCCATGCTAGACCACGACCTCGACGATGACGCCCAGGACCACGAGGGCGGCGGGCACGGGCACACCCCGGGGGAGGCGCAGGTCGCTCGCCATGGTGACCTCCCACGCCACCGCACCCAACGCGAGGGCGGCGAAGACGCGCAGGTGCTCCATGCCAACGAGAGCACCCAGGGCGACGCCGGCGCCGGCGGCGGCCACGTTCACGAGGATGCTGAGGGCCGCCGTGGCGGCGAAGACGCGGCGCCCCCGCTTGGTGCGGAGGCTCGCCTCCTCCAGGGCGGTGACGAAGGCGCCGACACCCGCCACCACCGTGAGCCCCACCGTGAGGGCCACCGCGGGGTGCGCCAAGAGGCCCTCGGCGGCGAGGGCGCTCATCTGCCCCGTGGCGGCGGCCAGCGTCGTCATGAGGAACAACCGCGAGGCGAGGGCCTCCCGCAGGATGGATCCCACGCTGCCTCGGGGCGTGGCCTCACCGTGGCTCACGTGGGTGCTTGCGGGACATGCGGAGAGCTCGCTGGCTTGGTGTTCGTGCATGGGGGTCACCCGCGGGGGCGAACCGACGACACGCGCGTCGTCAGGTTCCTACGCGGCGACCCCGAACCCACGTCGGTGCATGGTGGGCATCGGGGTTCCGCTGGTCGTGAAGGAGAGCGTTCCGCAGGCTACGCTGGGTTTCGCGGCGGATGCCGGA
>CAZDGP010000064.1:0-10028 GCA_964505085.1 uncultured Thermoplasmatales archaeon
CCACGGGGAGGAACCGTTCAAGGAGCATCGGCGGGAGGAGCACGAGGAGCCGTGGCGGTGCGCCTGCGGGGAGGACGCGGGGAGCTTCGAGGGGCTCATCGAGCACGTGGAAGCCGCTCACAGCGAGTGAGCGCTTCCACGTGTCCGAGCCGACGATGGGTGCGTAGCACCCGGAGGCAGGCGAGGTGCACGTCAGGTCGAAGCATGCTGGATAGGGTTCCACAACGCGGGATAGCCGAATGAGCTCGCGCTCACCCCCCGCGGTAGCTTCGCTACCCCCTCATCATCACCTTCTCTACCTCCCCGTCCTCCAGGGGTCATCCGTACGACGGGAGCCAACGGCAATGCTTATGACCCATGAACATGACATAATGTCATCGATGCGCCATACGGACAACCCGCTGACCTACACCTTCTCGCGGCCTGAGGCCAAGCGCGTGCTCTACATCCTCGGCGCGCGCTCACCCCGACCCTACACGCGGGTACAGCAAAAGGCGGGTATCGACCCGAAGACGTTCAAGCGCATCACGCGGCGCCTCGCTCAGTTCGCCCTCATCCACCAGCGCGCGGCGGAGGACGCGGAGTTCGAGGACAACCGGATCCGCATCGCCCTGGAGCTCACGGACCGCGGACGTGAGGTGCTGGAGACGCTCCAGGACCTCGACCGCGTCCTCGAAGCTCACGCCCACCTCCTGGGCCGGACCACGACGGAGCCTCTGCTTGTGGAGGCGGGGGAAGCTGGGGTTGATTGATGTGCGACCGGGAAGCTCACCGGAACGCTTTTCCTGCTTCACGTCCAAGGAGGTGAACACCCGGTGGTCCAGATGACAGCGTCCAAACGAGAGCTCCACAAGCTCGTGGACCGTCTCCGCGACGAGGACACGGAGGCGGCGAAGCGGCTCCTCCAACAGCTCCTCGAGGACCACCAAGGCGACGGGGAACCCTGGTCGGGGGAGGGGCTCTTGTCCATGGCGGGTGCTGGCGAGGGACCTTCGGACCTGGCTGAGCACCACGACCGGTATCTCGACCCCGAATCGGGTGAGTGACCTGCCTCTTCTCGTGGACACCTCCGCTATCGTGGGGGTTCTCAACCGACGGGACGCGCACCATGAGGATGCCCTTCGCCGCCTAAGGGAAGCCAGAGAGGAGCGGGAACGGTTGCTCATCACGAACTTCATCCTCGCTGAAGCCCACGGCCTCATCCTGTCCCGGCTGAACCCCACTGTGGGAAGGAGATGGCTTCTGGAGCACACCTTCCCCATCGTGAGGGTGACGCAGGATGACGAGACCCGCGCCGCGGAGATCATCCGAACCTACGATGACCACGCCTTCTCCTACGTGGACGCCACGAGCTTCGCGGTGATGGAACGGTTGGGGATCGAGCGGGCGTTCACCTACGACAGGGACTTCGGAACCTTCGGGTTCAGCACATCGTGACCGTGCGGGATCCGACGCTCAAGATGGTGTGCAGCGATACGTTCCAACACCGGGGGGACTCGGGTCACAACCGGTCGGCGCGGTGCCAGTAGTGGTCGAAGAGGTGGCGGCACCACGCGTAGAAGCCCTCGGTGTCTCCGAGGAACCCGTGGCTGATGTCCTCGGCGCCGTCGGGGAAGAAGAACCCCACGAGGGCGCGGGTTTCGTTCATGACGAGCCAGAAGCGGAGGTCGTCGAGGACGCTGGTTTGGACGTACCGGAGGTCGAAGTTGTGGTCGCGCACGAGGTCGCGGTGGAAGTCGCTCTCGGCGTAGGCGCGTTCGAAGACGGTGCGGTAGGGCACCTCGTTGCGGGATTTCTCGGCGACGATGGGGTACCCGAAGTCGAAGGCGCTGGGGGCGAGGGTGAAGATGAAGGTCTTCGCTTCCTCCAGGAGGAGCTTCACCTCGCGGACGACGCGGACGTTGCGGTCCAGGAGCTCGGCCTCGTCGAGGACGCCGATGCTCTTGCGGAACTCCACGGGGAGGAACCCGAGGTCGTGGTTCTTGAAGTACCCGTGTTGGTTCACGAGGAGGCGGTACGTGTCGAAGGTGTCGACGACGCTGCGGCCGAGGCTCGTGAGGGCGTAGGCGCCGCTTCCCTCCTTCGCCACCAGCCCCGCATCCTGCAACCGGCTGAGGTGGCGGCTGGCCTCCTGGGGGCTCACGTCCTCCGCCTTGGCGAGGCTCGTGAGGTTGTTCCCACCGTCACGCAACCGTTGCAGGAGCCCCAACCGGTTGGTGTGGGAGAGCTCGAAGAAGAGGTTCTCCATCTCGAGGTCCGCCATTCGGGTTCGTCCTCATCCTTCGGGATGGCTCCTTAGGGTACATGGGTTTTTCGTGTCCCGTCCGCAGATGCATTGAATAGGGACCGGGTGACCTGTGGGGAGTGGTGATTGCCGTGCCAAGCCTCCCACACCCGCTCGATGCGTGGGCCGGCGCTTCCTTGCGTCGTGCTCGCTCCCTGCCTTACGCCGGTGCGGCGTTCCAGGCTGTGGAGCAGCGTGTGCGCGACCCTCTTGGGGTCAGTGACATGCGCTTCGACGTCGAGCTGCAAGAAGACGACGTGCCCGGCATGTAGTCGGGTGCGTCCACCGCACCTCAGCCTCCGTGCAGGCGATCACCGTCAACGCCGAACCCCCGGGCCCTCTGGGTCCACGGCATCGCGCACCCATGCCACGCCTCCCACCAACCTTCTTTGCGCGGTGCCGCGGGGTTCGGCGTTCTTCTTCTCACCCTCGCTCCCCGTAAGGCACCCTTTGATCATACGCAGCGAAGAACATCCGGGGGCGCGTTCCGAACGCGCGTGTGAGAGGACGGACCTATCCTAGGCGAGATCGGACCCAGCAGGAGCGAGAGCCGTAGCGAAGCGAAGGCCTCGGCCGCCGAGGGAGGGAGCCTGCGACCGAGCGAGGTGGTCGAGAGCAGGGGGCGAGATTTGAACTCGCGTGTGAGGATCTGCAGTCCCCCGCCTGGCCACTTGGCTACCCCTGCGTGCGGGTGGTGCCCTCGGGGGGCGGCCCATCAACTGGCACCTGGAAGTTAAAGGTTCCTGTACGTGGGGCGGGGCTTGGGGTGGGCCTGGGGGCTCCGCGTGGGGGTCACTTGCGGGCTTGGAGGCTGGCGAAGACGCCGGGGAGGCCCTGGCGGAGGGCGTGCTCGAGGACGACGCTTGCCACCTCCTCGGGGGTGCGGTCGGTCTCCCGGGCGAGGGTGGTGAGGCGGTCGGTGACGTGCTGGGGCACCTCCAGGGGGCCCAGGGTGGTGACGAGGCGCACGTAGGGGTCACGCTGCATGCTTGACTAGACCCCGGGCACCCTCGTCAACCTGCAGGCGGGAGGGAGGTGAAACTACCCACCGCAGCCCCCCATCGAACCTCAGGATCGTGGGCGGAACTTGAGGCCGTACCGTGTGACGCCCTCCTGGGCGTAGAGCTTCCGGAGCACGCTCTCCACGTCGTCGCCGATGCTCCAACCGGTGGGGTCCCGGTCGGTGAGGCGCGCCACAACGCGCAACCCGTGATCGGGTCCGTCGCCGGGCCCATCGAGCTCCACGACGGCCACGGCGTAGGCGCCGGTCATGGATTGCTCGCGGCTGAACTCGCTGGGGGCGCCGCCGCGACCGATGGCGGTGGTGCTGTACACGGTGCCGGTGCCCGGGAGCTCCAGGGGGGTGTGGTCGTGGCCGCCGCACACCTGGCACGTGGGCCGGGGCGGGAAGGCCACGGCGTCGCACCCCTCGCATCGCGCAGCCTCGAGGCGGTAGCGGGACCCGAGGGTCGCCAGGTGGTCCGGCAGGCTCACGTACGCCCCCATGGGCTGCTCCCGTTCGGGGGGGTGGGGCGGCAGGAGCTCCCGCTCCCGCAGGAACCGGTGGTACGGCACCTCGGTACTCGCCTCCAACGCTTCCAGCACCCCGCCTGCCCCGGGCACGGGGGCCTGGGGGGTCACGGTGGTGGCGGCGGCGACGCCGTGGCCTGCACCTGCCACGAGGACCGGGCCCTCCCCGTGCTGCAGAGCCTCCGCGAGGGGGAGGAGGGCATCGGCGGCGGGCACCTCCCCGAGCCTCCGCGTCACGTTCACGAGCTCGCCCTCCACGTGACCCCGGAGGGCGCGATTGGGTCGAGCTGCCACCCACGGGGCATCGCGGGGTGCGGGGTGGATGCGGTCGAGGCACGCGGTGAGCGCCTGCTGGCTCCGGTCCGAGAGGCTGGTGCGTTGCCGGAACCCGTGAGCATCTTCGAGTTCGGCGCCGGGGCTCTCCCGGTGGTCCGTCACCACCTCGCCCACGTGTGCCTCCGCGTCGGGGTGGAGGAGGAGGGCGGCGGCGCCGGCGCCCAACCCGTGGGTGCTGGGGTCGTCGGGGCGCCCCTGGAGCGCATCGCTTGCCACCACGATGGCGGGAAGCCCCGTGGAGTTCACGTGGTCCCGGGCGCGGTCCAGGGCTTGGACGCCGGCGGCGGCGCCGCCGCGGAGCGTCTCGGGCCCGACACCGCTCAACCCGAGGGCTTCCGCCACGGTGGTGGCAGCCTGCGCGTCGGTGTCACCGGTGGCGAGCACGAGGAGGTTCACGTCCTCCCGGTCACCGCCCCATGCGTCCACCGCGTCCTTCCCGGCGTCCACGGCGAGGGTGACGGCGTCCTGGTCGAAGGCCGCCACGCCCACGCGTTCCACGCCGCGGGTGCCGAAGCGCCCCCACACCTTCGCCACCTCCGCGGCCGTCACGTGGAGGTGGGGCAGGCTCCAGCCCGCCGCCGCGATGCCCACCACCTAGGCCACCTCCCGACCGAAGACATGGACAGCGCACGTGGCACCGCTTCCGCCGACGTTATGCGTCAACCCCACCTCCGCGTTAGGGACCTGGCGCTCCCCTGCTTCACCGCGGAGCTGGTGGTACACCTCCACGGCCTGCGCCACCCCCGTGGCGCCCAGGGGGTGGCCCTTGGCCTTCAACCCGCCGCTGGGGTTCACCGCCACCTCGCCATCCCGCGCGCTTGCTCCACTGGCGGTCCAGGGTCCGCCGTTACCCTTCGCGGTGAACCCCAGGTCCTCCACCGCGAGGATCTCGGCGATGGTGAAGCAGTCGTGCACCTCGGCCACGTCCACGTCCTCCGGCGTGATCCCGGCCTGCGTCATGGCCTGCTCGCCCGCGGTGCGCGTCGCTTGGAGCGTGGTGAGGCTCGGGCGGTCGTGCACCGCCAGTTCATCGCTTGCGGCACCGCTCCCCCGCACCCACACGGGCGTGTCGGTCAACCCCCGTGCCACGTCGCCGGCGGCCACGATCACGACGGCGGCGCCGTCGGTGGTGCCGCAGCAGTCGAAGAGGCGCAGCGGGTCGGCCACCACGGGCGCATCCCGCACGCGCTCCGGCGAGAGCTCCTTCTGGAACTGGGCCTTCGGGTTCAACGCGCCGTTACGGTGGTTCTTCACGCTCACGGCGCCAAGGTGCTCGCTGGTGGTGCCGTGCTCGTGCATGTGGCGCTGGGCCATGAGGGCGTAGACGCCGGGGAAGGTGACGCCGGCGAGGCGCTCCCACATGGTGTCGCCGCTCACACCGAGCCAGTACCGTTGGTGGTGGGGTGTGAGGTCGTTCATGCGCTCGATGCCTCCCGCCACCACGATGTCGGCCCGGCCGCTCTCCACGGCGGCCACGGCGTCCCGGAGGGCGTACCCGCCGCTGGCGCAGGCGTTCTCCACGCGGCGTGCGGGCACGCCCTCGAGACCGGCCATGGTGGTCATCATGGCGGCGTGGTTCCCGAGTTGGCCGCCGCCGAAGCTGAGGCTCCCCACGTACGCCTCGTCCACGGTCCCCGTATCGAGGCCCGCGTCCACATTGGTGACGGCCTCGCGGAGGGCGCGCGTGAAGAGGTGCGTGCTGGGGTCGGTGCTGGTGCCGAAGGGCGTGTGGCCGGCGCCCACCAGGGCCACGGGTCGCGTCATGGGCCGCGGGATGCCCAACGGGAGCGATAAACCCTTGCCACGACGGTCCCTTCACGGCGCCATGACGCGGTTCCTCGTGCTCCTCGACGGCGACCCGCCCCCGGAGGAGGCTCGGGAGCTCCTGGGGGACGCCACGGTGGTGGCGGCCGACGGGGCCGCCCGCTTCCTCCACGCGTGGGAGCACCCGCCGGACGTCCTCGTGGGGGACCTCGACGCCATCCCGGAGGGGACGCTGGCGTGGTGCCGGGACCACGATGTGGAGGTTCAACCGCACCCGAGGGCGAAGCGGGACGTGGACGGGTGGCTCGCGTTATCCCTTGCCCGGGACCGGGGGGCCACGCACGTGACGGTGACGGGCGTGGAGGGGGGTCGCGTGGACATGGTGCTGGCGAACCACATGCTCCTGGCGCGCCTCGCCCTGGAGGGCGTGCGGGTGGACGCGTGGGGGGCTACGGCGCGGACGCACCTCGCCACCGCCACCCATCCCGTGGTCCTGGAGGATGCGGTGGGTGACACCGTGAGCATCCTCCCCCTGGGCGGGGAGGCCCGGGGCGTCCACCTTGCGGGGTTCCGGTGGAACCTCGCGGATGCCACCATGGGCGCGCGGGACCCCTACGGCACGAGCAACGTCGTGACGGATCCCGTGGCGGAGGTCACGGTCTCGGAGGGTGTGCTCGCGGTGCTCAGCATGCGGAACGAAGCGCTCTAACCCTTCCGGGGCATGACGCGGAGCGTCCCGCGGTGCACCATGACGCGCACCTCGTCCCCTGGGTGCACCTCCTGCCCGGCGCTGGCGTCCACCTCCATCACCTCGTCCCCCACCTGGAGCGCCAACCGCACAGACGTGCCCCGGGGCCGCGCCTCCAGCACCCGTCCCCGGGCTCCGGGACCGTCGCCGCGGGTCACGCGCAGGGCCTCCGGGGGCACGAGCACCCACGCGTCCATCCCCGCCCGGACGTCCTCCCGGGCGTCGAGGGTCACGTCCCCCTGGGTGGTGAGGACGCCCAGCGCCGTCTCCACCAGGAGCGGGTTGGTGCCCTTCACCACGCCCTCCAGGGTGTTGCTTGCGCCCATGAAGCGTGCTGCCCACGCGTTGGCGGGTTGGCGGAAGACGGTGTCGGGGGTGCCGCTTTGCACGATGCGGCCCTCCCGCATGAGGATCACGCGGTCCGCCGTGGCCAACGCTTCCTCCTGGTCGTGGGTGACGTAGAGGGTGGTGAGGTCGAGCTCCTCGTGGAGGGCGCGCACCTCCCGCCGGAGACGCATGCGCAACGCCCTATCCAGCGCGCTCAGGGGCTCGTCCATGAGGAGCACGTCCGGCCCCGGCGCTAACGCACGTGCCAGGGCTACGCGTTGCTTCTCGCCGCCGCTTAGCTCGTGGACGCTGCGCGCCCCGTACCCGGGGAGGTCCACGAGCTCCAGGAGCTCCCGCACGCGGTCCTCCCGCGCGTCCCCGGGGATGCCGGCGACGTCCAACCCGAAGCCCACGTTCCCGGCGACGGTGAGGTGGGGGAAGAGGGTGGCGTCCTGGAAGACGAAGCCGAAGGGGCGCTTGTGCGGGGGGGACGTGAGGGGGTTCCCGCGGCTAAGCAGCGTGCCGCTGGTGGGTTCGGTGAGGCCGGCGATGACGCGCAGGAGCGTGGTCTTGCCGCAGCCGCTGGGGCCCAGCACCGCCACGAACTCCCCGGGGTCCACGCGGAGGGTGACCTCGTCCAGGGCCAGGGTGGTTCCGTACCGCTTCGTCACGGTCTTGAGCTCGAGGGTGGGGGGCATCAGAACTCGCTCCCGGGGGGTCGCAGGCGTTCGATGAGGATGAAGGCGAGGACGTTCACGAGCATGAGCACGGTGGCCATGGCGAGGGCCTGCCCCAGGAAGGTGGTGCCGGGGCGGCCCAGGGACTCGAAGATGGCCACGGGGAGGGTGCCGGTCTCGGGGCGGCGGAGCATGATGGTGGCGCCGAACTCCCCCATGCTCACGGCGAAGGCGAAGACCCCGGCCACGGCGAGGCTCGGGGCGAGGAGCGGCAGGTCCACGCGCCGCACCACCGTGAGGGGGCTGGCGCCGAGGGTGCGGGCGGCCTCCCGCAACCCCGTGGGGAGGCTCCGGACGCCGGCGAGGGTGATGCGGGTGACGAAGGGGTAGGCGATGAGGACGTGGGCGGCGATGATGAGGGCCATGGCCACGGGCACGTCCAACGCTTCGCGCCCGTAGGTGAGGAGGAGGCCCAGGCCCAGGGTCACGGTGCTCACGCCCAGGGGCAGCATGAAGCCGGCGTCCATGAGGCTCACGCTGGCGTCCCCGTCCTGGTGGCTGAGGGCGAGGGCCGCCAGCGTCCCCAGGGGGAGGGCGACGAGGGCGGTGATGCCGGCGTACGTGAGGCTGTTCTCCAGGGCGGTGCGGGGCGCCACGAAGGCGATGCTTCCCGACCTCTGCAGGAGGGTGGTGTAGTGGGTGAGGCCCCACCCGTCCCCCACCTGGAGGCTCCGCAACACGAGGGCCACGAGAGGGGCGAGCACCAGGAGCGCCAGGGCCCCGCCCACGGCGAGGAACACCCACCGGCCGGGGCCGGGGAGGGGGCGCACGTGGGCCTTGTTCACGAGGGGGAGACGGTGGCTGCCGCGCTCCTGGAGGAGGCTGTACCCGGCCATGATGGCCAGGGTGAAGAGCATCTGGAAGACGGCGAGGACGGCGGCAACGTCCAGTTGGAAGGCCTTCGTGAGGCTCCAGATGGCGGCCTCCACCGTGTAGTACTGGAACTCGTTGGCGAGGATCACGATGATGCCGAAGCTCGTGAAGGTGAAGAGGAAGACGAGGAGGCTGGCGGCGGCGATGGGGCCCGCCAGGAGCGGGAGGGTGACGCGTCTGAACCGCGTGAGGGGGCCTGCGCCGAGGGTGGCGGCGGCCTCGCCGAGGCTGGGGTCGAGGTGCGCCCACGTGCTCCCCACGATGCGGACCACGAGGGCGACGTTGTAGAAGACGTGGGCGACGAGGATGGCGGCGAGGGTGCCCACGAAGGGCACGGGGGGGTAGCCGAGGCTCGTGACGATGTCGTTCACCCAGCCTTGGTTCCCCAGGAGCGCCAGGAGCGCCATGGCCACCACGATGGGGGGGAGGACGAAGGGGGCGGTGACGAGGGCCCGGAGGGTGCGGCGTCCGGGGACGTCGGCGACGCTCAGGAGGTACGCTACGGGGAGGCCCACGAGGAGCGTGAGGCCGGTGCTCGCCACGGCCTGGAGGAAGCTGAAGGTGAAGCGGTCCAGGTACCAGGGGGTGGACTTGAGGGCGGTGAGGGCGGTGGCGAGGCCGCCATCGCCGAGGCTCACCTGGATGATGGAGAGGAGGGGGTGGAGGAGCAGGGCCGTGAGGAAGAGGGCGGGGATGGCCGCTGCGAGGATCCTCCACCGGGTCTTCATGGCGTCACGACACCATCACGCTGAACCACGTGTTCTGATAAGAGCCTTGGTTCTCCACCACGTCCTCGCTGGGGAGGGTGGCGGGGTCGGTGGGGACGGGTGCCCAGTCGCTGAACCACGCCGGCGGTTGGACGTCGTCGCGGACGGGGTAGACGGCCATCTGCCCGGGGACGCTCGCCTGGAACTCCGTGCTCACGAGGAGGTCGATGAAGGCCTCGGCGAGGTCGGGTTCCTCGGTGCCGGCGAGGATGCCGGCGAACTCGATCTGGTGCCAGGAGGTCTGGGGTGCGATGACGTTCCCGCTGGGGGGTGCGGTGAGGTTCGCGTCCCCGTAGTAGAGCTCGAAGGCGGGGCTGGAGGTGTAGCTCACCACCACGGGGCGGTCGCCGCCGTGGAGGCTGAAGTGCGTGTAGTACGCGGTGCTCCACCCGGGGGAGACGAGGACGTCGTTGGCCTTGAGGTCCTGCCAGTAGTCCTCGTACGTGTAGTCCCCGGTGGTGCCGAAGCGGGCGACGGTGGTGAGGAGGAAGGCGTTGCCGGGGCTGCTGGTGCGGGGGTCCTCCACCACGAGCTTCCCCTCCCACTGGGGTTCGGTGAGGTCCTTGAGGTCCTGGGGGGGTTCGAGGCCGGCCTCGTCCAGCGCCTGCTTGTCGTAGTTGAGGGCCACGTACCCGTGGTCCACGGGGGTGGCGCGCCACTGG
>CAZDGP010000065.1:0-9790 GCA_964505085.1 uncultured Thermoplasmatales archaeon
TCCTCGAGCATGGCGAGGAAGGCATCCTCCAGGTCCGTGGTGCCGGTGTCCTCCAGGAACGCTTGGGGCGTGTCCAGGGCGAGGACGCGGCCGTCCCGGAGGAAGAGCACGCGGTCGCAGTTCCGGGCTTCTCCGAGGTAGTGGGTGCTCACGAGGACGAGGGCGCCGGCGTCGCGGCGGGCTCGGAACCCGTCCCACATCGTGCTCCGGAGCTCGGGGTCGAGGCCCACGGTGGGTTCGTCGAGGAAGAGCACGTCGGGGTCGTGGACGAGGGCGCAGGCGAGGCTCGCGCGGCGGATCATGCCGCCGCTGAGCGTCCCGATGCGGTCGTCGGCGCGGCCCCCAAGCTCCACGAAGCTCAAGGCGTCCTCCACGGCCTCGTCCTGGTCATCCACAGCGTAGAGGCGGGCGAAGAACATCAGGTTCTGCCGCACGGTGAGGTCCTGGTAGAGCGCCTCGTGCTGCGGCATGTACCCCAGGCGGGTGCGTTCCCGGGAGCCCAGGTCCGTGCTGGCCGTGCCGTTCACCGAGCACGTGCCGGATGTGGCGGGGAGGAGCCCCAGGAGGCACCGGATGAGCGTGGTCTTACCGCTGCCGTTGGGGCCGGCGACGCCGATGATCTGGGGACCGTGGAGGGTCAAGGTGACACCGTCCAGCGCCACGGTGTCGCCGAAGCTCCGGCGGAGGTCCCGCGTGGCGATGCTGACGCGTGCCCCATCGGTCATGGGTCGGGAAGCGGGGTGGGGGGGTTTCTTCCTTTCCATCCGTCCCGCGTCCCCGCGTCCAGCGAACCCGTGGTGGGCGCTGAGGAGCTGCGGAAGGGGGGGTGGATTACGGTCGCCCACCCACCTCGCGCCAGAACCGCTCCACCACCTGACCCGACACCCAGAGCCCCGCATCCAGGAGACCCGCCAGCGCCTCCGCCACAGCACCCCGGTCGGGCAGCACCCCATCATCGTAGGCGGCAAGGAGCACGCCGAGGCATCCTGCCACGGGGACGCCGTGGTGCGTGCTTGCGGTGCGCGCGGCGCCGTCGTCGGTGAGGAGCGTCCCACGGGGGAGACCGGAGGTCCAGGAGAGGGCGCGGGTCTCGCCGCCGTCGAGGTGCGGGTGGAGGGTCGTGATCTGGCTCGCGTCATCCTGCGGAGGCGACACCACCTCGATGCGTCCGGCGTCCACCTCCGCCTGGATGCGTCGCGCATCGTCATGCTGGGGCTTCGCGTGCACGCACTCGCGCTGCACCTCCTCCGGGAGGGACAGCCGGGGGAAGAGCTCCTGGAGCACGTGGAGGTGCCCGGCGCGGGTGAAGAGGATGAGGACGCTCGCGTCGAGGACACCGGTGGGCGTACCGTCCACGGGGTCCTGATCGGCTTCCGCGTGCGCGTCGAGGGCGCGCATCCGCTCCGGTTCCTGGTCGCGGGACGTCATCGGTTCCTCGCCCACGCGATGTCGTCCTCTAGGTCCTCCACGTCGTAGTTCAAGAGCACCCCGTGCTCCTTCATGTCGTCGAGGAAGAGCGCGATGGGGCGTCCGGCGATGCTGGCGGCCTTCCCGAGGCTCACCTCCCCGGTGCGGTAGAGGTCCAGGGCATGCTCGATGCGCTTTCGCTTCACGCCCTCGCGGATGGCCATGCGGAGCACGTCGCTTCGGCCCTCGTGCATGCTGGCGGCGAGCTCCTCCACCTCCCGGAGGAGGTCGTCGGGGAGGCGCACGCTCGCGGTGGATGACATGGTGTGTACGTTCGTGTACGAACGCATATAGGTTGCGCTTGGCACCACCGCAACCCTTACCCCCCGCGGCGAACCTCGCTCTCCCATGCGAAACGCCGAGGCGGCGGGTATCCTGGAGGAGCTGGCGGCGTACGAGGAGCTCCTGGAGGAACCGTACAAGGCCCAGGCGTACCGGCGGGCGGCAGGGGCGCTCCGGGAGCTCGCGGAGGACGTGGAGGCGCTCCACGCGGACGAACGCCTCCAGGACATCCCGGGGGTGGGGGAGGCCATCTCGAGCAAGCTCACGGAGTACCTGGACACGGGGTCGATCTCGAAGCTGGAGGAGCACCGGGCGAGCGTGCCGGTGGACCTGCCGGCGCTGCTCTCCGTCCAGGGGTTGGGCGTGAAGCGCGTGAGGACCCTCCACGAGGAGCTCGGGATCGCCACGTTGGAGGACCTGGAGGAGGCGGCGAATACGGGCCGCATCCAGGAGGTGGCGGGTTTCGGCCCGAAGACGCAGGAGTCCATCCTGCAGAACCTCCAGGTGGCTCGCCGGGGCCGGGACCGGACGCTGCGCTCCCGCGTGGAGGCGGTGGCGGAGGGTCTGCAGCGGGAGCTCGAGGCCCTGGATGCGTGCTCGCGGGTGGACGTGGTGGGCTCCTACCGGCGGGGTGCGCCCACGGTGGGGGACCTGGACCTCCTGGCGGAGGCCGAGCACCCGGAGGCGGTGGTGGAGGGCTTCACGGGGCTTCCGGCGCTCCGGGAGGTGCGGGAGGCGGGGGGGACGAAGGCGAGCGGGCTCCTCACCTCGGGGTTGCAGGTGGACCTGCGCGTGGTGGAGCCGGAGGCGTACGGGGCGGCGCGCCTGTACTTCACGGGGAGCAAGGAGCACAACGTGCAGCTCCGGGACGCGGTGAAGCGCGAGGGGCGGAAGCTCAACGAGTACGGGCTGTGGGAGGATGGTGAGCGCGTGAGCGCCGGGCGTGGCGACACCGTCGCGGGGAGCGAAGCGGGCGACGGGGGAGCCGCGTCCGTTGAGCGGGTGGCTGGCGCGTCGGAGGAGGACGTGTACGAGGCCATGGGGCTCCCGTGGATCCCGCCGGAGATGCGGGAGGACGTGGGCGTCATCGAGCACGTGCGGGAGCATGGGGTGCCGGACCTCCTCACGGTGGAGGACATGCGCGGCGACCTGCAGATGCACACGACGTGGAGCGACGGCGCCACGGACGTCCAGGCCATGGCGGAGAAGGCCCGGGACCTGGGGTACGGGTACATCCTCGTCACGGACCACGGCCCGAGCCTCACCGTCACCGGGGGACCGGACGAGGCGGCGCTTCGGGAGCAACGCCTGGAGGTGGACGCGGTGAACGACGCCGTGGACGGCGTCACGGTGCTCCAGGGGGTGGAGGCGAACATCCAGCCGGACGGGTCGCTGGATATCTCCGATGCCATGTGCGAGGAGCTGGACCTCGTGGTGGCGAGCCTCCACACGCGGGTGGACGACGCGACGGAGCGCATCCTCTCGGCCATCCGGAACCACCCCGTGGACATCATCGCCCATCCCACGAACCGGCGCCTGGGCCAACGGGACGGGAACGAGCTGGGCCTGGAGAGCATCGCGGAGGCGGCGCAGGAGCATCGGGTGGCGTTGGAGGTGAACGCGCAACCGGACCGGTTGGACCTGCCGTGGCGGGACGTGCATCGGCTCCGGGACCGCGTGCGGTTCGTGGTGAGCACCGACGCCCACAGCCCCCGGGGCATGGAGGCCATGCACCGGGGCGTCACGCAGGCAAGGAAGGGATGGCTCACGCCGGAGCATGTGATCAACACGCGGCCGTTGGACGAGCTCCTGGCGTGGTTCCGGCCCTAGACCCCCGTAACCTATAGGCACCTATAGTTACCTATAGGTCCCATTGGGTGCCTCTTGGGCTCTGCCCTCTTCCGGTGACGCGGGGGCGCCCGCAACCCTTACGTCCCCCTCCCCCCTAGCGGCGGGTGATGCGGCGAACCCACGCCCTCGTCCCCCTCCTCATCACGCTCCTCCTCGCCCTCGCCGCGAGCCCCGCTGAGGCGCACCTGGGCGCCGACGACGGGTTCAACCTCAGCACCGGGCAGGACCCCCTCGTGGACGTGCTCTCCCTGGCGGCGGCCCTCACCATGCTCCTGGGCGGCCTCGCGTACCTCGTCTGGACCGGCGCGCGGGACGGGTGGGGCTTCACGCCGGCGAAGGGCGCGGTGGTCCTGGGTCAGGCGTGGGTGGCGGCGGGGCTCAGCGCCACCGCCGGCGCGGTGGGGACCCTGCCGTGGCAGCTCCTGAGCGCCGGCCTCATCCTGGGCACCCTCGCCATGGGGTGGTGGGTGGCGCTTCGCGCTCTCGAACCGGCCTGGCCCGCGCTCCGGGGCGACCGCCGCCTCCAGGCGGTGGCCGGGGTGGCGGCCCTGGCGTTCCTGGGGCTCTTCGCCTTCGGCACCCACATGGTCCTCGTGCCCAGCGCCGACGAGGTGGCGGCCCTGGGCGCCGGCGCCGAGAACGGGTACCTGGAAGCGTACGAGGCCTTCGGTCCTCTCGCCATGTGGCCCGCGCTCGTCTTCTGGTGGCCCGCCGCGTCCCTCACGGGGTACGTGACCCCCATCACCCTCGCCATCGCCCTGGGCCTCAGCGGCCTCTTCGGCCTCGCCATCGCCACCGCCGTGGGCTCGTGGTCGGGCCGGGGTGCCGCCGGCGTGGGCGGGGCCGGCGGCGTGAGCATGGTCACGAGCTTCTGCGCGTGCTGCACCCCCGCCTTCTACCCGGTGCTGGTGGCGCTCTTCGGAAGCGGCGCCGCCCCCGTGGTGTACGCCATCAGCGACCCGGACCTCCCCATCTTCAACGTGGCGCAGGTGGCGAACGTGTGGCTCCTCGCCTGGGCCGTCACCTTGGGGGCGCGGCGCTTCGTGGCGGCGTGCGAGCTCCCGGGGATGGACGGGGAGGCCGCCGCCCCGGATGCGGTGGATGCGTCCACCGCCGAGGCTTGATCGCCCCCTCGAGGCCAACCTTCAAACCCCAGGACCCCCCTCCCCATCGTGATCATCATGGAGGTCGGTCTCGTCGGGAAGCCCAACGTGGGCAAATCCACCTTCTTCGCCGCCGCCACGCAGGCCACGGCGGAGATCGCCAACTACCCCTTCACCACCATCGAGGCGAACCGCGGCGTCGCCTACGTGCGCGTCGAGTGCCCCCACGTGGAGTTGGAGCTCGACGCCTGCGAGCCGAACCGCGGCCCCTGCGTGGAGGGCACGCGGTACGTGCCCGTGGACATCGTGGACGTCGCCGGCCTCGTGCCCGAGGCCCACGCGGGGAAGGGCCTGGGGAACCAGTTCCTCTCGGACCTCAGCATGGCGGAGGTGCTGGTGCACGTGGTGGACGCCACCGGCGCCACCAACGCGAAGGGCGAGCCCGTGGACCCCGGCCATCACGACCCCCGGGAGGACCTGGCGTTCCTGGAGGACGAGGTGGACCGCTGGATCGCGAGCATCTTAGATCGGGGCTTCGACCGGGTGGCGCGCGCCATCGAGCTGGAGAACATGAAGGTGGAGGCGGCGCTCGCGGACCGCCTCACGGGCCTCGGCATCACGGAGCTCGACGTGCACCACGCCGTGCAACGCGTGGGGCTCGACCCCGGTGCGCCCCGCTCCTGGTCGGAGGAGGAGAAGCTCGCTCTCGCCCGATCCATCCGGGGGGAGTCGAAGCCTATCGTGGTGGCGGCGAACAAGGCCGACCAGGCCACCGACGAGCAGTTGGAGGCCCTCACGAGCCTGGACCGGGAGGTGGTGGTGACGAGCGCCAACGCCGAGCTCGCGCTTCGGAAGGCCGCCGGGGCCGGCGTCATCACGTACGAGCCCGGGGACGAGACCTTCGACATCCTGGACGAGGGGTCGCTGGGGGACGAGCAGCGGAAGGGCCTGGAGTACATCCGGAACCGCGTCATGGAGCGCTTCGGCGGCACCGGCGTCCAACCCGTCCTCGAGCACGCGGTGTTCGAGGAGCTGGACCGCATCGTGGCCTTCCCCGTGGAGGACGAGACGCACTACACGGACAAGGACGGGCGCGTCCTCCCTGACGCCCTGCTCCTCCCCCGCGGGTCCACGGCGCGGGAGCTCGCGTACCAGGTGCACACGGACCTCGGCGAGGGCTTCATCCGCGCCGTGGACGCCCGCACCAAGCGGGCCGTGGGGGCGGACCACGAGGTGGAGCATCGGGACGTGGTGCGGATCGTGGCGGATACGTAGCCCGTGGGTTGCAGTCCACCCCCTTCCCAGGCAACGTTTTATTGACCGCGCCGTCCATAGGGGGGTTGGGGATCGATTTTGCAAGCGGATGACCTCATGTCGGCGCCTGTGTACGCGGTGCGGGAGGAGGACTCGGTGTACCACGCGCGCCACGAGATGTTGAGCCGGGGCGTGTCGAAGCTCCCGGTGGTGGACGGGGACGCGGGCGTCCTGGGGATCGTGACGAAGTCCGACATCGTCTTCAGCAGCGACTTCGACCTGCGGCCGGAGAAGCGCAGCCCCCTGCAGGACCGCTTCGTGCGGGATGTGATGTCCTCCGAGGTGCATACGGTGGAGGCCGGTGCGGGTGTGGGCACCATCGTGGGGACCATGGCGCGGCGGAACATCAGCGCCATCCCCGTGGTGAGCGGGTCCGGTGCGCTCCAGGGCCTCGTCACGGAGACCGACGTCCTGGACCACGTGACCCGGGCGCTTCGGGGTCGCTACAAGGTGGAGGGCCTCATGACGGAGGAGATGATCACGGTGAACCCCGACAGCTCCCTGAGCTCCGCCATCGAGCGGATGCGGTCCCACGGGATGCATCAGGTGCCGGTGCTCCGGGACCAGGCGACCCTCGTGGGGATCCTCACGTTGAGCGATATCCTCCACAGTCGGTGGTTCGAGCCTGGGGGGCGCACGGGCAGCCACGTGGTGCGGGGTCGCCGGGAGGAGCCCGGGCGCCACCATCGCGCCGAGGAGGTGGACGGCCTCGTGGAGGCGGCGATGACGAAGGAGGTGACGACGGTGGACCCGGGGCGGGACGTGCAGACCGCCGCCGGCATCATGCGGGGGGAGCTCTTCAACGCCCTGCCGGTGGTGAACGGGGCGGACCCCGTGGGCATCATCACGCGGTACGACCTCCTGCAGGCGTGGGCTGACGACGCCGCGTGACGGAGATCACGCCCGGGACCGACCGGGGTCCTGGCGGTGACCGCAGGCGTGGCAGAAGGGAAGGCTCCGGAACCGGTCGCGGCGGTTGCCGCAGCGGTGGCACCGGGGCGCGTCGCTCCCGGAGCGCAGGTGGTGCCAGACGGCACCCATGGTGAGGAGCCCGAGGAGGATGTAAGCGAGGCCGAGCACCTGCCAGGCGAGCTCCGGTTGCGTGATGCTCGTCCAGGCGATGGCTCCCGCGGCCACGATGCTCACGAGCTGCGCTGCCAGGATGGTGCGGGGCCGGACCATGGGGAGGGGGCCTGGTGGAGGCTACTTGAGGGTTCGTGAACGATCCTCACCACCCCCAAGGCCTGCGCCACGGGGCCTCCCTCACCCCTAACGGAGGTCGTCGAGGTCCGGTGCAGTCCCCCCGAGCCAGTGGGTGAGCTCCCGGAGCGCCCGCTCTTCAAGGAAGTGCATCTCGCCGGGGACCACCACGGCGTGGAGGGGTGGCCCGAAGTCGAAGCCCGCCACCTCCCGGGCGGGGCCCGCCGCCGCCGTGGGGTTCGGGCTTCCGGCGCGGGCGACGCCTGCTACGACGGTGTCCTCGGTGACGACGCCCTCTTCGCGCTCGGATTCCATGCGGAGCAGGAGCTCCACGCCCTCGCTTGCGGTCATGTACCGCTCCGCGTCCCGCTGGATGTCCAGGAGCACGAGGGTGTGGAGGCCCCGCTCGAGGTTCTGAGCGACGACGTCGTAGGGGCTCGTGGGGAAGTAGGAGCCTCTGGGGGTCACGAGGGTGGTGCCGCGGCCGAACTTGTAGGACTGGAGCCCCAGGAGGCCGGGGACGGCGGTGACGACGCTGGCGCCGGGGACGACGCGCGTCTCGATGCCCTCGGCTTCAGCTTGCAGGCGGAGGTCCACGTGGGTGGTGGCGGTCATGGCATCGCCGGCGGTGAGGAAGACCGCATCCCCCTCCCGGGCGGCGTCGAGGACGCGGGTGCCCTGCTCCACGCCCTCGCGGTCGAGCACCTCCACGGGTTGCCCGTAGGCGTCCTCCAGGTCGTCGGGGGCGGCGCCAGCGAGGAAGGCCGTGTACCACTCGGCGAGCACGGTGTCGGCGTTCCGGATGGCCTCGAGGCCCCGGACGCTCACGTCGTCCACGTCCCAGAGGCCCAGGCCCACGAAGGTGAGTTGCGGCACGGCGGCTGAACACCGTGGGGACCGAAAGCCTTTCGCCCGACACCCGCCTGCGGGACCCATGAGCGTGGAAGCGCCGGCGGTGCGCGTGCCCCGGGAGGAGGGGGAGGAGGTGCGGCAGCGCCTCGTGGACGCGGGTGTGCTCCGGGGGGACCTCCGCGTGGGCCGGGACGGGACCCACCTGCTCTTCCCCCTCACTGGGTCGGACCCGCCCCTGGAGCTTGAACACCCGGTGGTGTCGGGGTCCTTCGAGGAGCGGGGCACGGGTCCGGACTCGTACCGGGACCTCCTCACGCACCTGCCCCCGGACCTGCGGGAGGTGTTGCCCACGAGCTTCGACATCGTGGGGCGCGTCCTCATCGTGAAGCTCCCGGAGGCGTTGGATGCGGTGCGGGAGGAGGTGGCGGAGGCGCTGCTGGCGGCGAACCCCGTGGACACCGTGGCCGTGGACCGTGGCGTGCGGGGGGAGCTTCGGGTCCGGGACCTGGAGGTGGTGGCGGGGGACCCGGAGACGACGACACTGCATCGGGAGCATGGGGTGCGTCTCCGCGTGGACCCCGCGCGCGTGTACTTCAGCCCGCGCCTGGCCACGGAGCGGAAGCGCGTCACGGACCAGGTGACGCCGGGGGAGGTGGTGGTGGACCTCTTCGCGGGGGTGGGGCCCTTCGCGGTGATGATGGCGCGGTTGGCGGAGCCGGCGCGCGTGGTAGCGGTGGACCTCAACCCGGAGGCCGTGGAGCTCCTGGCTGAGAACATCGCGTTGAACGATGTGGGGGACGTGGTGGAGGCGGTGGAGGGGGATGCCGCGGAGGTGGCGCGGGAGCTGGGTCGCGTGGCGGACCGCGTCATCATGAACCTGCCCCACGGCGCGGAGGCCTACTGGGAGGATGCGTTGGCGTTGGCGCGGCCGGGGGCCACGGTGCACCTGCACGTCATCGCGGAGCCGGAGGAGGTGGACGACCTCGTGGAGGACCTGGTGGAGCGCGCGGAGGCTGTGGGTCACAGGGTGGAGGTCGCGAGGCGGCGCGTGGTGCGGGCGTACAGCCAGTGGGAGGAGCACGTGGCGCTGGACCTCGTGGTGGACGGTTAGGTCCCTGGACTGGATCGGACTGGACGATCGGACGGGTGATGTCCCGCGGTCTAGGACGCGGGGGGTGCCACGAGGACGTGGACGAGGCCGGCGAGGGGCATGCCCACGAGGAGGATGCCGAGGATCCCGAGGAACCCCAGGGACCCGAGGAGGCTCGCGGGAAGCACGAGCGGCAGCAGGATGAACGCAGCCACGGTCCACACGATGTAGGCGGTGGCCGCGGCGGTGTACCGCCCCAGCACCTCGTTCACGAGGAACACCACGGGGCCCTCGTGACGGCTCTTCGATGTCGGATCCTCCACAGGCATCACCACGCAAGCATCATGTTGCACCCCTCTTAAGGTTTCATATTTCGGCGGGTTCTGGACATGGGTGGTCCAGGGTTGAGGGCTGTTCCGCACGGGTGCTCCGCCCAGGCCTCGATCACGGTGGGAACCCCCAGTGGTCACCCTCTGGGGATGGGTTTATTAGGGGAAACGGGATTCCGCGCTTACCCGGTCCCGTAGTGTAGTCCGGCCAATCATCCGGGCCTTTCGAGCCTGTCACGCGGGTTCAAATCCCGCCGGGACCACTTCTGAACCTCCTGACTCAGACAGTCTCGACCAGGAGG
>CAZDGP010000066.1:0-6056 GCA_964505085.1 uncultured Thermoplasmatales archaeon
AGCACGTCCTCCATGGTGATGATGCCGTCGGTGCCGCCGAACTCGTCCACCACGATGGCGAGGTGCACGCGCTTCGCCTGCATGGTGCGCAGGAGGTCGTCGAGGCGTTTGCTCTCCGGCACGAAGTACGGGTCCTTCATGGCGCTGCGCACGGTGCGGTGCCCGTGACCCTGCACGATGTGGTCCAGGAGGTCCTTCACGAAGACCACCCCCACCACCTCGTCGAGGTTGTCCTCGTACACGGGGATGCGGCTGAACCCGCTCTCGAGGCTGAGCTCCCGGGCGGTGTCGAGGCTCTCGTTCGCGTGGATGGCCACCACGTCGGTGCGGGGCACCATGATCTCCCGGGCCACGGTGTCCCCGAACTCGATGACGCTGTGGATCATCTCCCGCTCCTCCTCCTCGAGGATGCCCTCCTCCCGCCCCATGGTGATGAGGGTCTTGAGCTCCTCCTCGTCCCGGAAGGCGGCTTCGGGTTCCACATCGTCGGCTCCGAACATCTCGAAGGCCCACTTCGTGAACCACGCGTAGCCGAGCACCGCGGGGTAGAGCACGCGCTGGAGCATCTGCACGATGGGGGCGGCCATGAGGCTCCACCGTTCGCTGTGGAGGCTCGCGTAGGCCTTCGGCGTGATCTCGCCGAAGGTGAGGATGAGGAACGTCATGACGCCCGTGGCGATGCCGACGCCGGTGCTCCCGAAGAGCCCGATGGCCAGGCTCGTGGCGATGCTGGCGGAGGCGATGTTCACGAGGTTGTTCCCGATGAGGATGGTGACGAGGAAGCGGTTCGGGTGCTCGAAGAGCGCCTCGAGGCGGTCCGCACCTGCGACGCCCTCCTCCACCATCTGGCGGCGTCGGACCCGGCTGAGGCTCACGAGCGCCACCTCGCTTCCGCTGAAGAACGCGCTGAGCCCCACGAGGAGGAGCAGGATGGCGGCCTGCACGCCGGGGCTCGGCGCCCCGATCTCCGTGTGGAACGTGAGGAGGACGTGGATCATCGCGGGGTGGTCACCGTGGGGTGGGCGAGCCTACCCGGTGGGGTGGCAGCGCCGCGGACCCCATAAGGACTTCCCGTTCTTATAGGTTATCGCAGGGCTCCCGGGGTTCACCGCTCCCGCAGGTCCCGGGCAAGCTCCACCACGCGGCGGGCGGCCTCCATGGCGGTGGTGCCCGTGATGTACGTGATGGGTTCGATGCCGAAGCCCCCCCGGTGGTAGAGGACGTCGGGGACGCCGCCGGCCTCCTGGAGGGCGGCGGCCAGGGTCTCCTGGTCGCGCTCGTGCTCCGGCGCCACCTCCAGGAGCCCAAGACCCTGCTCGGTGAGCGCCTCGAGCACGTCGTCGCCGGTGGCCACGTTCACCACGGCCCGGCGCTCCGGGTCCACCTGGACCACGGCGAGCGCCACCTCGGCCACGTGGCGGGAGGCGCCGAAGGCCGCGTCCACGGGTGCCCGAACACTCCCCTGGATCTCCACGAGGCCCCCGGGCACCGCCGCCACCTCCGTGAGGGTGCGCGCGTCCCGCCGCGTCATGGCCACGTTGCTTCCCACGTGGGGGACGAGGCGGGCGAAGCCGGGGTGGCTCGTGAGGAGGCGCACCGCCTGCTGGACGTCGGCGAGCACCTCCTGCTCCTCCAGCACGCGGCTGGCGCCGGGGTCGATGCAGAGGTCGCAACCGAGGCCCTGGAGCTCGGGCATGCGCTCCTCGTGGATGGTGCAGATGGGTCCGCGCGTCTCGAAGGCCCGGACGAGCGCCATGAGCTCCCCCAGGGCCTGCACGCGGGTGATGCGGTCCTCCGCCAGGCCCTCGGCCACGTGGTCCACGGTCTCCAGGAGGCGGGGATGCTCCGAGAGGCGCGCGTCCGGCGTGAAGCCTCCGGTGAGGTACTTGCTCACGGCGGACTGGCTGACGCCGAGGGTCCCCGCGATGCCGTCCTGGTTCCAGCCCCGGTCGTGGAGCCGTTGGGCGAGGAGGCACCGGATGGCGGGGACCACGGTGTCGGCCACGATCTCCTGGGGGAAGCGCATGGACCCCCAACGGGCACCTGGGGCTTGAAGGTTCAGGGTGCGGCCCCGCCGTCGGGACGCGTGAGAAGGAAGAGGAGGGGTGGCGCCCGTGTCTGGACAGGTGCTTGCCAGGGAGGCTACGATGGCGCCCCCTCCCTCCCGGAGACGGAACGGTGTGCGGGGGTATGAACGACCAGGCTCCCGCAACCCGGGTGTTGCAGGCTCACGTGGGGCGGGTGGCCTCCGCAAGCTCCCGCACCCGCCCCACCACCGTCGCCCCGTCCGGCCCCACGAGCTTCACCATGGCCTCCTTCCCGAAGCGCCCCGGGTCCACCACCGCGTCCGGAGCGGCCTCGCGGCCCTGCATCGTCACCTGAGCTTCCCAACGCATCGTGGCTCCCTCCGTGGAGCGCACGTGCTCCGGTTCATCCTCCCACGGGATCGTGAAGACGTCCAGGTCCAACTCGCGGAGCGCCTCCAGCACGTCCTCCCCGTGGCGCAGGTTCACGGCGCAGCGGACCCGCGGATCGTGCTCGCGGAGCGCCAGCAGGAAGTCCGCCACGTGGCGGCTCGCGCCGAAAGCCGCCCCACCCCCCACCACCGCGGCGCCCGCTGGCGTCGAGCGTGGCACCAGGCGCTGGCGGAACCCCGCCACGTCCCCGGGCCCCGTGGCCTGGGGTGTGGCGAGCGCCAGGTTCGTCCCCACCTCCGGGAGGAGATGCGCGAGGTCCAGGCGCGTCAACCGCGCCGCCGCCGCCTCCACCGCCTCCAGCGTGGTGCCTCGCGCGGCCTCGTTCCTGAGCTCCGCCAGGTGGTGCACGGGCCCCGCTCCGGCCCCGAGGCCCAGGGGGTTCCGGAGGCTCCGACGCAGGTGCGCTCGCGCCGTCTCCACGGCCTCCACCACGTTCTGGCCCCGGGCAAGCTCCGCCGCGACCGCCGCGGATAGCGTGCACCCGGTGCCGTGGGTGGCGTCCGTCATGATGCGGGGCGCCTCGAACCGGTGCACGTGCGAGCCGTCGTGGAGGAGGTCCACCACCGTGGCCGCGTCCCCGTCCCGAGCCAGGTGGCCGCCCTTGAGGAGCACGGCGTCGCACCCGAGCGCCAGGAGCTCCGGGAGCGCCTGCTCCATCCCCTTCGCGGTCTCGATGGTGCGCCCCGTGAGCGCCTCCGCCTCGGGCACGTTGGGCGTGAGGAGCGTCGCGCGGGGGGCGAGCTCCCTCGCGAGCACCTCCTCGGCGTCGCCGTCCAGGAGGCGGTGCCCTGACTGCGCCACCATCACCGGGTCCACCACCAGGGGCAGGTCGGTGGGCAGAGCCTCGGCCACCACCTCGACGATGCTCGCGTTCCCCAGCATCCCGGTCTTCGCCGCGGCGGGCGCGAGGTCCTCCACCACAGCGTCCACCTGCGCTCGCACGAGGTCGGGATCCAGCGTGGTGGCGGCGTGGACGCCCCGCGTGTTCTGACCGGTGACGGCGGTGAGGGCGCTGGCGGCGAAGACCCCTCGGGCTTCCAGCGTCTTGATGTCGGCCTGGATACCGGCGCCGCCGCCGCTGTCGCTCCCTGCCACCGTGAGCACCACCGGGGTGTCGCCGCCTGATGGAGACGTTATCGGATCGCCCCCCCACCAAGCGGGTAGCGGGCGCCCTGGTTCCGCTTCACCTCGTCGGGCTCGGCCTCGCCACCGTCCCGCGGGTCCTCGAAGGCCAGGAGCTCCTCGCCCTCGATGCCTCGGGCGGTCTGCGTGATGCGCATGCTGCAGTGGGCGGGCCCGCACATGCTGCAGTACCGCGCCCCCTCCGCATCGTAGTTCTGTTCCGACGTGTTCCCCTCCTGGTGGTGGCGCCGGGCCTCCGCCGGGTCCAGCGCGAGGTCGAGTTGGCGCTGCCAGTCGAAGGCGAAGCGCGCCCGGCTCAGGGCGTCGTCCCATGCGCGCGCCTCCTCCCGGCCCCGGGCCACGTCGGCGGCGTGGGCGGCGATCTTGTACGCGATGAGGCCCTGCTTCACGTCCTCGGCGGTGGGGAGGCCCAAGTGCTCCTTCGGCGTCACGTAGCAGAGCATGTCCGCGCCGTGCCACCCGATGACGGCGGCGCCGATCATGCTCGTCATGTGGTCGTACCCGGGCGCCACGTCCGTGACCAGGGGGCCCAAGGTGTAGAAGGGGGCATCGTGGCAGATCTCCTTCTGCTTCGTCACCTGCAGCTCGATCTCGTCCAGGGGCACGTGGCCGGGGCCCTCCACCATGACCTGGCAACCCGCATCCCACGCGCGCTCCGTGAGCTCGCCCAGGGTGCGAAGCTCCGCGAACTGCGCGAGGTCGCTGCTGTCAGCGATGCTCCCGGGCCGAAGGCCATCGCCGAGGCTGAAGGTGACGTCGTGCTCGTGGAAGATCCTGCAGATCTCGTCGAAGTGCGTGTAGAGGAGGTTCTCCTCACCGGTCTCGGCCATCCACTGCGCGAGGATGGACCCGCCGCGGCTCACGATGCCGGTGACGCGGTCCTGCGTGTGGGCCACGTGGCGGGCGAGGACCCCCGCGTGGATCGTCATGTAGTCCACGCCCTGCTCGGCGTGGTCCCGGATGGTGTCGAGCATGATCCTCGGCGTGATCTCCGCCACCTGGCCGCCGGCGCGGTCCAGCGCCTCGTAGATGGGGACGGTGCCCACGGGGACGGGGCTGCGGTGGAGGAGCGCGCGGCGGATCCGTGCGAGGTCGCTCCGGCCCGTGCTGAGGTCCATGACGGTGTCGGCGCCCCATCGGAGCGCGTGGTCGAGCTTCTCAACCTCCCCGTCGAGGTCGCTGGTGCGGGGGCTTGCGCCGAGGTTGGCGTTCACCTTCACGCTCGCCACCGCCCCGATGGCCATGGGGTCGAGGCCCGTGGCCCGGTGGCGGTGGTTCGCGGGGATGACGAGGCGTCCGGCGGCCACCTCCCGGCGCACCTCCGCGGGGTCCAGGTGCTCGCGTTCGGCCACAGCCCGCATCTCGGGGGTGACGGTGCCGTTGCGGGCGTGCTCGAGCTGGGTCCCCCCGGTGGTCCGGGGGGTGTCGTCGGTGGTGAGGTGCTGCGGTGGCATGGGATCGTTCCAGGCAGGAGCGTGACCCTACAAGGTTCTTATCACTAGGTAGTAGTACCCGGTAATCCCAAGTAGGGGGACGGGGATGGCCCCTGCGAGGAACGACCATGACCGAAGGGAACAGCACCCCCACACCCAGCGGCAACGGCGCGAGCAACGGCACGAACGGCGGACCCCTCTTCGCCCCCACGAGCGAGGCGAACGTTACCCGGGCCATCGCCAACCGGTGGTTCCGGAACTTCCAGGAGCGCATCGAGAGCGACGTCATCATCGTCGGCGGCGGACCCTCGGGCCTGATGGCGGCCCGGGAGCTCGCCAACGCTGGCAAGGAGGTGCTCGTGGTGGAGCGCACGAACTACCTCGGCGGCGGGTACTGGCTCGGCGGGTTCCTCTTCAACCCCCTCACCGTCCGCGACCCCGCGCAGAAGGTTTGGGACGAGCTCGACGTCCCCTACGACGCGGTGGAGGGTGAGGAGGGCCTCTACATCACCGAGGGCCCCCACGCGGCCACCGGCTTGATCAAGGCCGCCTGCGACGCCGGCGTCACCTTCCAGAACGTCACCGAGGTCAACGACCTCGTGGTCCGCGAGGGCGGCCGCGTCGCCGGTGTCGTCATGAACTGGACCCCCGTGAACGCCATGCCCCGGGAGATCACCTGCGTCGACCCCATCGCCCTCGAGAGCAAGGTCGTCATCGATGCCACCGGCCACCAGGCCGAGGCCATCACGAAGCTCCATGAGCGCGGCCACATCAACGTCGAGGGGTACGACCGCCTCGGCATCTCCAGCAAGGAGCAGGTGGACGCCCAGAACACCCACGCGGGTCACGACAACGCCGCCCACGACAGCATGTGGGCCGAGGCCAGCGAGGACCTCGTGGTGGAGCACACGGGCAAGGTCCACGACGGGCTCTACGCCTCCGGCATGGCCATCGCCACCCTCCACGGTCTCCCCCGCATGGGCCCCACCTTCGGCGCCATGCT
>CAZDGP010000066.1:6156-9652 GCA_964505085.1 uncultured Thermoplasmatales archaeon
CGGGAACCTTCGCGCTATCCCTCGTCCTCGGTGGCGTCCGGCACGTGCACGCGGTGCTCCTCCTTCATGGTGTTGAGCACGATCTGGGTGCTCGTGCGCTCCACGTGCTCCATGCTCACCACCTCCTTGATGAACGTGTTGAGCTCCTGGCGGTCCCGGAACCGCGCCAGCACCATGCTGTCCCACTCGCCCGTGACGTCGTACACGCCGTAGGTGTGGGGGTCCTGGGCGATGCTCTCCTGGACGTCCAGGATGGCGCCGTGGGCGATGCGGATGCCCACGAGGACCGTGAGCTCGTACCCGAGGGTGGTAGGGTCCACCAGGGGGATGTACCCCTGGATGACGTCGGCCTTCTCCAGCTTCTTCACGTGGGCGCTCACGGTGCTCAGCGCGATGTCCAGGTCCCGGGCGATGTCCCGGTAGCTGCGTCGCGCGTTCTCGTTCAGCGCCCGGATGATCCGGAGGTCCGTGTCGTCCAGGTCGGGGAGGTCCTCGGCCACTTTCAGCACCTGGAGCGAACGAACAACGTGCCGTTACTTATCTTTGCCGTTCATTCGTTCGCCTTGGTGTCCGAAAGGGTTATGAATGATGGACATCCCTCCATGGAATCGGTTGGATGACCGGCCGCGCGGGCTCGAGCCGTCCAACCGTGGAGGAACCCATCCCATGGCGACGAAGGAGGAAGTGCTCAGGAAAGCGGAGGAGGCCGGCGTCAAGTTCGTCCGGCTTCAGTTCAGCGACATCACCGGTCTAGGGAAGAACGTGAGCGTGCCCGTGGAGCGCCTAGAGGAGGTGCTCGAGGGCGGTGTGCAGTTCGACGGCAGCAGCGTCGCCGGCTACACACCCATCGAGGAGTCCGACATGGTCCTCATGCCGGACCCGGACACCTTCGCCGTGCTCCCCTGGAGCAAGAACGGCGACGGACCCCCGGCGGCCCGGTTCATCTGCGACGTGTACAACCCCGACGGCACCCGCTTCGAGGGCGACCCACGGTACGCCCTCCAGCGCATGCTCGACAAGGCCGCGGACATGGGCTACGTCTTCAACACCGGCCCCGAGTGCGAGTTCTTCCTCTTCAAGGTGGACGACGATGGTCGCCCCACGGTGGAACCCCACGACCGCGGGGGGTACTTCGACCTCACGCCCACGGACCTCGGTGAGAAGGTGCGGCGCCGCGTGCTCCTCTACCTGGAGCAGCTCGGGTTCGACGTGGAGGCGAGCCACCACGAGGTGGCTCCCGGCCAGCACGAGATCGGCTTCAACTACGCCGACGCCATGACCACCGCCGACCGCGTCATGACGCTCAAGTACGCCACGAAGGTCGTGGGCCTCGAGGAGGGCCTCCACGCCACCTTCATCCCCAAGCCCATCCCCGCCGAGAACGGGAGCGGGATGCACACGCACATGAGCCTCATGGGAGAGGACGGCGAGGCGGTCTTCCACAACCCCCAGGGGGACTGGGAGCTCAGCAAGACCGCCCTCACGTTCCTCGGCGGCATCCTGAAGTACACGCCGGAGATCACGGGCATCCTCAACAGCTCCGTGAACAGCTACAAGCGCCTCGTCCCCGGCTACGAGGCTCCCTGCTACGTGAGCTGGGCGAACAAGAACCGCTCCGCCATGGTCCGCGTCCCCATCGACCGCGGCGCGGGCACCCGCCTGGAGCTCCGGAGCCCCGACCCCGCCGGCAACCCCTACCTGCAGTTCGCGGTGATGCTCGGGGCGGGTCTCAAGGGCATCGAGGAGGGTATCGTGCCCCCCAGCCCCGTGGAGAAGGACATCTACAACCTGAGCAAGCTCGAGCGCGAGGACTACGGCATCCGGGACCTCCCCGGCAACCTCGGCGAGGCCCTCGTCGCGCTCCAGGGCAGCGACCTCGCCCGCGAGGTGCTCGGCGAGCACATCCTGAGCCAGTTCCTCACGGTGAAGAGCAAGGAGTGGGACGGGTACCGCAAGAACGTCACCCAGTGGGAGCTCGACACGTACCTCCCCAACTACTAGTGTAGGCGCCCAGCCGGCGTCCTCACAGCCCGGCGAACATGCATCCGGGGGGGCCACCGGGGCCCTCCCTCCTCCCCCACCTCTCCTCCTATCTCCCAACCCCGACCCGCAGGACTCACCTGTCCTCGAGCATGCCCGACTGCGCGTAGCCCTGGGTCCTCAGGGGCGAGTCCTTCGCCTGCTGGAACCGCATGTCCACCAGGTGCAGGACCTCCTTCAGGGCGTCGCGAGCCATGAACCGCAGCTTCCCCCAGCCCGAGCGCTCCAGGGACGCCGTCACCTGCGTCGCCAGGGAGCCGTGGGGCTCCACCGTCACCACCACGTGGTCCCGCACCGGCGGCAGGAGGCGCCGGGCGGCGGTGGCGATCTCCCCGCCGGCCTCCTGGGGGTCCGTGCGCTGGAGCTCCCAGCGGCGGTGCTCCTCCAGCGCCGCCGCCAGCGCCTCGTAGACGCTGGCTGCGTCCGCGTGGAAGAAGCGCGTGCGGAGGTCGGGGTCCGGATGGGCCTCGTGGGTGCGCACGGTGAGGGGCACGGGGGACCTACCGCGGGGTTGGGACTTGAAGGTTCGTTCGTCAGCTTGCGGGATTCAGCGCCCGTCTAAGTTGCTCTAAGAACCGGTCGGTGAACCTGTAGCGATCCCGCTCCCTGATACGCCGGACCACGACGAATGCTTCCTCTGGGTCATCGAACACCCCTTCGTTGGCGCAGGCTAGCAGCAACGTGGGAAGATCCATGATCTCCACATGATAACGCTCGGCAGTTCTCCCGAGGAGCCGGTCGTCGGTGACGAGCATCGTGCCGCGTTCTTTCGCAAGGGCGAGACAAGCGGCGTCAGCGTCCGCGAGAGCTGGAGATGTGTGAAGCAACCTCTCACGTTCTTGGTTGCGCGGTTCCGTGCCTGGTATGACTTCCAGCCAACGCTCTGCCGTGGTGCTCTCGAAGGCGAGCACATCTTCGACCGCCTCGACGAACGGTAACCCGGCCACGACATCCTCTCGGAGCTCCTGTACGACCTCAATCGGGGTCATCAACTTTCCGAAGAACCGAGGAAGGATGGGGAGAGCTTGCCCCTTGGAGAGCGAGCTCAGGATGTTGTTGTCCACGACGGCCATCTAATCATCTGGCCTTGCGTTTCGCGCTCGCTCCTCGCGCTCGTCATCTGGGATGAACCCCCGGTGTAGTTCGATCCCCCGGTCCTCCAACGCCCGCTTCATCTCCCCGGAGGATATCCCGGCGATCTCCGCCGCCCGGTTCAGCGTCACCTCCTCTCGCTTGTACCGCTCCGCGGCCAACTCGATGCGGAGGTCCGGTCGCTGCTGGAGGAGCGCGCGGTAGGCCTGGCGGTCCAGGTCCTCCTCCGAGAGGTGCCCGGTCTCGGTGAGGATGCGGATGGCGTCGTCCACGGAGGCGGTCACAGCGTCACCATGGTCCTATCTCTCCCGACGCATCATGAAGTTTCTCGTAGCATCTCGAACGAACGAGGGGACCTATAGGG
>CAZDGP010000067.1:0-8988 GCA_964505085.1 uncultured Thermoplasmatales archaeon
CCAGAAGCTCCTCGTCCAGCTCCTGCAGGTCCCGCCACCACGTCTCGTGGAGCTCGTCGCTCCACCGGAGCATGCTCCGGGCGTCGATCATGGCGTGGCCAGATGCGTGGGGAAGCATCAACCCTGCGGCGCCGCGGCCGAATCCAACGTTCGGTCATCTGAGTTGGTCTCGAGCGATGACGAGGCAAGCCAGCACCTCGGCGTCGGAGCACGACGGAGCCACGCCGATGTGCTGGATCACGCCCGCACCGTCAACCGACCTGAGACAGAAGGAACCGTCGGATGACGGCACGGCAGGATCCAGAGGTTGGTCATCTGAGTTGGTCCCTAGCTATGACCAACCTCTGGATCTCGTTCGTGCCCTCGTAGATCTGCGTGATCTTCGCATCCCGCATGAGGCGCTCCACCGGGTAGTCCGTCGTGTACCCGTTGCCGCCGTGCACCTGCACGGCCTCCCGGGCCGCCCACACCGCCGTGTCCCCGGCGTAGCACTTCGCCATGGCCGCCTTCGGCCCGTAGTCCTCACCCCGGTCCTTCGCCGCGGCGGCCTCGTACGTGAGGAGGCGCGACGCCTGCGTGCGCATGCGGAGGTCCGCGAGCTTGAACTGGATCGCCTGGAAGCTCCCGATGGGTTCCCCGAACTGCTCCCGCTCCCCCGCGTAGTCCGTAGCCGCGTCGAGGCACCCCTGGGCGATGCCCACAGCTTGACTCGCGATGCCCACGCGGCCCCCATCCAGCGTCTTCATGGCGATGTAGAAGCCCTCACCCTCCTCCCCCAGGCGGTTCTCCACCGGCACCTCCACGTCGTCGAAGAAGAGCTGCGTGCTGTGGGCGGCCCGGATCCCCATCTTCTCCTCGGGCTCGCTCCAGGAGAACCCGTCCATGTCCTCCGTCACGATGAAGGCGCTCATGCCCTTGTGCTTCGCCCCCGGGTCCGTCTTCGCGAAGACGATGTACGTGCTCGCGTGGCCCCCGTTCGTGATGAAGTTCTTGTCCCCGTTCAGGACGTACATGTCGCCGTCCCGCTCCGCCCGCGTGCGACCCCCCGCCGGGTCCGACCCCGCCGACGGCTCGCTCAACGCGTACGCCCCCAGCTCCTCCCCCCGCGCCATGGGCACCAGGAACTCCTGCTTCTGCTCCTCCGTCCCGTACTCCAGGAGAGGCCACGCCGCCAGGCTGTTGTTCACGCTGCAGATGACCCCGTGGCTCGGGCAGACCCGCGAGAGCTCCTCCACCGCGATGGCGTAGCTCACCATGTCCGCACCGCTCCCCCCGTACGCCTCCGGCACCGTCATGCCCAGGAGCCCCAGCTCCGCCATGCGCTCCACGTTCTCCGCCGGCCACCGCTTCTCCCGATCGATCTCCCCCGCGATGGGCGCCACCTCCTTCTGAGCGAACTCCCGCACCATGTTGCGGATGAGCTGCTGATCCTCCGTATGTTGGAGATCCATGATGACACGACCTGCCCGCGGCATCCCGGTGGGTGGATATGAAGGTTCGGTCCGGGGGAGAGGGGTAGGTGCCACCGGGTTCGGTCACGAGCGCAATGCCAACTCTTCAACCAGACACACCCCACCGATCGGCGGTGTCGACGGTGTACCTGGTGTCCTCGCGGTGGCGATCTGGAATCTCCACGTCCACGGGCGCTCCGCGATGAGGGGCAGATGCTCCTCCGTGATGCGGACCTCAAGGTCGTTGGTGGCCGCGTAGGTGCTGGTGCCCACGGCGACGCCGAGGAACGTCACGTGGTTCTCTTCACCTGAGAACGAATCCCGTGTGGAGCGGAAGAGGTCTTCAAGCAACTGAGGACAGGGAAACATCCGGCAGCTCGGGGCCTGTGCACTCTGATAGCAAAGATCCCCATCGATCCATGTTCGTTAGAACCAGACGGTCAGAAGCAACCCGAAGGCAAGGAGCACACCCGTTGCTGCTACGATGGAATAGAGGGCGCGGGTTGCACCGGGCTTGGCGTCCGGTGGGATGTCTTGCCAGCGGGCTCGGATGAACCAGGAGAGTGAGGAAGCTGCGATCATGAAGAAGATCGTGGAACCCATCGCCACGACGATGATGAGTATCTGAACCTCTCCAGAAGAGAGGCTGCCCACATCCGGCAGATTGGCGACGAGTCCGATGCCAGTATAGGCGAGCCACCAGAGGAACAGGAGGACAAGGGCTCCTCCACCTAGGCGCCGGAGGAAGCGTGCGGTTCGGCCACGATCTTCGCGCTCGATGGAAATGGAGGCGAGCACGTGTGCGGCGAATGCCATGGGCAGAGCCGCAGCGCTGGTTGTGAATGCTATGGTGGCAAGTGTGGGTGTATGATCAGATACAACGGAGGGCGCAACTTGACCGTAGAGGCTAAGGAGCCACAAGAGGGAGGTGAGGACCCCCGTGAGTGACAGGGTCAGAGCGAACGTGCCGAGTTGTCGAGCTCCGGCCGCTTCCTCCTCTTGCTCCAGGTTCTTCCGCTCGTGGGCCACGAGAGATCACCCCAAGAAAAGCAGCGGCATGATCCATGCGAACAACGACGCCAGGGCGAACCCGATGGACAACGCGAACAACCCTGTGAACTGGATCGAACTCACCTGCCGTGGCCGATCCGTAGCCCACACCCCCAGAAGCCCGTCGAAGGCGATGACTATTCCTCCGAGGTGGAGCAGTACCCCCCAGAAGGCTACGATAGGCCTCGTCCCGCTGTGCACCAAAAGGGACCCAGTCCCCACCATGATGACCGCGGCTAAAATGCGCCATCCAGACTTCAACACGATTCAACCACGTCCACGCTTCTTGGAGGCTCGGTAACGCTGGTGCGGCGAAGGGGTCCGTCGCACGGGCGTTGTTCAGCATGAACTCCCTCCCGGTACTTTGGGTTTTACATGCAAGTTCAAAACCTATGAGATGACCCGCACCCCCACCTATAGTCACCTATAGGTCATGGGGTGCAGCCGCCACGTACCCACATCCACGGCCGCCGGTCCCGCCTACGGCTGATCCTGCGGAGAAGACTCAGTTCCTAACTAACCGGGCGCGTGCGTGTCGAGGAACTTGCGCTGCAAGTTCCGAGAGAGACCGAGCGCGCAGCGTCCGGTCGTAATTCGGAACGTCCGGAGCGGAGCAAAGGAGGCCCCGTAGCAACTATGGGTGGCTTGGAGTGAGGGACCAGTCAGCGGTTCGGGAACTCCTGCTCTGCATACACGAAGGCCTCTGTCCTACACGTTGGTCAGGATCGATGTCAGGAACCAACCGTAGGCAAGGAACACAACCGTCGCTGCTGCCATGACATAGAGGGCGCGCTTGACACTCGGCTTGGCATCCGGTGGGATGTCTTGCCAGCGAGAGGGGAGGAACCAGGGCAGAAGGAGAGCTGCGAGGAGTGTGAAGCCTGCGGAGACCCACATCACCACGAGGAATCCCCCCTGGGCTTCTCCGTAGTCGAACACGAACCCGTGGTCGCCAGTGATTAGAGCGTTACCATGGCTGAGGGAGAACCACAGGAACAGGAGGATAAGGGTTCCCTTCCCCACGCGCCGGAGGTTGCGAGCGAACCTGCGTCGGTCATCGCGTTCGGTTGGAAGCGTTGCCACCATGAGCGCGGTGAACGCGATGGGAAGGGAGAACGCGCTGGCGACGAGGCCAACCCTGAAGACCTCCACCCGGAGGAGGTACGCAACGAAAGCTAGAGCGCCTCCGAGCGCCAAGATGCCTGCCACGTTCGCCAGTCTTTGCGCCGCGGCGGCGTAAGGGGTTGAACCCGTCGTCTCCTGCTTCGTGCCCATGGGGGTTCACCCGAAAAGGAACGGTAGGGCGGTTATCCATGCGAAGAAGGACGCCAGAGCAAGTCCCACGGTGGAAGCGGCCAACGCCGCGTACCATGTCGTTCCCTCATCCCACGGCTTCTCCTCAACCCAGGCTTCGAGAAGCCAGTCGAAGGAGATGACGATGCCGCCTAGTTAGAGCAGCGCGCTTAGGAACAGATCACCCTCATAGTGCACGAGCTGGACGGGACGGTGCAGGGTGGTCCCCGCCAGTACCATGAGCAACGCGATGAATACACGGCGTTCGAATCCTACCACGTTACGAACACATCCAATCTTGGCGGCCCTCAAATGCTGGTGCGGCGAAGCGGTCCCGCCACCCGGGCGTTGTTCAGCACGAACTCCCTCCCGGTACTTCGGGTTTTACATGAAGATTCAAAACCTGCAGGATGAACCGGCCCCTCTCTTCGGGGGTATCGTCCGGTTCGAGGCTCCCGCCCTAGACGTGGAGCTTCGGGCCCGTCATCACATGTGGGGGTGTGGATGGGGTAATGAACTTTGCAGAGCATGCTGGCATAGTGGTCGGTATGTTCCCAGGAGCTTGGTGATAAACTCCATAGTCTCCCGGTGGCCACGATCCGTCCCTGACATCACTCAAAAGTTCAGCACCAGAACTACGAACAGGATCGGAGTTGTGGCGGATAACACGATGGACGCGATGGCGAGCTTCGCACCCGGCCGGGCGTCTGGCGGGATGTGCTGCCAGCGGGTATGGATGAACCCGGTGAGGGAGAGTACCGCGATCAGGGTGAAGAGTATGGAGAGCGCCACGACGGCTGGGACGATGTTGTTGCCGCCAAGGAGCAGCATGTTGCCAGTGAAGGGAAGCGTCCAGAGGGCCAGGAGGACCAAGACGGCGATGCCCATGACCCGGAGGTTGCGGGCGAAGCTGTGGCGGTGTTGGTGTTGGACGGGTTGCGAGGCGGCCAGGAGCGTCGTGAACGCGACGGGGAGAGCCATGACGCTTCCACCGATGAATGTTAGGAAGATCAACAGGTCGGGATCGATCAACGGAAGGATGGCGGTTCCGATCTCGGGGTGCAGGACGGGGAGGGCAAGCACCCACGCGAGCACCAGAGCAAGCGCCAGCTTGCCCAGGCGCCGGGCCGCGACCGCTTGAGGACCTAGTTCGGTGGTTCCGCGCTCGTTGCTCATCGGGATCCCTCCAGCTGCCCGCAGCAACAGCAAAGCAGCAGCGGAACCGTCGCTGCAAGGGGGGCTGTCAGAGCGATGCCGATCGTCAAGGCGGCGACCGTCGCATATCGGGTTGTTCTCCCGTCCCATGGCTGGTCCTGGGTCCACGTTCGGAGGAGCCAGTCGAAGGAGATGATGATGCCTGTGAGGAGGAGCAGCCCGGCGAGGACGAACCGCCCCTCGAAGGTCGGGAGATCCACGAGGGGGTGCCCGAGCAGGGACCCTGCCACCACCATGATGAACGCGGCTACGGTGCGTAGTCCGGACTTCAACACGATTCAACCACATCCACGCTTCTTGGAGGCTCGGTCACGCGGGTGCGGCGAAGTAGCTCGTCGCCGGGGCATTGTCCAGCATGAAGCCCCTCCTAATATTTTACTCTTTATACTCAAATTAAAAACCTGGGCCTTCATATGTCCGAGGGAAGATTCAGCCCCCTCAGGAAATTTGGGAGATATTAAACTATGGATGGAAAACCAAAGGGAATGAGCATCCTCATCACGATGCTCCTTGTGACGCCTCTTCTGCTCTCGTCGGCAACTGCAATCAACAGGATCGTCACCGTGGGTGAGAAGTTGCCACCTTCACCAGGCGTGGAGGGCCTGACTGACAACGAGAAACGCGGTGTCATGATGACCGTGGGGTTGAACACTCCCCACCCTCAAGTTGGGGTTTCAGCACCCGTGAACGTGACGCTTTATGGGTTGGCCGAGGTTTCGTCAGTCGAAATCACGTACCGATACAACGAGACTCGCCTGCGGGTGCAAGATGACAACATCACGGGACCCATCGCGCTGTCGGACGGCGAGGTGCTTGGGTACTCGTTCAACGTCACGCCCCTAGTCGAGGGGCATTGTAAACTCAACATCACCGTCGACGGCAGGACGGTGGAGAACGCGTTCGAGACCTCCCGGATTGTGCTGTACAACGCCTCCTCGGAGCCCAGGGCTGGCATGCTCACCCAACAATGGCCTGAGGATCCGGGTGTTGGCACGGCTGACTCGACCGCGACCTCCACCGCGACAAGCTCGTCCACGGTCAAGGTCGGATCACGAGATATGCCGATCATGTTCCTCAACGGCCTAGACCCAACAGGACCCGATTTTGGCAGAGATGTAAATGGGGAGTACCAGGAGATCTACAATGCTTTGGGGGATTGGGGTTGGTCTGAACCAATGGCAGGATGGGGATTCTACGAATGTGACTCCGATTACACCCACCATGTTGATCTGTACGGTAATCACTTCTTACACTTGGCGGGCCAGACTTTTACCGAGGCTCACGCCGGTGGTTCCTGCGCGTTCGCAGTTGCTAGTGGGTCCCACACCTCGGACACATCGATCGAGCATATCGCATTCCACTGGGCGCAGGGGGTAGCTACAGAGTACGACTGCGTGAAGGCAGTAGGCCACTCCATGGGCGGCAATATCATTCGGTACGCGTTGGCCCAAGTTGATGCAGGGCACGAGGACTTTCCGTCGTCACTCTGCGTCGAGGATGTTGCAACGCTAGGGGCGCCCCACGCCGGAACGGGCTGGGCTGATGGCTGTGGCTGGTATCAGTGCGTTCAGTTGAGGCACGATTCCGGCCACATTAACTGGCTAGGCAATAACGCGAATAATCCCCAGACCCCCGACACGGATTGGACTCTCATGGGAGCTACGGGCGATGATATCGTCAGCGGCAGTGAAGCGACAACGAACATGAACCCCGCACACGCTGTTGTATACGAGGAGGAGATCGATCATTCAGACAGTAGCGGAATAGGCGTCCACTGGAAGAGCGCTACATCTTCGGACATCAACGCCGAGATTCGATGGACCGACGCAGCTCTTGGTTCGGAGGAAACCCTCCCGAGCGCGCCGTGGCCGATCCGCCACATGGACATGTCCCTCAACTACGACCTATGGGGCTGCGGGAAGAGCCAAAGTTCCGCGTGGCCCACCGCTCAGGACACGACCGTCGTTGGAGAACCTTACACGAGCACGTTCGATTGCTGGTACAAGTTCGACGTACCGAGCGGGTACGACGAGTTCGTGGTGGAACTCAACGACCTCAAGGGCGTGGACCGCGACCTGTACGTCTATGATCCAAGTGGGAATCAAGTCTGCTCGGGGACGTCCTTGGACGGGGACGAAACGTGTACCATAACTAATCCTGGGGCAGGAACGTGGAACATCAAAGTCTACAATTACGCGCAGACGAGAGACCCGTTCTCCCTGCGAGCGTACGTGCAAGACACCCACGACCTCACCGGCGTGTCCATCACGAGTGCGCCGTCGAGCGTGGCGCCGGGCGATACCTTCCAGGTGTGCTGGGATGTGGACGGGAATGGTGATATCGACCACACGAACATCCACTGGGGCACATCCAGTGGGAGCTACGATCAGTTCACGAACGCGCAGACCGGCACCGCGCCCGATAGCTTTTGCGACAGTATCACCGCGCCGTCGAGCGAGGGCACCGTCTACATGAAGGCGCACGGGAGTGGCCCCAACGATGATCTCTACTCCAATGAACATTCGGTCACGGTGGAAAGCAGCAGCGGTGGCGGGGATTCAAGCACGCTCGGTGAGGCGGGTCGGCAGACGGACATGTGGGATGCCACGTGGTACTCGGAGAGCCTCTCCGAGAGCTATGGGTCCACGCCGTTGGTGTTCGCCACCACGCAGACGGTGAACGGGGATCAGGACCCGTCGCAAGCGCATGTGCGCGGCGTGAGTACGAGCGGGTTCGAGACGCAGCATTGTGAGGTGGAGTTGCCGAACGGTTGTGACTATCACAATGGGGAGACGAACGGGTGGGTCGCGGTTGATCCCGGCGATGTGAACGGTGTGAGCGGCATGGAGACGGGTACGTTCAGCATCAGCAACGATGTTTCGAAGTCGGTGTCGTTCTCGTCGAGCTTCAGCAGCACGCCCCTGGTGTTCGCGCAGGTGCAGACGGACAACGGTGCCGAGGCTCCGAAGAACGTGCAGGTGACGAGCACGTCCACCACCGGCTTCACGTTGGAGTTCTGCGAGCAGGAGACCACGGACGGGTGCGATACCTCGCACACGAGCGAGACGGTGGCGTGGTGGGCGGTGGATCCCAGCACCGCGAGCAAGGGCGGCGCGTTCGATTGGGGCACCGTGAGCGTGACGGATAGCGGGTGGGAGCCCGTGTCCTTCAGCTTCTCGAATTCGCCCGTGGTCGTCGCCATGGTGCAGACCGAGAATGGTGCCCAGGAGGCGCTCTACAGCGAGGTAAAGGGCGTCTCCACGAGCGGTGCGGACGTGCGGTACTGTGAGTACGATGGTAACGACGAGTGTGATGTGCACGCCACCGAGACGGTGGCGTGGCTGGCGGTGGAGCCTGGCTCCATCAACTACGACGGGGGCAGCAGCAGTAACGTCATCGCACAGTACGATGGGAACATCGAGTCCAGTGGATCCTACGGCGACACTGGGTCGTTCATCACGTTCTCGAACGTCCAGGGCACGGCGCCGATCACGGTGACGTACAAGTACTGTTACATCGCCGACACGAACACCGCCACCGCGTACATTTACACGTTGTTCGATGGGAGCACCGTGGACTCCTTCGGGTTCACCACGCCCTTGAACAAGGTTGGGTGCACCCGTGGCGATCCCACCACGTACGCGTCCCGGTCCTTCACGGTGGACTCCAGCGTCTCGAGCTCCGTCGAGTTCCGGTACCAGAACGGGGACTGGCGCGTTGCCATCGCGGACATCGTCGTGGAGGAGTCATAGAGAACCACCCACCTCTCCCGCTGCCGTTCTCCCCCTTTTCCTTCTTTTCTATCCACTTACCTCAACAACGCCCTGGGATTATTCAAACCTCTGCCACCCCCACTACTGCTCCTCGACCCCCTCCGGCGTCTTAATCCCAGCCTCCACCAACACGCGGCTCACCTCCGCCAGCGCCACCGCTTCTCCCGATCGATCTCCCCCGCGATGGGCGCCACCTCCTTCTGAGC
>CAZDGP010000068.1:0-8664 GCA_964505085.1 uncultured Thermoplasmatales archaeon
ACCCACGGCCACCTATAGCCACCTATAGGTCCCCGCCACTCCCGAACACATCCCAACCCGGACCCTGACGCCTCAGAGCCCTCCCCTTTCTCCCCTACCCGAACACCTTAGAAGGGGGAGTGGTCGAAGGATGGGTCAAGAGTTGAGGTTGGCGATGTCCCGAACAGGTGTTGTGGAACGGGGTGGTGAAGTCGCCGCGCAGGCGGTGGGCGCGGACGGGGTCGACCTGGGGGTGGTGCCGGGGGAGCCCGGGTACCGGGACCGCCTGGTGGCGTCGAGCCTACCCGCCGTCAGCCTGGTGCTCTCCATGGTCTTCCTCCTCACGTGGGGGGTGGACGTGGGCCTGCGCGAGGTGGCGTGGGATGCGCCGGCGCCGGCGGCGTTCCTGGCGCTTGGTGGGGTCTTCCTGGGGTTCTTCGTCGTGCTCCGGTGGCGTGGTACCCCGGCGGGTTGGGGGCATCCGCTGGCCTTCAGCATGGTTGTGCTGGCGCTCTCGAGCACGGTGGCCTCCCACGTGGTGCAGGGGCGGGCGCTGGCGCCGGTGGGCCTCGTGCTGGCGGCGCTCGGCTCCGGCGTGCTGCTCCTCTCCCTGGGGTGGTTGCTGGCCTCCCTGGCTGCGGTGGGGGCGTTCCTCCTGACCTTCGTGGCGTTGGACCCCGGCAACCCCCTGTGGGTCCCGCTCTCTCTGCTCCTCGTGGGTGCGGGGGCGTTGGGCATCGTGGTGCAGCGGCAGCGCGTGCGGGGCCTGGAGCGGGTGGCGCGGTTGCGTGCGCGGGATGCCGAGCAGGCGGAGGCGTTGCAGGATGCGCTGGATGAAGCCCGGCGACTGCGGGAGGTAGCGGAGGACCGCGTCGGAGATGCAGGTCAGGCTGTGGAGGAGCTCAAGCGCCGGAACGAGTCCATGGAGAAGGTGACACGACGCATGGTGGATGGGTTGCGGGAGCCCTTGCGGGATGCCAGGGAGCACCTCTCCAGGGTGCGGGGGGCTGGGGTGGACGACCCGGAGGCCAACCAGGCGCTGAGGGGTGCCCATGTGGCCGTGGGCTCCGCCGAGCGTGCCCTTCGGGGGATGCGGCAGATCGTCCGCGTGGAACGCGCGGGCTCCTCCATGGCGCCGGTGGACCTGGCGGGGGTCGTGGAGGACGTGCTGGGGGACCTCACCTCCCGCGTCGCCGCGACGAACGCCCACGTCGCCGTGGAGGGGGAGCTCCCGCGGGTCATGGCCATGGAGGAGGAGGTCCGGATCCTCGTCCGGCACCTCGTCGACAACGCGCTCCGCTACGGGGGCCGGGAGCCCACGGTCCGCATCCGCGCGGGGGACCCGGGGGAGACCACGGGCCGCATCCGCGTCGTGGTCGAGGACGACGGACCGGGGGTCCCCGAGGACCTCCGGGAGGTCATCTTCGAGCGCTTCCAGCGGGGTCCCGGGACCGGGGACGTGCCCGGGGCCGGCCTGGGCCTGGCTGTGTGCAAGCGCATCGTGGAGAAGCACGGGGGACGCCTGTGGGTGGAGGACGCACCCGCGGGTGGGGCGCGCTTCTGCTTCACCATGAACCCGGTGCGGGGCATCGCCGGCGGTGCATGAGGGCGCTCAGCGACGCCACCGTTGCACGCCGCCCACGCCCAGGATCATGCCTACGACGGCGGCGCCCGCCACGAGCCACGGGGTATCCTTCACGAGGTGCCCGAGCTTGCTCACGTTGGGGTCCACGTGGTCCCAGTGGATCGTCATGCGGTCCTTGTAGGCGCGGATGTGGAGGCCCCGTCCGTCGGGCAGGGGCTTCCGGAAGTCGGCAACCTGCCCCTTGGGGGCGCCTCGGTCCTCGGTGAAGCCCAGCGTCGCGAGCTCCTCCGGCGTATGGTGGGGGATGGGGACCTCGTGGTGCGCGGGTTCGTCGAGGATCATGGTCTGCCATGGCGTCATGGGGGGCACCTGCGGGGGGGACCGCACCCCCCGTTGTCCCTGAACCCTCTTCACGTTTCCGATGCCCGCCTGGGGCTTCGGGGTGGATGCAACCATTTGGTACCGAAATGTTCATGTTGGTTCGTGTATACCGGAGATCGATGGATGGGCTTGGAGGCGTGTCCGTCAACCTACCGCCGGAGCTAGCGGAGCGGCTCGATGCCTTCATCGAGGAGAACCCGTGGGGCTTCCGGAACCGAGGCGAGGTCATACGCCAGGCGGTGCGGGGGCTCCTTCGGTGGTACGAGGCGGACCCCGGGAACGGCAACGGCGGCTCGTCCTAGGCGGTGCGGCGCCAACGCATACGGTATCACGAGAACCTTTTTAGTCCCACCAGTGCGCTTGCGCGTAACGGGAGGTTTGACCCACCCATGAACCGAACGATCATCATCGCGGTGACGTGCCTGCTCCTGCTTGGGACCGCGGGCTTCGTAACCGCTGCAGACCCTGGAGACAAGACCGTATGGAACGAACAGTCCGAGCGGCATCCTGACTGTGAGGACGAACAGGAGGCCATCGGCACCGACAAGGCGCCCCTTATCAAGCCCAGCGGTGACGTGGACGTTCTCGGTCAGGACACGGCCTACGTCTGCTCCGGCGAGCAGTGGGACGGCCAGGACCCCAACACGCGCAACTCCGATCCCGGGATCGGCGACAACGACGGCAACGGCCTCTACGTCAACCCCCTTGGTGACTGCAGTGGCTGGGACAGCAACGACGGCGGCGACGGTTGCGAGGGTGGCGTGGACCGCCCCGCCCCCACCGACCCCGTGCACCTGCGCGTCACCGCCAACACCGCTGGCGACGACGTGGGTCTCTTCGTGAACGAGGAGACCTTCGCCGTGGGCCGTGCGGCCACCTCGGTCTCCTACGACACCGGCAGCCACGACACCATCGTGGCCGTGTACCTCGAGGACCACAGCGACCAGGTCTTCCCCGAGTTCCTGCCCGGTGATGGGAACATGCTCGCCAACGTGGTGGACTACGCCCAGAGCGGCGTCGTCGCCGAGGGCGACTGCAGCCAGGACGCCTACGACGAAGGTGGCACGAACTGCCCCCGTGACAACACCGCCATCACGGTGGAGGTCACACCCGGCTGGGCCGTCCCCGCCGGCCAGAGCGCCGACACCGGCGTGTTGCTCCCGTAAGCACGCGTACCGTGTCCGCTCCGACCCCCCCTCTCTCCCCTCTCTCTTTCCCTTCTCATCCATCTCCACCCAACCAGGGTGGGGTCTGGCGGAACGTTCAATGCCCTGGGCGTAGCTCCGGTACCCATGGGCGATGGCGGGACGCACCACGACGACCCCCGGGATGATCCCGTGTCCGTGGCGGAGGTTCCGGACCTCCTGCGGGAGGGCGCGGACCACTTCAACGCGGGGCGTCACTGGCACGCCCACGAGGCTTGGGAGGACGCGTGGCACGCGCTCCGGGCCGCGGACCGCCAGGACGATGCGGAGTTCCTCCAGGGCATGATCCTGGTGACGGCAGCCTACGAGAACAGTCATCGCGGCAAGGAGGCAGGGTTCAAGCGCCAGATGGCCCAGGGCCTCCACCAGCTCCGCGCGAACGCCGGAAGCGGCACCGGCCTGGGGCTTCGGGACGAGGCCGGGTGGGTGGACGCCCTTGTCACGCGGTACCTCGAGGCCTGCCGTGCCCGCCGGTGGGAAGCGTGGCGCCGGGAAGGGCACCCCCCTCCTGAGCTCCAACTGGCGCCTTGACGCGTTCCCCTCCATGGAACGGACAACCTCCCACGACCGAAACATTCTTATGTAGGGGGCGGAACTATAGCGCGCCCTGCCCCCGGCCGGTGGCTCCCGCATCAGGCTGGGGCGTTAGGAGGACCCCACCATGGCACGACGACAACCCAACCGGCGCGACGCGATGAGCCACGTGAACATCCACTTCATCACCCCCGATGGCATCCAGACCGTGAAGGTAGCCAAGAAGGATGTCAAGCACAAGATGGAGGAGCTTCGCGAGAAGGGCCTCCGCCCCCACATCGGCGCCTCCGCGCCCCGCTGATCCTCACGAGATCCCAGCGTTCCGGGGTCCTCGCCCCGTTCGTTCCTTCCCATCCTCCCCGAACATCCCTCGAGCTGCGGCGTTGCGAAGGCGGTGCTTTCCTCGTTTCTTCTGCCGGTCTGGATCAGGGCCCACCCCCGGGTCCCGCCCGCGTCCTCCGCTCCGCTACGGGACGCGGGCTCGCCGCAAGCTTCCGGAGAAGGAGGGGACGAAGCTTGCGGTTGAACTACGTTCGAATCCGGTCGCGGGGCCTTTCCTCCGCTCCCGTTGGTCGGTCTGTTTGAGGACCCGCACACCCGCACGGCCGAGGCGCCCAGCGCCGCGGCCGCACGGGTGGCGGTGACTTTTCCTCCGGAAAAGTCCCCGCTCCCGGATCACGCCCGCGCCCCTCCCAAGCCACGCTCCGCCGGGGCGCGGGCTCGCCGCAAGCTTCCGGAGAAGGAGGGGACGAAGCTTGCGGTTGAACTACGTTCGAATCCGGTCGCGGGGCCTTTCCTCAGCTCCCGTTGGTCGCTACGAAAAGTCCCCGCTCCCGGATTTGAACCGGGGACTTGCTGCTGTCTGCGGCCTGCGCTCTAACGCACGGATCGGCTTGAAGGCCGACCGTCCCACTACAGGCAGCCGCTCTAGCCAGTCTGAGCTAAGCGGGGGTTCGGGATGGTCCCGAGCTACCCCCCTAAGGGGGCGGCCGTATTAAACCGTTACGGGCCGCCGCGGCACCAACCTGGAGGGCCCGCGGATCCCCTCGGCCCGGGCCCCCTCGCGGCGCGGGGCGTCCGTCGCACGCCATGTCCGACAGCCTGCCCGATGTCAGCGCGGTGTCAGACGCCCTGTGCGACGGTGGTGCGTCCATGGCGAGGCGGTCACCAACCGCCAACGTTATGGTACCTTGGCCCCGTGGTTCCCGCGTGCTCCCCCGTGGAACTCGCGCAGGTGGCCACGCGCGTGGTGGGTCGGAAGAGCATGTCCAACTGGAACAAATAGAAAACCTTTTGTAGGGTACCCGACAGTGGGATTGTCAGACAAGCGTCAGACACCTGTCGCACAACGACTTGCAACCGACGACGGTTGTGTGCCCGATGTGCACTGGGCGGTCGACGCTCGTCATGACGCAACGGGGAGATCCGAGATGGCCAACAACGAGCGGGTAACGCTTCGGGTTCCGGAAAGCGACCTCGAACAGGTCGAGATGCTCGTCGAACTCGGCGAGTTCGCGAACCGGAGCGAAGCCATCCGCCAAGCCATCAAGGACCTGATCCGCAGCCGGGCCGACCAAGTCCAAGAGGACGTGGAAGCGCGGGAGAAGATCCAGGACGCCTACACGCGCAACCAGCAGCTCCAGAACCTGAAGGAGCAGCTGGAGGAGCAACAGGCGGTCCTGGACGATCTGCTTCAGCAGTGACTCCCGCACTTCGGATGGGATGCCGAACGCCGGGTCCGTGGACGCAGACGCGCTGTGATGGGATGCACCGGGGCTCTCCGCCCCGCCCTCAACCCCCGAAGCGATGGGATGCACGGTCGCGCCCCCCTGGGGCCGGCCAAGCCGGTGCCCGACGGGGTTCACCCCCCGTGGGGGCCATGCCGGTAGGGACCGCCCGCGAGGGCGGCCGGGAACCTGGGTCCGACAAGGGCCAGAAAGGAGTGATGGGATGCAATCGATCGTCTCTGACGCGATGAAGCTGACGAACCAGCAAGAGGAAGAAGAGCTTGAGTACGAAAGCTTCGGCGAACCCAAGATCGTCATCGTGGGTTGCGGCGGAGCTGGGAACAACACCATCAACCGGCTGCACCAGATCGGTGTCAAGGGCGCCGAGACGGTGGCCATCAACACGGACAAGCAGCACCTCGACATGATCGAGGCCGACAAGAAGCTGCTCATCGGGAAGAGCATCACCCGGGGCCTCGGCGCCGGCGGCTACCCCGATGTGGCCGAGCGCGCGGCGGAGATGGCGCAGGCGCACCTCGAGGAGATCCTCAACGGTGCCGACCTCGTCTTCGTCACCGCCGGCATGGGCGGCGGCACCGGCACCGGCACCGCGCCCGTGGTCGCGAAGGTCGCCAAGAACAAGGGCGCCATCGTCATCGGCATGGTGAGCACGCCCTTCAACGTGGAGCGCGCACGCCTCATCAAGGCCGAGGAGGGCCTCGACGAGCTCCGGGAGCGGTCCGACACGGTCATCGTGCTGGACAACAACCGCCTCCTGGACTACGTGCCCAACCTCCCCATCGACCAGGCCTTCAGCGTGATGGACCAGCTCATCGCCGAGACGGTGAAGGGCATCAGCGAGACCATCACGCAACCGAGCCTCATCAACCTGGACTACGCCGACGTGAAGACCATCATGAGCGTCGGCGGCGTCGCCGTCATGCTCTACGGCGAGGCCAAGACCACCGACCCCAGCGCGGTGGTGAACGAAGCGCTGAACCACCCCCTGCTCGACGTGGACTACCGCGGCGCCACCGGTGCCCTGGTCCACATGACCGGCGGCCCCGACCTGAGCCTCAAGTCCGCCGAGCAGGTGGCCGAGGCGCTCACGTACGAGCTGGACAGCAAGGCCAACGTGATCTGGGGTGCCCGCATCGTGCCCGAGTTCGAGGGCAAGCTCCGCGTCATGGCCATCATGACCGGCGTGAGCAGCCCCCAGGCCCTCGGCAGCGAGGGTGAGGGCAGCGGCCAGACGAAGGCCGACCAGATCCGTGAGCAGGCTGAGCGCCCCAACAACGGCGCCAAGAACGTGGACGTGCCCTGGGTCAGTTGACCCCGGCACGTTCCTCCAACCACGGGGGCGCTTCCTTGGGATGGGATGCGCGCCCCCTCACGTGTACGGGACACCGGCTGCGGGATGGGATGCACACCCTCCGCGGGCCACACCCCTCTCCGGGGTGTCGGCGGTAACGCGGCGCGGCCGCTGTCCCTTACTACCTCCCCCCCTTGGGTCCCTCCTCCGGGACCACCCCTGGACCGCTTCGCGGTCCGGTCGCACCCCCATCGGCTCCGATGGGTTCCCACCCCCGGGCCCTCCCCCGGGGTCCCTCTCCTCTCTCCTCATCCCTCATCCAGCAGCGCCCGGGCTGCGTCCCGGGCGTCGGCGAAGGGGTCGAGCACGTGGTCCGCGGCCTCGGCCACGGCGGCCTCGTCGGGGTCCACGGCGACGCTCCGGCCCACACGCTGGAACACGGGCACGTCGTTGGTGCCGTTCCCCACGTGCCCCACCGCCTCCGGCGCCACCCCCTCCGCCTCCAGGTGCTCGTGGAGGGTCGTCCACTTGTCGAAGCGGGCGGCGAGGCGGTCCGTGACGCGGCCCTCCTCCACCTCCACGTCGCTGCAGAGGAACGCGTCGAAGCCCAGGGGCTCGAGGTACGTGGCGAGGAACCGGGGCTGGTCCGTGAGCACCCCCACCTCCACGTTCGCGTCGTGGAGCATCGTCACCGCCTCCCGGATGGCGGGGACCCAGTCCGCCTCCGCCAGGTGCCGGTGGCACCGTGCGACGGGAAGACCCACGAGCTCCTGGAACTCCAGGTGGAAGCACTCCTCCAGCGTGAGGTCCCCCCGGAAGTACGCCTCGTCCCACTCGAGGAACCGCTCCTCCAACCCCTCCCCGCGGGCCACCGCCAGGAACACCGTCTCCCGGATGAGCGTCCCGTCCAGATCGAAGGTGGCGAGTTCAAGGTTCAACCGGACCCCTCCGTCACCTCTTCAGGCACCCCGGCGGCGGGCCCGTCCACGGGCACGGCGTGACCTGCGTCCCGGGCGCGCTCCCGGAGGTCAGACAGGAGCGTGCACGCGCGGCAGACGCCGCTGCTCGTGGGCTCGCCGCAGGTGGGGCAGGTGTCGAGGTCCGCGGGGGGCAGCGTCTCCCGGAGCACGTCCCGGATGCGGTCGCCGGCGGCCACGAGGCGGTGCCGCGTTCCGGGGGTGCGGTCCTCCAGCTCGTGGAGGAGGTCCCGGTGGACCCGTCGGGACGCTTGCGTGCTGTGGGGGCACTCGTCCACGTGCACCTCGAGGCCCGTGAGGTGGGCGTAGAGCGCCACCTCCCGCTCGGGGACGCTCCGGAGAGGTTGGATGCGGGGCACGAGGCCCTCGATGGTGTTCGTGTGGGGGGCGAGGCGCGCCAGGCGCTCTACGTCCCCCCGGAGGAGGTTCATGAGGATGCTCTGGGCGGTGTCGTCGAGGTTGTGCCCGGTGGCGAGAACGTCGGCGCCCACCTCCCGCGCCAGAGCGTTGAGGCCCCGGCGCCGGAGCACACCGCAGACCGAGCAGGGGGTGCGGCCGCTCGTATCCAGCGTCACGAGGTCGTCCTGGGGGAGCCCCGTCATCTCCTCGAAGCGCGTCACGTGCAGAGGCACCCCGAGCTCCTCGCATGTGGTCTGCGCGAGCTCCAGGCTCTCGCTTCGGTACCCCTCGATGCCCTCGTCGACGCTGAGGGCATGGAGGGTGACGCGGGGGTCCTGCTCGAAGATGCGGTGCAGGAGCGTGAGCGTCACGAGGCTGTCCTTCCCGCCGGAGACGCCCACGGCCACCGTGACGCCCTCCGGCGGGATCGTGAGCTGCTCCCGCACCTCGCGCTTCACGCGCTTCTCCACGAAGCGCTGCACGTGCTGGGCGCAGAGGTGCTCGCCGCTGTACCGCACGAGGGTCACGGCGGGGTCGCCGCATCGGGCGCAGGGCTGCATCGTGG
>CAZDGP010000069.1:0-8629 GCA_964505085.1 uncultured Thermoplasmatales archaeon
GCGGTGCTGGAGCTCTTCCCCGACGACGCGACGCTCCACCGGTGGATCCAGCTCGCTCAGGAGCAGGTGCCCTTCCAGGGGCTCCCCGCCCGCGTCTGCTGGCTCGGGTACGGGGAGCGCCGGGAGGCGGCGCTCCGCTTCAACGAGCTCGTGCGCGAGGGCGCCATCGGACCCGTGGCCGTGACGCGGGACCACCTGGACAGCGGAAGCGTCGCCAGCCCCAACCGCGAGACCGAGGGCATGCGGGACGGGAGCGACGCCGTGGCCGATTGGCCCTTGCTCAACGCGCTCCTCAACGCCAGCGCCGGCGCCCACCTCGTGGCGCTACACCACGGCGGCGGCGTGGGCATGGGGTACAGCATCCACGCCGGCATGACCGTGGTCCTGGACGGAAGCGACGAGGCCGAGGAGCGGGCGGAACGCGTCTTCGACGCCGACCCCGGGAGCGGCGTGGTGCGTCACGCCGACGCCGGGTACGCCACCGCCCGGGGGATCGCCCAACGCGAGGGGATCCGGATGCCCATGATGGAGAGGGAGGGGTGAGCGTGGACACCGTACCGAACCACCTCTGGAACCGCGTGCAGGCCTCGGACCCCAGGGACGACCTCGTGGCGCAACACCTGGCGGAGGCCCCCCCGGACGCACCGGTGGCGCTCTTGGGCGTGCCCTTCGACGGGGCCGTCCTCGGTCGGAGGGGCGCCCGGCATGGCCCCCGAGCCATCCGGGAGCACCTGGGGAGGCTCAAGCTCCAGCGCTTCAGCGACGGCGGGGGCCCCGGCATCCAGGTGCGGGATGCTGGCGACGTCCCGGTGGAGGACGCCGACGGTGTGCTGGCGGTACACGACCTCGTGTCAGCCACCGTGGCGGCGCTTCGGGAGGACGCCACGGTGCCCGTGGCCCTGGGCGGGGACCACAGCCTCACCTACCCCCTGGTCCGACCCCACGCGGAGGCCATGGACCTCGCGGTGGTGAACCTCGATGCGCACCTGGACGTGCGGGAGGTGCCCCCGGACGGCGAGCCCAACAGCGGCACGAGCTTCGGACGCCTCCTCCGGGAGGGGCTCGTGGAGGGCTCGAACCTCGCAGAGGTGGGGGTGCGGGACCACGCCACCAGCACGCACTACGCGGAGTTCGCGCAGGATGAGGGTGTGCACCTCGTGCCCGCGGCGGAGGCTCGCGCTGCGGACCCCCGGGAGCTCGCCCAACGCATCCTCGAGCCCCTGGAGGCCGACGGCGTGTACCTCAGCGTGGACCTGGACGTGCTGGACCAGGCCCACGCCCCCGGGGTGAGCGCCCCCACGCCGGGCGGCCTCAGCACGGGTGAGCTCCTGGACCTCGTGGACGCCCTCCTGGACGCGGTGGAGGTGCCGGTGGTGGGGGTGGATGTGGTGGAGCTCGCCCCCCGCCTGGACGAGGGGGCCCGCAGCACCCGGGCCGCCGCGTACGTTACCGCCCACGTGCTGGCGGGGCTCACCCGGAGGATCCAGGATGGGTAGCGGTGGCGACCTCCTCGTGGTGAACACCGCGCAGGTGGTGACCCTCGCCGGGGGCCCCCGAGCGGGTTCCGCCATGGCCGCTGTCGCCGCCCTGGAGGAGGGTGCCGTGGCCATCCGGGAGGGTACCATCGTGGAGGTGGGGTCGGCGGAGGAGGTGGCGAGCGTCCACGACGACCTCCCCCGGCTGGATGCCGGAGGCGGGTGCGTGGTGCCGGGGTTCGTGGACGCCCACACGCACCCGGTCTTCGCCGGGGACCGGAGCCACGAGCTCGCGTGGAAGCTCCAGGGCCTCTCCTATCGGGAGGTCGCGGAGCGGGGTGGCGGCATCGGCGCCACCGTGGAAGCGACGCGGGATGCGCCCCGGGAGGAGCTCGCCGCCGGCCTCGGGGAGCGGTTGGACACGATGCTCCTCCAGGGCACCACGACGGTGGAGGCGAAGAGCGGGTACGGTCTCACGTTGGAGGACGAGCGCAAGCTCCTCACGGTGCTCGGGGACGTGGACGCCCAGCATCCCGTGGACCTCGCGGTCACGCTCCTTGCCGCCCACGACGTGCCGCCGGAGCGGGCGGGGAACCGCGGGGCGTACGTGGAGGAGGTGGTGGCGTGGACGCCGGAGCTTGCGCCCTTGGCGTCCTTCGTGGACGTCTTCACGGAGGAGGGGTGGTTCACGGTGGAGGAGAGCCGCCGCATCCTGGAGGCGGGGCGGGACGCGGGGTTGGGGGTGAAGGTGCACGCGGACGAGCTCGCCCGAAGCGGCGGGAGCCAACTCGCCGCGGAGGTGGGTGCCACGAGCGCCGACCACCTCCTCCAGGTCACCGGGGGGGACGTGGACGCGCTGGCGGCGGCGGGCGTGGTGGCGGTGCTCTGCCCGGCCACGGCGCTGTCCCTTAACGTGACCTTCGCTCCCGCGCGCATGATGCTCGAGCGGGGTGCCACCGTGGCCCTCGGCACGGACTTCAACCCGAACACCTGGTGCCCCAGCATGCCCCTCGCCATGGCTCTGGCGTGCCACGGCATGCGCATGACGCCCAGCGAGGCGCTCACCGCGGCCACCGTGAACGCCGCCGCGAGCTGCGGGCGCCAGGACGAGGTGGGGAGCCTCGAGGAGGGGAAGCGCGGGGACCTCGTGGTGCTGGATGCGCCCACGCTCACGCACCTCGCGTACCGGTTGGGGGAGAACATCGTGCGCCACGTGGTGAAGGATGGGGCGGTCGTGGTGGAGGAGGGGGCCCGAAAATGCACACATATAGGATGAACAATTGATTTCCTACACATGGATTCCCCTCGTTTCGTCCTCAAAGTTACTTCATCGAACTGAGGAGGTGAAGACCCTCGTCGTCATCGCCGTGTGCCAACCCCCCTCATCCATTACCCAGTTACAATTAAATATGTAAGTTGATGGTTGCGGGAATTGATGTACCTCTGCCCTTCTTGCCCCGCATTCCCCAGGTCGGTTCTTCCGGGGAGGTTGGAGATATCAGATGCCTGCACTAAGCAAGAGACGCGTTCTGCTGACATTTATCTGTACGGCCGCTCTCGCTTTCGGATACGTCCCCCTGTCGATGGCATCCGCAGACTCGAGCATGCATCTCACCGGAGTTTACTATCTAGACGTGTGGCAGCAGGAAGGAGATGCTACAGCCGACGTGACGATAGGACCCGACAGGGTAACGGGGACGCTCCAACTCTCTGACCTGTCCCTATCCATCGATCTGAACCGGACTGGAAACCAATCAGTGGGGACCGACGTGTACAACGAGTACTTGGGGACCGCAGACAACGGGACTACCCTGTTCCGCACCAAGCTCATCTGGCATCCAGACTACGAGATAGCCACCGTATCCATCTACTTCGAGGACTTGACGAACGCTGTTGCGTACCTGTCCCCCAACTCCACGGCCGCTTCGGAGCTTGAATCTGCGGTGATGGTCAACAGGACCTCGTACGCCCACCTCGAGAGCTTCGAAGCTCCAGAACCCAACCTCGACACGACGGTCCCTCTGACGTTACCGCAGAACATCACAGATCCAGGGATTATCCCCGCCGTCTCCGCGAGCAACATCACAGACCCGGTCTTATCCACCCTCGATAGTCTCCTCGAACCGGATAGCTCCACTTCCTCGTCCTTGAGTGGCACCTTCTACGGTGGAGAGGGGCCCACCACAACGGACCACGAAGGGTACCAGAACCACCTCGTGTCGGTGCTCTCATCATGGGAGCGGAACACGAAGTGGAAGAGCAGCTTCGATGAGGTGGAAATTGACGAAGGCTTCTTCAAGTACTTGAATGCCCAGCAATTCATGTGGCACCAGGGAGGTAGCCCACCAGTAGATCATGGTCAATCTCAAACGCGCGTGCACATCCCTGGCGTAGCCGGCGATATGCATAACCCACTTCGGATCTACTCTATAGGGGCGACCCCTCGTGAAGGGGATGAGGAGGCGCAATGGACTATCGATGTGGGCATCGGCATCGGGTTCGTTCAGATCGGTGTAGACTCCGACATCAACGACCAGTGCGAGGTGCGAGGCTGGTGTGGAGCCGACGGTGCTGATGGAGGGTACTACTATCCCGACGACGCGAAGATCACCACCGAATTCCACGATGCAGACTTCCTGGATACGCAGCGCGGAGACGAACTTCCAGACAACAAGGAAACCGCTCACGGCCTCAAAGCGGGATGGGGGTCAGTGGATGGGACGCCGGGTTTCTACCCAGTGAACATCAAGGGCTCCATCGATTACGAGCGTACAGACTGCGACTGGACCGACGCTGAAGCGTGGGACGGGAAGTGCATAACCACCACCGGCGAGGTAATTTCGTCGTGGGGCCCCATCCAACACGGCGAACAGGTCGCTGACTGGGACACCGACACCCGCATCGCGAACTCCTACGACTTCGATTACGGAGACAGGGCCATCACGCAGCACAACGAGGATAACTGGCACAAATATCCACGGGACCGAAAGACCTACCACTACTATGAGAATCGCCCCGGGCATGATTTCGATCTTTATCAATGGGGCCGCCTTGAGGGACCCATCCACGACGGCCACAGCTTTGACATCCTGACCTACAAGAAGGAGAATGTAGGCGACAAATGGGATCATGTTGCTACTACTGGATCATCCTTCTTAGATCCAGGGGCGGGCATGGCCTACGAGTACGTCGACATCGGGCAGTGGATCGACTACGATGCGCTTTCCGTCGACCAACAGACGGGCCACTGGAAGGCGGTTCTGTACGTCGATGGGTACTACCTCAACACGTACACCTGGACCATAGGTGAGCATCACATCGACTGGTGGGAGTACGCGGCCGTGCGCTAACCAACAACTGGAGGACCTCCCATGAAGAAAAGATCCAACCTCCTCCCCCTCTCTATCTTCATAGCTCTTGCTCTTTCACTGACAGCTGCAGGACACGAGCCGCATGACCCCCAGCAGATCCGCATCTCAGACGAGGATGTTTGGGTCAAGTGGAGCGTGGCGTCAAACCTCCACTCTGAGAGGGAACTTGAGAACGGCACGATCAACTTCAAAGCGGGCTACAGCTCAGCGTTCGGGTTCATCGTGTACAACAATCACAGCGAGCCCGTCACCAACGTCACCCTTGTACCCGTTGTGCACGGGGCAGACATCAACGTTACCCTCCATGCCACCTACGCGGGAGATCCACCTCAAGGCTTCTACGCCTTTTGGCACGAGATCCCCGAAAACGGAGGAAAGCTCGTCACCGCGTCCTTCAAGGCCCCTATGACAACGGGGGATTATACCCTTGCTATGGTCGTTCTCTTCGAGGACGGTAACGGAACACAACGCGTTGGCAAGACCACCTACGAAGGAGCTATAATCGAACCGCCGGTGGAGGTCGGACCTCTAGACGCTACTGGGGGTCTCCAATCTCAGATAGCAAGTGACTTCGTCCAAGCGGAGGTGGGGCTCGCATTCGTCTTCGGCGCCGGAGCCGCCTGGGGGGCAAGTTTCCTTTACAAAAATAATGGAGGCGCCAGGGAGGAGGAGTGAAAAATGGATAAGAAACCAAAACTAGCGATTCTTTTGTTAGTCGTGATGGTGCTTGGGTCCGTACCCCACAGCACAGCCGACTATGTCGAATCGTGGTCGATGGACGGCGAGTTGTTGTCCGGTGGTGGGGGTTCCCCATCCCCCGACACTATTCCCCGGGTTGTAGTGTCGCTGTTCGAGGAAGAAATACCATCGGATATCGAGATGATTGTTGCACCCTACGGGGAGATCATCGCTCGAAACGAGACACTCGCCTTCGTGGCTGTGAAAACTGATGAGGGGATGAAGGAGTTGTTCATCTCCTCCATGCGGTCTCGAGATGACGTCGAAGCAGCCTACCATGAACGGTACTCTGTCACTATGCTCACGCCCTCCGACGAGTACTACCCTGAACAATGGGGACTCACTGCATCGGACGTGAACACCGCGTGGGATACTTCGACAGGAACGACCGCAGGGCTCGGATCACACGATGCCAAGGTCGCTGTGATAGACAGCGGGATCTCAAGGCACCCTGATGTGGAGCCGAATACCGCGGACATTGATCCAGTATGCGGCCCCGATTATGATTTCATCAAGGGGGACCCCTCGCCCTCCGATCCGGCAGACCATGGCACTGGAGTTTCCAGCATCGTGGGAGCCGTTACGAACAATGGAACAGGAATCGCGGGGATCTCCCAGTCCTGCCTGATGGATCTCCGCGTCGCGAACTCTGAGGGAAACGCCTACTCCCATGATATGGCCATCGCCATCGTTTACGCCACCCATCATGAGGCGGACATCATCCAAATCAGCATGGGGACGAAGAAGGTGACGGTCGAAGGAGATCTCAAGGTGTATCCTCCGCTCCTTGCAAGGGCTACAGATTTTGCTTGGAAACGGGGAGTTCTCCTCGTGGCAGCGAACGGGAACCAACCCCAGGGGTGTCGCGATTACGTTTGCTATCCTGCCGCCTCCCCAGATGTAATCGCGGTGTCGGGCTTGCAAGACGTAGACAGTTGGTGGGGAGATTCCGCGGTGGGACCCGAAACCGAAATCGCAGCCGCCGCGTCCGCGGTACCCGTAGCGAGTTCCGACAGTTCGATAGAGTACAAGAAGGCGTCTGGAACGAGTGTGGCCGCCCCCCACGTCGCCGGCACGGCCGCCCTCATGCTTTCAGTTGACGAAACCCTCGACCACAATACCACCCGATGCTTACTTCAGGTCTCAGCAGATGACCTCGGAAGTACCGGTAGGGATCCCTACTTCGGGTATGGGCGGTTGGATGCAGACGAAGCACTGGGTTACGCCGAGGACCCCCTGACGAGGCCAGTAGAATGTCACTCCTGAAAGTGTATGTAACCCCGGAGGCAGAGCAGGAACCAAGTAACATGGCCTGAACCAGCAGTGGAGCAGATAGATTGATCTCGAAGCCATTGTGGACCCGCGCAGGTCTCTTCGTAATCGCCTTGATCATAGCATCCGCGACTCCGCCTAGTCTTTTCGGAGTCCCAGAAGTAGCGGGCCTCGGCCCGACAAAATCCCCCTGTCGGGCCGTCCACGGTGCTCCATCCAGGCTATGCGAGTCTTGGCGCACTCATTTCTCCACAGGAATCAACGAGCACGACACGCCTTGGAGCATTGCCACCCAAGGCGGGATCTACGCCACAGGGAGCACTGCGTCCTACCCTGGGACGAACCTGACCACCGTGTCGGTCGACCCCGCGACAGGGAAGCTCCGGTGGCAGCAGAGTCCAGAACGGACCTCAGCTGAACCCAGCAGGGGATTAGATGTCGTTTCTACGGAGCATACGACGTTGGTGCACGTAGTTGGAGATATCTCCTACCCGAACGGGACCATCGCCAGCTATGCGGGTGCATACGAACAGGGTAGTGGAGCAATCGTTTGGGACCGCATTCTCTGGCCCAACGAAGACACGGGAACCCTGCAGCTCAACCGGATCGCAACCGCTGAAGAAGGCACCGTTATTGTGGCAGGAGGGTACAGCGAATCCCCCCAGGGGGCACGGGACAGCAGAATCTTGGCTATCGACGCCCATGCGGGGGACATCCTCTGGGAACGAACTTATGATTCAAAGAGCACCGGGGGCGTTGTGGGGCTGGCGACCCAATCCACCTCCAACCGTGTTTACGTACTACACGACATGGAGAACCAGACCGTCGGCGAAGACTCCTATCTCGAATCCCTCCAGCTTGTGGACGGGATTCCCCTTTGGGGGCAGTCGTACCCGTCTAGGCCGGGTTGGGACCGAGCAAATGCGCTCACCATCCTCACCTCCAAGAACTTGGCTGTCGTTGGGGGTGCCAGTTTGACTGCTGGAACAGTTTCAGGTGTCGTTGCGGGGTTCAATGCATCTACCGGCAACACGGAATGGGAAACTACCCTACAAGGTGATCCCGATGGTACAACGAGGGTGCGGGGCCTGGTTTCCGATAACACTTCGGGAGCCATCTTCGTCACAGGCCAGATGTCCCAAAATGGTAGCCAAGGGTTCGTGGCCAGCCTTGATGGTGAAACGGGTAAGAGGTTGTGGACCCAACAGGTCAAGGGCCCGATAGGAGGGACAGACATCGGCATGGACGTCGTGATCTCGCCGACCACCGACGAGGTGTTCGCCACCTTCGCCAACGAACCCCCTGGTCCTCACCAGGTGAACTGGGACATCCTCACCGTCGGGTTCCAGAAGTTCGATGGCACGAGTTCCTACCAAACCCGATACTCCACAGCTATCGAAGGAAGAGACCTTCCCGTCTACAGCAGCAGCATTGGCATTTCCGCCCAAGATGATGTTGTGGTACTTGGCCAAAGCGACAGTAGTGAAGACGAAGGGCGGTGGGTGTTCCTCTCATACGGCATCCACTGAGGGGCAGAGATCCAGGGCAGAGCAGGAACTAAGTCCACGCGCAAGGAAGTCACTCCGTAGTCATCCGGCAACTCCAATCACTTGGACGCAGGCCACACGGGCACTTACTCGCGCATTCACCTAAAGTAGGAAAATAGGAAGGCCAGGGAATCTGGCCAGCAATCTCCACCGTCGCTCGGTTCGCTCCGGGAACCTCCCAACGGCGGTATCCGCGAGAGCTGAAGAACAGGTCAGAGGTAGTTCT
>CAZDGP010000070.1:0-8548 GCA_964505085.1 uncultured Thermoplasmatales archaeon
TGCTCCACGCCGGGGATGGGCGGGCCCACGGTGCCGGGCACCCACCGCTCCGGCGGGTTGAGGTTGCTGGGGGCGCTCGTCTCCGTGAGGCCGTACCCCTCCAGGATGGGGACGCCGATGCCCCGGAGCCAGTGGAGGAGGCGGGGACGGATGGCGGCGGCACCCGTGAAGACGAGGCGGAGACGGTCGAGGCCCACGGCCTCCCGGATCTTCCGGTACACAAGCTTCTCGTACACCCCCTGCTTGAACGCGAGGAACGGCCCGGGGGTGCCGCCGTCGCTCAAGGCCTCCCCCATGCGTCGCGCGGTGCGGCTTGCGGCGTGGAAGATGCGTTGCCGCAGGGGCGAGGCGTCCTCCACCTCCTCCAACACGCCCTCGTGGATGCGTTCGAAGATGCGGGGCACCGCCACCATGAGGGTGGGTTCCACCTCCCGGAGGTCCTCCGCCAGGCGGCTGGGCGTGCTGAAGACCCCGGTGGCGCCCTTGTAGATGATGAAGTACGTGGCCTGGCGCTGGAAGCTGTGAGCCAGCGGCAGGAAGGCGAGACCCACGTCGCCGGGGCCCGCGTCCACCAGTTGGTCGATGCTGGCGCAGCTCGCCACGTAGTTGCGGTGCGTGCTCACGCAACCCTTGGGCCGGCCCGTGGTGCCGCTCGTGTAGATGATGATGGCGGGGTCCGTGGGATCCGCCGCGTCCACGCGCTCCGCCACCGCCTCGGGGTGGGCTTGCCGGTGCACCTTCCCCTTGGCCATGAGATCCGAGATGTGGAGCGTGCGGTCCTCGAGCTTCCCCCCATCCACCTCCTCCATGGTCACGATGTGGTCCACGGCCTCCAGCGCCTCCGGCACCTCCAGGAGCTTGTCCATGCTCGCTTGCGTGTCCACCACGACCACGCGAGGCGTGCAGTCGTTGAGGAGGTACGAGACCTGGTCGGGGTTGAGCGTCGTGTAGATGCTCGTGGTGATGGCGCCAGCGTGGAGGGTGGCGAGGTCCAGTTGCATCCACTCCACGCGCGTGTCCGCCATGATGGCCACGCGGTCCCCGGGCTCCACCCCCAGCTCCAGGAGGCCGTGGGCGGCGCGCGCCACATCCTCCAGTACCTCGTCCCAACCCTTCTCCACCCAGGCATCGTCGGGGCCGCGGTACCGCACGCAGGGGTGGTTCCCCAAGCGTTCCACGGTACGCTGGAACATCTGCGGGAGCGTGAGGTCGGGAACCTGGAGGGGCGGGCCTCGAACGGTGCGGGGCATGGGACTCCCTGGCACGATGCATGTGGAGGCTGATAAGCGTACCCGTGGGGGTGCTGGGTTCCCGGTCAACCCGCGAACCGCTCCATCGCCCTGGCTGGCGTGAGTGCGCGGTCGCCAAGGAACGTGAAGTCGGTGATGTTGTGCGTTACCAGAACACGATCGGGGCCGACCGCGTGGGCGGCGATGAGATGGTCCCGCGCGTTCTCGCTGAAGTCCCCGACGAGCGCTCCGGTGCGGGCGGCGGTGCGGGCGTGGCCGTGCCGGAACCACGCCACATCAACACCGGCTCTGCGCAGGATGTTGTCTAGGTTCTCCAGGGTGTCGTCCCGGTGCAGAACATGCACGGCGAGTTCGGCGTAGGCGACGGCGGGAAGGAGCTTCGGTCCGTGGTAGGAGCCGAGCGCCCGTTGGAACGACAGGTCGTTGAGGACGTTGGTGTCGAGGACGAGGGGGCGCAAGTTCACCACTTGGGGTTGTACCCGTCCTTCACCTGCTCGGACCATTCGCGGAGGCCCTCGAAGAGGTGGGCGTGCTCCTCCAACAGCTCCTCCAGGCTCACATCGGACTCGGGATCCGCGGGCCCCTCCGCCTCCGCGTGACGCACGAGCTCCTGGAGCATGCGCCGCGCTTGCTCGGTATCCTCGTCGCGGAGGCGGTCCACGAGCTCGTGGAGGTCGTCCTTGGACATGGTCACGGCGTCCAACCCTCCCAGTGGTTCCCAGTGAGGATAGGGTTTTCGGTGGGTGGCATCGGGCATGGAGGATGGAGGAGCCCTCTTGAAGAGTTCCCCAGAACGTAGAACAACAGAGAAGGAATGTGCCGGGGAGAAGGGGAGGGGACGTGGGGGAGGATGTCCTTACTCTTCCTCAGGGTACATCGTCACGCCACCGGCTCGACCGTGCTCCGCACGGCCTCACCGCCCCCTCGACCGCTTGGTGCGGTCTCGGAGACGGTGCCCTCCCTTCGGTCGGGGCCCCGGCGCCGGTCCATGCACCCCTCGAAGGAGCTCACGCGCTTCGCGCGTTCACTCCTCCTGACGACGGTCTCGGCCGACGTGCGTCGGCCTCCACCGCCGTCGGACGCCGCTATGCGTCGTCCTCGGGGTACATGGTCTCGATGAGGTCCTCCCAGTCGCTGCGGATGTTGCGGCGCTTCTTCTTCAGCGTCGGTGTGAGGTGGTCCCGCCCGATGGTGATGGCCTTGGGCAGGAGGCGGAACTTCTTCACCTGCTCGAAGTGGCTGAAGTTCGGGTTCGCGTCGTCCACGGCGTTCTGGAAGTTCGCCTGCACCTTCTCGTGCTCCAGGAGCTCGGTGGGCACCTCGTCCACGACCTCGGCGCCGGTGGGGTCGGGAGCGCGGACGACGGCGTCCTCGTCGTACGTGATGCCCTCCTGATCCGCGAACTTGAGGAGACGCTCGTAGTTGGGTTGGATGAGGGCCGTGACGAACTTGCGGTCGCTCCCAACCACCATGACCTCCGCCACCCAGTCGCTGGCCTTGATGGCCTCCTCGATGGGGACGGGTGCCACGTTCTTCCCGGTGCTCAGCACCTCGATCTGCTTGAGGCGGTCCACGATGCGGAGGTACCCGTCCTCGTCGAACTCGCCGATGTCCCCGCTGCGGAACCACCCGTCGTCGGTGAAGGCGGCGTCGGTCTCCTCCTCCAGCTCGTAGTAGTGCTCGAAGATGTTGGGTCCCCGCATGAGGACCTCGCCCTTGTCCCCGATCTTCTGCTCGATGCCGGGGAGGGGCGGGCCCACGGTGCCGGGTTTGAAGCGGTCGGGGAGGTTCACGTTGCTGGGGGCGCTGGTCTCGGTGAGGCCGTAACCCTCCAGGATGGGGACACCGATGCCGCGGAACCAGTAGAGGAGGTCCGCGCGCATGGCGGCGGCGCCGGTGATGACGTACTTCATGTTCTGGGCGCCGAGGTTCTCCCGGAGCTTCTCGTACACGAGCTTGTCGAAGAGCGCGTGCTTCGCCTTGAGGATGGGTCCGGGGGTGCCGCCGTTGCTGATGGCTTGCCCGTACTCGGTGGCGGTCTTGCTCGCGCCCTCGAAGATGGCCTTCTTGAGGCCCGTGGCCTCGGCCTCCACCTTGTCGATGACGGTGTCGTACATCTTCTCGTAGATGCGGGGCACGCTCGCCATGACGGTGGGTTGGAAGCGCTTCAGGTCGTCGCCGAGGGTGGCGGGGCTCGTGAAGATGGTGCGGGCGCCCACGCGGTAGTTGAAGAGCGTGATGAGGCGCTGGTACACGTGAGCGAGGGGCAGGAACGCGAGCCCGATGTCGTTCTCGTCCGTGGGCATGACGGCGCTGCTGGACTCGGCGGCGCTCACGAAGTTCCTGTGGGTGAGGACGCATCCCTTGGGCAGGCCCGTGGTGCCGCTGGTGTACACGATGGTGGCGTCGTCCTCGTGGTCCACGCCGTCGAGGCGCTCCTGCACCGCGTCGGGGTGCTCGGACGCGTGCTCGTCGCCCTTCTGGTAGAGCTCGTTCAGCGTCAGGGTGCGTTTCTCGAGCTCGCCGGCGTCCACGGCCTCGAAGGCTACCACGTGCTCGAGGCTGGGGACGCTGTCGTGGATCTCGCGGACCTTGTCGAACTCATCCTGGTCCGCGCTGAACATGACGCGGGGTTCGGCGTCGTTGAGGATGTACTCGGTCTGGTTCGGGGTGAGCGTGGTGTACACCGTGGTGGTGATACCGCCTACGGTGAGGATGGCGAGGTCCGCCACCATCCACTCGTACCGGGTCTTGGCCTGGATGGCTACGCGGTCGCCGGGTTGGACACCCAAGGCGATGAGGCCGTGGGCGGCTCGCGTCACGAGCTCCCCGAACTCCTGCCACGTGTACGTCTTGAACTCGTCGCCGGCGGGCGTTCGCGTCGTGACCCCGGGTCTGTCGGGGAACTCCTCCACCACTCGGAAGAACTCCCCAGGCATGGTGTGCTCCGGGACCTCGAGCGTGGGTCCCCGGTACAGTTGCGTCATGTGGATCCCTCACCCCCCTCAACCCGCTGTGGGAGTTTAAGGGTTTCCGTGGGGGCTCAGAGCCTGGACCCCCCCGATGACCCATGCTTCCACACCCCTATCCTCTTCGTCCCGCCTCCCGCAGCGCCTCGAGGGGGAGGCGGTCGCGGGCGGAGGGGCGGGGTGTAGCCGAAGGCCGGCACCGGTGAGGCCGGGGGCGACGCCCCGGGGAGGTCGAACCGGTGTCGACGGCGGGCGTGGTCTCTCCCCGTACCCTTCGCGCCCGCCGGGGGTGCCCGCAGGAACCGGAGGGCGTAGCCCGGAGGTTCCTACGGGTGAACCCGCGGCTCTGCCGCGGGTGGCGGGTGGCGGGGAGACTGCTGCCCAGCAACAGGCTCGGAGATGCTTTCAAGCCAGCCAGGTGGCGGACGTTTCCCCCCTGCAGACCGCCGCTGAGGTGCTTCCCAGTAACGTCGGGACAAACCCTATACCCCCCCACCGCCCCGGCGAGGCCATGATCGAGCACGTGGGTCGCCGGTGGGTCTGGCCAGCGGCGGTCCTGGCGGTGCTGGCGCTCCAGGGAGCCGCCGGGCTCCTGGCCCCCGAGCCCGTGAGCCTGGCGGAGGTCCCCGAGCACCTGGGGGAGCACGTGGCGGTCTCGGGGCGCCTGCGGGACGTCCACACGTGGGAAGGTGCCGGCGCCCTGGACGTCACCGACGGCACGGTGCAGCTCACGGTGCTCACGGACGGGTCGCCTCCGCCCGTGGAGCCCGGGGACACGGTGCGGGCCGTGGGCGTGGTGGGCACGTGGCGGGAGCGCTTCGAGGTGCGCTCCCGGAGCGTCGACGTCCACGTCCTCGCCCGCGCCACGGACCCCGTGGGCGTCACCGACGTGGCGAGGGAGCCGGAGCGGTACCGGGACACCCCTCTCGCGGTGGAGGGGCTCCTGGAGCGCGGCGATACGGCGTGGCGCCTGGCGGAGGGCGACGTGAGCCTCGCCCTCCGCGGAGGGAACGCCACGGGGTGGGGCCCGGGCCAACCCGTCACCGTGCAGGGCACCCTCTCCTACGAGGAGGCGCGCACCCGCTACGTGCTGGAGGTGGGGACGTGGCGGTTCCGGTGACCCTCCTGGCCCTCGCCGGTGCCGGCGTGGGCGTCGCCACGGGGCTCGTGCCGGGCCTCCACGGGAACACGGTGGCCCTGGTGCTCGTGGCGTTCCTGGGCGCGGGAGCGAGCGCGGGGACGGGGTTGGGGGCGGCGGCGTTCCTCGTGGCTCTCAGCGTGAGCCACACCTTCGTGAGCGTGGTGCCGGCGACGTTCCTGGGGGCGCCGGACGCGGACGCGGCGGTGCAATCCCTCCCGGGTCACGACCTCGTCCACGAGGGCCGGGGGGTGGAGGCGGTGCACCTGTCGGCCCGGGGGAGCGCCTGGGGCGTCGCCGGCGGCCTCCTCCTCGCGTTCCCCCTGGCCTGGGCGTGGCGGGGCCCGTGGCACGTTGCCGAGGGGCTGCGTGTGGCGACGCCCTGGCTCCTCCTCGCCCTGGCGGCGTTCCTGGTGGTCTCGGAGCGGCGCCGCGTCCCCACGCGGCGGGTCCGCGTGGTGGAACCCGGAGCGGGGGGGCGCGTTCAAGGCGTGCTGGCTCGCAGGGAGGGGGTGCGGTTGCATCTGGAGGATGGCCGGGAGCTCCGGGACCCCCTGGGGTGGTTGGAGGACGTGGAACCCGGCACCGCGTTGGAGGCGGAGACGCGGTGGACGTGGGTGCCCGGGCGCCTGGGCCGGGTCGTGGGGTGGTGCGTGGCGCTCCTGGTCCTCGTGCTCTCGGCGCTCGTGGGGTGGGTGGCGTTCCGGGGGCCGAGCGTGGGCCTCTGGGGGTGGCGGGGGTCGCTTCTCTTCCCGGCGCTCACGGGGCTCTTCGGCGTGCCCGCGCTCCTGCTGGCGGGGTGGGCGTCGGGGGACCCGCCGCGGCAGCAACCGGTGGCGGAGGCCACCACGCGGTTGGGGGAGGAGGCGGGCCCGTGCCTGAGGGGGTCCCTTTGGGGGAGCCTCGTGGGGCTCCTCCCCGGCGTCACGGCAGGTCACGCCACGGTGCTGGCGCTCCTCTCGGACGGTGACGCGGGAGGGGACGGCGTGGAGGCGCAACGTGAACGGGTGCTCTTGGCGCTCTCGGCCACGAACACGGCGGGTGCCGTCCTCGCCTGGGGGCTGTGGGCGGCGGGGGGTCCGGCGCGCACGGGGGTCCTCGCGGGGGTGGAGGCGGTGTGGCCGGCGGTGCCGTGGCCCGCGGGGGCGGTGGTGCCGCCGAGCGTCCTGCGGCTTGCGCAGGCGGTGCTCCTGGGAGGGATCGTGGGGTTCCTGGCCACGCGGCGCGTGGGCGGTGCGTTGGCGCGGTGGGTGCATCGGGTCCCGGCGCGGCGCGTGAGCACCGGGGTGCTCCTCCTGCTTGCGGGTCTCGTGGTCTTGTTCACGGGAGGGTTCGGTGTGGTGGTGCTCGCGGTGGCGAGCCTCGTGGGGGTGCTCCCGTGGGTGGCGGGGGTGCGCCGCACCCACTGCATGGGCGTCATCCTGGGACCGGTGCTGTGGATGCACCGCACGAGCCTCCTCCCCGGGTAACGCCCCGAGACCTATAGGCACCTATAGGTGATGTGGGTGGGGTATTCTTCGTTCCCCACGGTCATGGGGCCGCATGAGCGAGACGATCACGGTGACGCGGGAGGAGCTCACGGCGCTCCTGGAGCAGGCGGCGGAGGCCCACCACGTGTACGAGACGGAGCGGGGCGCGGAGGATGAGGCGTGGGCGCTCTGGTACGCCACGTACATCTTCCAGGAGACGACGGGGGAGGGGTGACGCTCCGACAACGGACGGGTGGTCACCCGCCCTTCCGGGCGAGCTCAGCCACACGCCGCAGGAACCGGTCCTGCAGGCGGTCCCGATGCCGCTGGAAGGCCTCATCGTGGACGTCGAGCCGGTTCCGGTCGAGGTCCCGCCGCGTCATGGCGTGGGCCAGCGTAGGCGCGAGCATAGCCTGCGCCAGGAGCTCGTCGGTGGCGGCGACGTCGTTCACGTCCCTGAGGAGCGCATCCTCCACGTTGAGCTCCAGGAGGTTCCCCGTGATCTCGGCGCGACGCGTGCTGGACGTCATGAAGATCACCTCGAGGTTCGTGACCTCCTGCGAGAGGAGGTTCCGCGCGGCCTGGGCCAGCGCCTCGAAGCCCTCGCCATCCACCACCGTGGACTCCTCCTCGTCCTCCAGGCGCCGCCGCAGCGCGTCCTCGCGGTAGATGCTCTCGACGCCGTGGCGGTTCGCGTCATCGTGGAGGGCGAGGCGCGCGTCGCCGCTTCGCACCTGCACCGCGAGGACGGTGCCGCGGTCCACGCCGTCCTCCACGGCCTGCCCGGGGGTGCCGCTGTAGTACGTGATGGCCTTCCCCTCCGCCTCGGCCTCGGCCACCACGTCGCGCCAGGGGAGCTGGCGTCCGTCGCTGAGCTCCACGGGCACGCGGGCGATGAGCTCCGTGTCCCCCGTCTCCCGGGCGCGGCGGAAGAGGTGGCGGCTGAAGCGGTCCGCGTAGGGGCTTCGCGCCACCTTCGTCCAGAGGCGCCCCACCTGGTCGTCCAATGCGTTGCGGAAGGCCTCGTAGGCGTCGTCCTCCCGGATGCCGTCCCGCGTCGCCACGAGGTTGAGGGCGTCGCAGTTCACCTCGCCGGTGACGGCGATGTCCTCGTGGAGGGTCTCCACGTAGAGGCCCTTGTGGTAGACGCGGACACCTCGCGTGGTGGCGTCGTCGGTGACGCCGAGGGCGCCCTGCACGTGGTCAGCGTGGAACTCGTGGACGAGGGCGTCGGTGCGGGCGCTGTAGGGCTTCCCGCTCACCTGCTTCCCGTTCACGAGGATGGGTTCCGGACGCTTCTCGGCGACGCGCCGGAGGTAGGGCACGGCGTCCCGCACGAGCTCGTGGAAGCTCCCGTCCACGGCCACGGTGGTGCCGCGGGTGCTCCGCTCGCCCTCGCTCCACGTGAGGGTGCCCAGCGAGTCGATGGTGACGCGGGTGGCCTGGGACCCATCGTGGGTGTCGAGCACCAGAGGATCGCCGAGGCCCAGGAGGGCGAAGCGCCCGATGCCGAACTCGCCGATGGTCTCGGCGTCCTGGGCCTTCTCGCTGTCGAAGACCCGGACCCAGCGGTCCCGAGCCTCGCCGGGGCTCATGCCGGAGCCGTTGTCCCAGATCTCCACGCGGGTGTCCGTGAGGTCGATCTCGATGCGGGGGTCCTCCACGCTCCGGACGGCGTCCAGGGCGTTCTGCACGGCCTCCCGCAGCCCCGCGAGGGGGTTC
>CAZDGP010000071.1:0-8459 GCA_964505085.1 uncultured Thermoplasmatales archaeon
TGGGTGCGGGGTCCGGCGTGGTGGGCATCATGGGCGGATGCGGGTGGTTGGGTTTTAAGGCATCGGACCGCAACGCAGGTAACGAGGGAGCCCGTTCACGGGGTCATGCACGGTACGGGCCTGCGGGTGCACGTGCACGAGCTCCTCCAGGGTGAGGGGGACACGTGGAGCATCCGGGTGGTGAACGGCGCCATCGTAGCCGCGATCTTCGCGAGCATCCTGGCGCTTCTCCTGGAGACCATGGAGCCCGTGCGGGACGCGTACGGTCCCGCGCTCCGCCTGGTGGAGGCCCTGGCGGTGGGGCTCTTCTCGGTGGAGTACCTGGCGCGCGTATGGAGCGTGCCGGAGGATCCCCGGTTCCGGGGGGCGGTGACGGGGCGGCTCAAGTGGATGGGGACGCCCCTCGCCGTCGTGGACATCCTGGCCATCGCGCCGTTCTTCCTGCCGGTGCTCACCGAGAGCCTCGTGATCCTACGGATGGCGCGGGTGCTCCGCATCGTGCGCATCCTCAAGATGGGGCGGTACAGCCGGGCGGTGCAGACCCTGGATCAAGTGGTGGGGGAGCGCCGGGGGGACCTCGTGGTGGCCCTCGCGCTGAGCCTGTCCCTGCTCCTGGTGGCGAGCACCCTTATGTTCTACGTGGAGCACGAGGCCCAACCGGAGGCCTTCGCCAGCATCCCGGCGGCCATGTGGTGGGGTATCACGACCCTCACCACGGTGGGGTACGGCGACGTGACGCCGGTGACGCCGGCGGGCCGGGTCCTGGGGGCCATCGTGCAGATCCTGGGCATCGGGCTCTTCGCGCTCCCTGCGGGCATCATCGCCAGCGGGTTCAGCCGGGCGCTGGAGCGCCAGCGGGAGGCGCAGTCGGTGGCGTTCGGTCGGTGCCCGCACTGCGGGGAGCGGTTGCCGGACCCGGCGGAGGCGCTCCCGTGGCGGGGGCGGGGGCGGGGTGAGAGGCGCGAGGAGGGACGTCAACCGTAGGGGGTCCTCGGGCGGCGGGCCCGCTAACCCTGGAGGGATCGCGGGATGGCTGCCACCACGTCGTCGGTGAGGTCCCCCACAGGTTCCACGCCGACGCTGAGGCGCACGAGGCCGGGGGTGATGCCGGCGCGCTCCCGGGCGTCGTCGGTGAGGACGGCGTGGGTGGTGGTGGCAGGGTGGCAGACGAGGCTCTCCACGCCGCCGAGGCTCACGGCCCGCTGGAAGACGGTGAGGGCGTCCTGGAAGGCGAAGGCGGCCTCCCGGGTGGCGAGGTCCACGGTGAGGACGCTGGTGCCCCGGGGCATCTGGCGCTGGGCCACGTCGTGGTCGGGGTGGGTGCGGAGGCTCGGGTGGCGCACGTCGAGCCCGAGGTCGTCGAGGGTGCGGGCGACGTGCTGGGCGCTCCGGGTCATGGCCCGGACCCGCACGTCCAGGGTCTCCATGCCCCGGAGCACGAGCCAGGCGGTCTCGGGGTCGAGGATGGGGCCGGCGTCGGTGCGCCAGGCCCGCACCTCATCCAGGAGGTCGGGGTCCCCGGCTACGGCGCCGGCCAGGAGGTCGCCGTGACCGTTCATGGCCTTGGTGAGGCTCTCCACCACGAGGTCGGCGCCGTGGTCCAGGGGGCGTTGGATGGCGGGGGTGGCGAAGGTGTTGTCCACCAGGAGGTGGGCGCCGGCATCGTGGGCGAGGTCGCTGGCGTGGGCGAGGTCCACGACGCGGAGGCTGGGGTTCATGGGGGTCTCCACGAAGACGACGTCGGCGCCGGGTGCCAGCGCGTCGGCGAGGGCGTTGGTGTCGGTGGTGTCCACGGTGTCCACGGTGACGCCCCAGGTGGCGAGGCGCTGCAGGAGGTCCCACGTGCACCCGTACACGCAGGGGTCGACCACGATGCGGGCGCCGGGTTCCAGGAGCGCCATGAGGCTCGTGTGGATGGCGCCCATGCCGCTGGCTGTGGTCACGGCCGCGGGCGCGTGCTCGAGCTCGGCCACGCGGTCCTCGAGGTCCGCCACCGTGGGGTTGGTAAGGCGGCTGTAGAGGAGGCCATCGCCCTCCTCGAAGCGGCGGGCGCCTTCGGCGCTCGTGGGGTAGGTGAAGGTGCTGGAGCGCACGATGGGGGAGGTGACCGCGCCGTAGGGGTGCCGCGCCCCGTCCACGGTCCGGTCACCGTTCCGTTCCGTCATAGGGTCAGATAACCCTCCACCCGTAGTAACGGTTCCGACGAAGAGAGTGACGTTCTGCCAACGCAAAGCGGATGGAAGAGGTTAAACGTTGACGTTCCGTTCAGGAACCATGGCTGATGTCGTGGACCTGGATGAGCTGGACCGGAGCATCCTCCAGGTCCTGGTGGAGGACGCGCGCACGAGCACCGCCGAGGTGGCTCGCCGCGTGGGCGCGGCCCGGGCCACGGTGCACCACCGCATCCAGCGGTTGGAGGAGCAGGGCGTGATCGAGGGGGCGACGCTCATGCTGGACCACGGGCGGTTGGGGAAGCCCCTCCACGCCTTCATCCGCACCGCGTGGGTGGCGGAGAGCGAGGCGGACCAGCGCGCGGTGGCCCGGCGCATCGCGGAGGTCCCCGGCGTGGTCCGCGTCCACATCGTCACGGGGGGACGGGACTTCCTCGTGGAGGTGCGAGCGGAGGACATGGAGGACGTGGGAACCACCATCATCGACGAGCTCCGGGGCATCTCCGGCGTGGGCGACACCGAGACCACCATGGTGTTCTGGAGCTACGACGGGACGGTGCCGGGGCTGGAGGGGTGACGAGGGAGGAGGAAGGGGGAGAGGGGGGACGGGGCGCGGGGGTTGGGCGTCCTCCGCTATCCCTCGGGTTCCTTCCACTCGGTGCGGGACTGCTGCCGCATGAACTGCGGGAGGTAGAAGGTGCCGCCGGCGGCCTTGCCGGTGGTGCCGCTGAGCTTCCACCCGCCGAAGGGCTGCGCTTGCACGAGGGCGCCGGTGGTGGCGCTGCTTCGTCGGTTGGCGTAGACGACGCCGGCCTCCACCTCGTCGAAGTACCGCTCGACCTCCTCCGGGTCCTGGCTGAAGATGCCGCTCGTGAGGGCGTACCGGGTCTTGTTGATCTCGTGCATGGCCTCGTCCCACTCCGAGTACGGGGCCACCTTCACGATGGGGAGGAAGAGCTCGGTCTCCCACAGCTCGTGGTCCAGCGGCAGGTCGGTGATGACCGTGGGTGTCACGTAGTGGCCTTCGTCGAGGACGCCACCCTGGGGCACCTCGCCGCCGGTGGCGATGGTGGCGCCTGCGTCGCGGGCGTCCTGGACGGCCTCCTGGAACTCCTGCACCTTGCCCTCCTCGATGACGGGCCCCATGAAGGTCCCCCGCTTCTCGGGTCGGCCCACCTGAAGCTCCCCGGTGGAGGCCACGAGGCGCTCGACGAAGTCGTCGTAGAGGCTCTCGTGGACGTAGGCGCGGCTCGTGGCGCTGCACTTCTGACCGTCGAAGCCGAAGGCCCCCTTCATGACACCCTCCACGGCAGCGTCGAGCTCCGCGTTCTCCGTGACGAGGACGGCGTTCTTGCCTCCAAGCTCCGCGATGAAGGCGCCGCCCTCCTTCTCGATGCTGAGGCGTTGCGCTTCCTTGCCCACGCGGACGCTTCCGGTGAAGACGATGCCCTGCACGTCCTCGTGCTCCAGGAGGGGTTGCCCGGCTTGGGAACCGCGGCCTGTGACGAGGTTGATGACACCGTCGGGGAGGCCCGCGGCCTCCATGATGTCCAGGAAGGCGTGGGCGATGAAGGGCGTGGCGCTGGCCGGCTTCACCACGGCGGTGTTCCCGGTGATGGTGGCGCCGGTGGTCATGCCCACGAGGATGGCCAGGGGGAAGTTGAAGGGCGCCACCACGGCGAAGACGCCGTAGGGCCGGAGCACGGTGTGCGTGTGCTCCCAGGGCGTGGGTTGGCCCGTGTCGAAGCGCCACCCGTCGTGCTCCCGCATCTGCTGGCTGTAGAAGTCCAGGAAGTCGATGGCCTCGTCCACGTCGGCGAGGGCCTCGGCGCGGTTCTTCCCGTTCTCGAGGGTCATGGTGGCGGCGAGGTGGTACTTGCGCTCCCGCATGATCTCGGCGGCGCGCTCGAAGACCTCCACGCGCTCCTCCCAGGGGGTGGTGCGCCAGGTGGTCTCCCACGTCTCCTTCGCGGTGGCCACGGCCTGGTCCACCTCGCTGGCGGTGGCGCTGGCGAAGGTCCCGATGACCTCGCTCGTCTTCCCGGGGTTCACCACCTGGAAGGTGTCGCCCGTGCTCACGGGCTCGCCGCCGATGCGGAGGGCGTGGTCCCCGCCCAAGGTGTCTCGCACCTCCTTCACAGCGCGGTCGTAGGCCTCGTGGAACGCGTCCTCGCGCCCATCCTGCTTCATCCGGAGGAAGGTCAGCTCGTTCTCGAAGGTCAAGGGAAGCACCTAGCCGCGCATCCGTGTAGGCGTACTTAACCTGTGCCCCGGGACAACGGCGGGGTGGGAGGGGGTGCGTGGAGGAGGGGGCACCGCTGGAACCAAATGCCGGCACGGTGTTGGGAGCGTGGCGGTCAGCGTGGTGCAGGTGGAGCTGCTGTTGTTCACGGCGGGCGTGCTCCTGGTGGCGAGCACGGTGGCGAGCCGCGCCACCGGGCGCTTCGGCGTGCCCGCGCTCCTGCTCTTCCTCCTCGTGGGCGTGCTGGCGGGGCCCGAGGGCCCGGTGGACGTCCCCATAAGCGTGGGGGCGCAGCTCGCGTGGAACCTGGGCGTCACGGCGCTGGCGCTCATCCTCTTCAGCGGAGGGTTGGACACGCGGTGGGAGGACGTGCGACCGCAGCTTGCGCCCGGCGTGAGCCTCGCGGGCGTGGGGGTGGTGGTGACGGCCCTCGTCGCGGGGCTTGCGGCGTGGCGCATCCTCGACCTCACGCTCCTCCAGGGCCTGCTCCTGGGCGCGGTGGTGTCGAGCACCGACGCGGCGGCGGTGTTCGGCGTGTTCCGGAGCCAGCACGTGGACCTCCGGCGGGACGTGCGCGCCCTGCTGGAGTTCGAGAGCGGCAGCAACGACCCCATGGCGGTGTTCCTCACCGTGAGCCTGGTATCGTTCCTCCAGAACCCCGATGCGGGGCTGCTGGGGTTCGCCGTGGACTTCCTGCGCCAGATGAGCTTGGGAGCCCTCCTGGGTGTGGCGGCGGGATGGGCCGCGGTGCGGGTGGTGAACGGGGTGCGGTTGGACGCGGAGGGGCTCTACCCGGCGCTCACGGTGGGGTTCGTGCTCCTCGTGTACGGCGCCACCAGCGCCCTGGGCGGGAACGGGTTCCTCGCGGTGTACCTCGCGGGGCTGGTGGTGAGCGAGGACGCCATCGTGCACGGGGGGAGCATCCGCCGGTTCCACGACGGGCTCGCGTGGATCATGCAGATCGTGATGTTCCTCGCCCTGGGCTTGCTCGTGCGCCCCAGCGAGCTCGCGGCGGTGGCCCTCCCCGCCACCCTCGTGGCCCTGGTGCTCCTTCTCGTGGCACGACCCCTGGGGGTGGTGGCGAGCCTCCTGCCCTTCCGGCGGGAACCCCGGGAGATGGCTCTCGTGTCCTGGGCGGGGCTCCGGGGCGCGGTGCCCATCATCCTCGCCACCTTCCCGCTCCTGGCGGGGCTTCCCAGCAGCGACGTGATCTTCCGCGTGGTCTTCTTCGTGGTGGTGGCGAGCGCCCTGGTGCAGGGCCCCACCATCCGGTTCGCCGCCAGGGCCCTGAACCTCGTGGACCGCGACCCGCCGCGGCCGCCGCCCCCGTTGCGCTTCGCACCGGGGCAGGACATCCGGGAGCGCCTCACGGAGGTGCGCGTAGAGGCAGGGGCGCCCCTGGTGGGGAGGCGCCTCGTGGACCTGAGCCTGCCGGAGGGCACGCTCGTGGTGCTGGTGGGGCGGGACGACCGGTTCCTCGTGCCCCGGGGCTCCACCGAGTTCCAGGTGGGGGACGAGCTCGTGGTGCTGGCGGACGCGGCGGGGACGGACCGCGTGCGGGAGCTCTCGTCGGTTACTTCGTAACCGCCTCAACCTCCCCCGCCCGGGGCTGCGGGAGCTCTCGTCGGTCACGTCGTGAACGCCTCGACCTCCCCCGTTGTTGCCGGCTGGACCCGCCGCCGCCCCACGACGAGCGGGGGTGTTCGCAACCCTTATCCCGCCGGAACCTGTGGAGCCACACGGTCGAGCCATGGCGCGGGCGAAGCTGTCGCTGGCGGGGTCGACGCTCCTGGGTATCGGAGCCATGGTGAGCGGCGGCATCTTCGTGCTCACGGGCATCGCGGGGGAGATGGCGGGGCCGGGGGCGGTGCTCGCGTTCCTCCTGGCGGGCGTTCTGGCGCTCCTTAGCGCGTTGAGCTTCGCGGAGCTGGGGCCGGCGTTGCCTCGGGCGGGGGGTCCGTACGATTTCACGTCGGAGGCGCTGGGGCCCTTCTACGGGTTCGTCACGGGCATCATGTACCTCCTGGGGTACGTGGCGGCGAGCGCGAGCTACGCCATCGCCTTCGGCATCTACCTGGAGACCCTGGTCCCCGTGGCGCCCGTGTGGAGCGCCGTGGGGCTCCTGGTGGTCCTGGGCGCGTTGAACGTGGTGGCGGGGGATGCCGCCCACGCCCTGGGGTCCGGCCTCACCCTCGTGAAGGCGGGGGCGCTGGTGCTCTTCGTGCTGGTGGGGTTGTGGTTCGTGAACGTGGCGAACCTCCAGCCGGCCCTCCCCTCCGGGTTGGGTCCCGTGGTGGAGGCCACGGGGGTGCTCTTCCTCACGTACCTGGGCTTCGACATCGTCACCACGGGCGCGGAGGACATGGAGGACCCCGAGAGGGACCTCCATCGTGCGGTGCTCCTGAGCTTGGGCATCGTCCTCGTCATCTACCTCCTCACGAGCCTCGTCACGGTGGGGATCGTGCCCCGGGCGGACCTCGGCGGAGCGGCCCTTGCCACGGCAGCGCGCACCATGGGTGGTGAGGTCGCGGCGGGGGCGGTGAGCCTGGTGGCGTTGGCGGCCACCGCCAGCGCCAGCAACGCCACGATCCTGGCCACGAGCCGGGTCACGTACGCCATGGCGCGGGAGGGGCTCCTGCCCCGGGCGCTGGAGCGGGTGCACGAGCGGTTCAGGACGCCCTGGCTCGCGGTGCTGGCGGCCTCGGGCGCCATGGTGGTGGCGGGGGGGTTGGGTGCGGTGCTGCCCTTCACGGCGTCGGAGCACGTGGTGGTGCTGGCGAGCGTGGCGGCGCTCACGGTACTCCTGGTCTTCGCGGGGGTGAACGCCAGCACCGTGGTGCTCCGGATGGAGCGCCCTCAGCTCCTGCGCCCCTTCGAGGTGCCCTGGTTCCCGTGGGTGCCCCTGGTGGCGGGCGTGGTGAGCCTGCTCCTCACCCTCACGCTGGCGGGGTCAGCCTGGGTGGTGGTCCTCGTGGGGGTCGGCGTCTTCACGTGGGCGTACCACCGTGTGGAGGGGTTGGACCGGAGCGTAGTGGTGGCGCCCTTCCCCCGGGCGTGGGACGCGCTCGTGCGGGCGTCGACGATGTCCTGGAGGAACCGGACGACCCTGAGCACGCGGATGAGGAGCGGTATCGATGCAATCAAGAGGAACCTACGATGATGAAGGTAGAGATGTTGACGGAGCGAGGTGGTGACCAGTGAACGTACTCATCCTGGGTTATGGACGCGTGGGCGAGCGCCTGGCCAGGCAGTTGAACCAGGAGACGCGGGACGTGGCGCTCATCAGCCGCATGCGGCACCGGCTCACCATCATCGAGCAGGATGAGCGCTTGCTCCAGAGGGCGAAGCAGGAGGTGAACGCCACGGTGGTCCACGGGGATGCCACGAAGGACGAGGTGCTGGCCTCCGCGAGCCTGGGGGACCAGGACGTGGTGGCGGCGGTGACGAGCAACACGGAGGTGAACCTCCTGGCGGCGGTGAAGGCGCAGCGGGCGGGCGTGGGGAAGGTCATCGCCCGGGCGGCGAACCCGGAGTTCCTGGAGCTCTTCGACGAGCTGGGGATCACCACCGTGAGCCCGGAGGTGAGCGTGGTGGAGCGCATCCGGGGCCTCATCGAGCAACCGGGCATCGAGAACCTCGTGCAGCTTGCCACGGGCCCGGGCGTCATGATGGAGGTGAGCGTCCGGGAGGCCGCGCCGGGCGCAGGGAAGAGCGTGCAGGAGCTGGACCTGCCCGAGGACGTGGTGATGGCGGCGCTCTTCCGGGCGGGGGAGTTCCACGCGCCCCGGGGTCACACCGTCATCGAGCAGGGGGACGAGATCGTGCTCGTGGGGAAGGACGAGGGTGTGAAGCGCGCGGAGGAGATCATCAACGGGACGGCTGGGGATTAGGACCGAAGCGTAGGATGGTTGGGCGGGTGTTGCCGCCGAAGGCGTGACCTTCAGCCAGGTGGCCGGAGCGTAGCGGAGGATGGTTGGGCGGATGTTACCGTCGAAGGCATGAACTTCAGCTGGGGGTCCGGAACGAAGTGGAGGACACGCAGGTGG
>CAZDGP010000072.1:0-8418 GCA_964505085.1 uncultured Thermoplasmatales archaeon
GACACCCTCGCGCTCCTGGAGGATGCCTTCGACGCGCTCTTCCACCCCAACGTGGCCAAGGCCAACCAGGCCATCGCCGACAGCCACGCCATGGAGTCACGGTACGACGCGCTTCTGGAGCAGGGGGTGCGCCTCCCGGGACGGGACGCCGTGACCTTCGCGTACATCCTGGAGTCCCTGGTGCGCACCGCAAGCTACGCCACGGACATCGCCGAGGTCGCCATCAACTACGCCGTGGGCCAGGGCCTCGAGGCGGAGGAGGACTGATCCACATCCTTAAAAGCGGCATCCGCACCATCGGCTTCGACGATGGGGGGTTCACCTTCCAGGATGCCACCGCCACCGTGGCCGGCGTCGTCATGCGGGGCGCCACCTACGTGGAGGGCGTGGTGAGCGGTAACGTCACCGTGGACGGGGCCGACGCCACCACCGTCCTCCGGAGCATCCTCACCGCGAGTCGCTTCACCGGGCAACTTCACGCGGTGCTCCTGGACGGCATCACGCTGGGAGGGTTCAACGTGGTGGACCCCCGGGTGCTCCACGAGGACCTCGACGTGCCCGTTGTCACCGTGACGAGGGGCGAGCCCGACCGCCGCGGGATCCGGGATACCCTCCGGGAGCACGTGGACGCCTGGGAGGACCGCTGGGAGGTGCTGGATGCCTGCTGGCCGGAGCCCCTGGCGACCCGGGACGGCACCGTGAGCGTCCACGCCGAGGGCATGGACCGGGAGGAGGTGCCGGAGCTTCTGGAGCGCACCACGGCCCGGGGCCTCATGCCCGAGCCCTTGCGGGTGGCCCACCTCGTGGCCAGCGCCTGGACCCAGGGGGAGTCCACGCCCACCCAGTGACGTCTCGCTGGCGCCCGGTCACCCGGGGAGGTCCTGGGCGAACCCCGTCTCAGCCAACCGCTCCTTCAACCCCTCGATGGTGGCCACCGGCGTGGGGTCCACACCCCGCTCCAGCGCCAGGTAGACGCTCGCCGCGTCACCCAGGAGGGTGACGGTGAGGAGCCGCGCCGCAGGGTTCTCCCCCATGGCCTCCACCGTGTGCACGTCCACGCCCCGGTCCGAGAGGATGTCCGCCACCGCCTCGAAGCGCGCCGCGTGCTGCGGGTGCTCGTGCTCGGGGTCCCTGAGGAGCACGGCGGCGAAGCGCTCGGGGTCCTCCACGTCCCCCCATCCCACGACCTCGTTGTGGTTCATCTCCGGGATGGCCCCGTGGAACGCCAGCGTCTTCCCGTTCTCGTTCACCTGCCCCGCCAGGCGGCGGGCCGCCGGCGCCAGGAGCCCCGCCCCGTACACCACGGGCACGCGCCCCTGGAGGTCCCGGGCAAGCTGCCACGCGGCGTTCACGTCGCGCCCCTCCCGGGGTGCGAGCTCCTCCGCGAGGCTCCCCGTCACCTTCGCCGCCTCCCGGAGCCCCGTCTCGGCATCCAGGAGGCTCTGGTCCTCCAGCACGCGGGCCGTCCGCGCCAGCAGGTGGCCGATGGCGGCTCGCGGCTGGAGACCCCCAGGCACCCGGAGCACGGGATCGCCTGCGGCCTCGGCGGCGCGGGCCAGGTGGCCGCCGCTCGTCACCGCCACGCGCGCCGCCCCGCGCTCGGCGGCCGCCAGGAACATGCTGCGGGTCTCCTCCGTGTTCCCACTGTAGCTCACCCCCACCACGAGGGTGTCGGGGTCCACCCACGCCGGAAGGCCGTAGTCCCGGTGCACGATGACGGGCACGCGACCCGAGGCCTCGGCCCAGGCGGCGGCGAACTCCCCCGCCAGGGCGCTCCCGCCCATGCCCCCTACGAGGACCCGCTCCACCTGGGGCAGGTCCAGGCGGAGGTCCGCGGTGGCCTCTCGGGCGGCGGCGAGCTGGTCCGGGAGGGACAGCACCGCGTCGAGCATGGCGTCGCGGTCCACCTGGTCGAGGTCGTCGGGGAGGGTCATGGGCACCGCGTCCCGGAGCGGCCAGGGTGGTCTTAAGGCTTCTTGAGCTCCGGGGCCAGGGCTGCGGCGCACCCAGGGCAACACCCTTAACCCCTCGTCCGGGGTTCCCACCCCATGGCCGGCCGCCTCACCCTTGCCCTGTACAACAGCTACGATCCCCGACGCTTCCGGGAGGCGCACCGGCGGGCTCTCGCCCGGGCGGCACCCCTCGCGTGGGGTTTCGACGCGAACCTGGCGCTCCTGGGGTTCCCCACGGGGGAGCTGGCGGGGGATGTGGAGTCCGCGAGCACCGCAAGCTCCGGGACGCGACGGGAGGCCCCCCTGGACCTGGACACCCCCCGGGACCTGGCGGAGTTCGTGGCCGACACCACCACCATCGGGGAGGGGGGTGCGTACCTCCGGGAGCTCGCGGAGGCCGGACGCTTCCACACCCACCCCCGCCCCGACCCCGGGTTCCCCCCGCAACTGGGGAGCATCGTCCTCACCACCCGCGACCCCGACGCGAGGAAGGCCACGACGCCCCGGGCCGTGGCCGAGAGCCTGAGCTACGACGAGTCCCAGACCCTCGTCTTCGGGTTGGGCCCCCAGGGGGTCCCGGACGAGGTGCACGAGGTCACGAGGAAGCACCTGGACGTCACGGGCGGCGGCGTGAGCCTCGAGACGGCCACCGCGCTGGGGGCGGTGGTGGGTGCGGTGGCGGCGTGGCGGGAGGCCCTCGCGGAGCCTAGATGACGTACCCCACCACGAAGACCCAGTGCATGATGCTCCCGCCCACCACCATGAGGTGCCAGATGCCGTGGTGCCCCACGACCTCGGGCCACGGGTCCGGCCAACCCAACCCCAGGATGGCGGCGCCGACGCTGTACATGAGGCCGCCGCCCACGAGCCACGCGAGACCCGAGAGGGGCACGGTGGCGAGGAGGTGGTCCACCCCCAGGACGCCCAACCACCCCAGGCCCAGGTAGAGCGTCTGGTGCAGGGGCTCGATACGGCCCGGGAGCACCCACCGCAACGTGGCGCCGAGGAGCGCCACGCCCCAGACCACCGCGAGGACGGTGTACCCCAGCGCGTTGGGGAAGAGGAGCACGGTGATGGGGGTGTACGTGCCCGCGATGAGGAGGTAGATGGCGGTCTTGTCCACGCGCTGGAGCACGTGCTTCACGCCCTCCCGCACCGGGAGGATGTGGTAGAGGGCGCTCGAGAGGTAGAGCACCACGAGGCTCGCGCCGTAGATGGAGACGGTGGTGACGGCCACCACGTCCTCCGCCAGGAGCACCAGGAGGGCGAGGCCCACGAGGCTCAGGATGGCACCCACGATGTGGGTGACGCCGTTGAACACCTCGCGGGCCGGAACGGTCATCCACCTTCTAAGTGGCTCCGGAACCTCAAGTACCCTTGGGCATCCTCGAGGTTCCTCTGCTGGGGGACCCCAACCTTCATCAGCCCCTCCGGCCTAGCCGGGTTCCACCCATGCCCACGAACGAGCGAGGGTACGAGGTCCCCACCCTGGCCACCGACGCCATCGTGGTGAAGGACGGTCGCGTGCTCCTGGTGGAGCGGGGCCGTCCGCCCTACCAGGGATCCTGGGCGCTTCCTGGGGGCTTCGTGGAGGTGGGGGAGCACACGGAGGACGCGTGCCTCCGGGAGCTCCGGGAGGAGACGGGGATCCGGGGGGAGATCGAGTCCCTCGTGAACGTGTACAGCGACCCCGACCGCGACCCCCGGGGTCACGTGGTGAGCGTCGTGTACAAGGTGCGGCCCCACGACCACGCGGACCCCAGGGAGGTGACGGCGGGGGATGACGCGGCCAAGGCGCGCTGGTGGCCCCTGGACGACCTCCCGTCGCTTGCCTTCGACCACGGCATCATCCTGCTGGACCTCATGGACGCCTACGGTGTGGACGCGGGGAACTGACCCTCCGTTCCACCGGCACGGGGCCGGTCCCCCCGGATGGCAAGGCATAAAACCCAGGAACCCGAATCCTCCCAACCCTGCCTGGAGGTCCCAAGAGCATGTTCTGCCCCGACTGCGGTACGCTCCTCCGCCCCAGCGGCGGCCAGAAGGTCTGCCCCGAGCACGGCGCCCCCGGTGGCGGGAGCGCCAGCGACGAACCCAAGATCATCAAGGGCGCAAGCCGCGAGAAGGAGGTGGCGGTCATCGAGGAGAAGGGCGCCGGCCTCCCCGAGGACAAGAACGAGGAGTGCCCCGAGTGCCGCAACCAGGGCGCGTACTACTACGAGCGCCAGACCCGCGCCGCCGACGAGGCCACCACCCGCTTCTACATCTGCTCGGACTGCGACCACCGGTGGCGGGACTACCAGTAAGATGTGGCCACTAATATCGGGGCGGGGACCTCCCGGGCGTTCCTCGTGGTGCCGGGCCAGGGGGATCACACGGGAGGTCTAGAGCGGTTGGTCCGCTCGTTCGCGGGCACCCGGTAGGTTGGACGTGGCTTCTTCGACCTGCTGATGTTCTACGAGGATTCCTGAAAGGGCAGCTCACGCTTCCGCGCCCGCCTCCCCGGTCTCGAGGCTGCGCAGGATCTCCTCCTCCACCGCGTCCAAGTGCTCCTCCGCGTCCTGCTGGATTCCGTCGAGCTCGGTCTCGATGTCGCCGATTACGTTCTTGGCCCGAGTGCACTTCTTGCGGACCTCGCTGAACCGCTTGAGGGCCTTGCGGGCCTCGTCGAGGTCCTCCTGGAGGCCCTTGACATCGAGTTCTTCGGCGGTGTGGCCGGTGGAGGAGAGGACCTTGGCGCGGGCCCAGCGGTAGGCAATCTGCATCATCTTGTCCGCGAGCTCCTCGTCGTCGGCGTCCTCGCTGAGACACACGACCGCGTACTCGTCGCGGTACTCGTTGAACCAGCCGACGTCGGTGGGGACGTTGTCGAGCGCCTTGCTCACGAGGATGCCGTAGTCTGCCCCGCGGTTCGCGAGGGCGGTCTCCATCTCCTCCTCGATGCCGGGACCCCACATCTGCTTGTCCTTGGCCTCGATGACGAGCGTGAGGTCCGGGCGGTCGCCTATGGTGACGACAAAGTCGCCGGTCTTGTTGGACTCGATGCTCCCGATCTTGTCGCTGGTTCGCTCGATTTGGTCCCCGTAGGGCTGGGCGACCTCACGGAGAACATCCTCGAGGTAGTCCTCGAAGTCCTCGCCCTTGAGGCTCGTCTTCTGGCGGAGCTCCTCCTCCTTGTCGGCGAGCCCGAGGTCCTTCCGGAGCTTCTCGAGTTCGTTCTCGAGCTCCCGTCGGAGCGTGTGGAGGGGCGAGCCCTCCTGGGTGGGGTCGAAGAGCTCCTTCACGACCTTCCCGTCCTCACCGAACTGCTCCTCGAGTCGCCGGGCGAGTTCCCCATCCTCCCCGAACACGCGCTCGACCGCCCGGGGGAGGTCGCCGTCTTCGCCGAAGACCCCGTCGATGTGCCGGGGGACGCGGCCGTCCTCGCCGAAGTGGTCCTGGATCAGTCGCTCGACCTCGCCGTCGTCGCCGAATGTGTCGCGGATGCGCTGGTCGAATTCGCTGCTTAGCTGCTCGAACTCCTTCTCCACGATGTCGAGCTCCCGGTGCGTCGAGAGCGTGCGGAGCGCCTCGGTCCCCAGTCGGATGGCGGTCCGGAGGTGCTCGGTGCGCTCGTCCTCGTCCTCGATCTCGCGGTAGTACTCGGCCGTCTGGGCGTCCTCGATGGTGAGGTCCTTGATGTGGAGGACGCCGCCGTCTTCGATTCCGATGTTCGACATGTTGGTTCTCCTTCGTATCCCCCGTCTTCCAGTCGCTGGAAGGCGCTGCAGATAGGGGTTCCATGGGTGCCCCAGGAGAGGGATCGATGGCCCCGGCTGCTCCGAGCGTAACCGTGCTCATTAGAGAGCGTTGGGAGGACCATTTCTCTCACCTAGTGCCACGGCCGGTTCACCACACCAGTTGGCGCCCCCGACGGACGCGCTGGAGGGGTGGGCCGCCGTCGAGGCGGCCCCGGCCGCTAAGAATCGGGATCCTCGGTGGGGGATGTGGTCGGATTTGCGGAGGGTTCCGGGGCGTATTCCTCGATGTACATATCGAGGAGTCTTCGGAGGCGACGCGCCGCGCTCCAGGTCATCATGACCTCCGTTTCCAGGCGGTAGCCCGTCCCCGTCTGTTCGTCCTCTAGGGGCACATCCTTGTCTTTGGAGCTCCAGAAGGCCACTTGCAGTATTTCGGGGTCGTCCTCCGCGATTCGGAGGAGCGAGCCGCGGGCGAAAACGCGGCGGAACTCGGGCTCGTATCGGGTGAGGAGGGGGGAGTCTTCTGCTGCGATGTGGATGTCTTCGTCGGGCATCTTCGATTCCTCAGTGAGCTGCGGCGGATTCCTCGGACTTGTCGGCGTCGTCGGGCTCACGATCGTAGTCTATGAGTGTATCAGCTCGGACAGTTGCTGAATCCTTCCGATCACGGCGGCGATTCCACTCTCCACCGGTCCCGATCCATTCGTCCAGGTCAGGCTTGGCAGTGCGTGGTTCTCGTGGGCGAGGTGGCCCAGCCTCGGTCGCCTGGGACGAGTCGAGCTTTTGGGACAACTCGTGGACAAGGTTCTTGATATTCGCCTCAATCCCGCGCGTCCCCAGCGGCGAATGGTCCTCTTCGCCCACGATTGCCGCCGTTCGGAGGCCGAACCTTCGCGTCTCCTTGAAGGTTGGCACCTCGGCCGTCTCGACCCGGGACCGTGCAGGCCCTGCCACGCGGATCCCTTCGGGCGTCAGGCGGACGGTGTCCGAGGTAACATCCACCCAGCCAGCGGTCGAGAGCTTGTCGAGTTCGTCGGCGTATCGCCCAAGAACCTCCTCGTGCTCCTCCCTTGAGATCGGTGCAGTGGCGTCCTCTCCCGCGTTCTCCAGTACGTACACGGCGAGGGCGATCGCTGGCCTGTTGAAGAGGTTCTCGACGTTGTGGGATCGTCTCCCCACGATGATCCCGTCGTCGCCGGTACTTATTGTAGGCGCGAGCTTCTGGAGCTGCTCGAGGGCCTGGGTGTACTTGTGCACCGTGGCCCAGGCCAGCCCTGTGGCCTCGGCGATTTGGTTCAGGGGAACCTCCTCGCCACGGCGGTAGCTCAGGTACCAGGCGATTTTCTCGAGCGCCCTCCGCGGACTCGTCCTCTCGCCCATGTTCTCACTACAGTGAGAGCTTCTGCCTATGTATATAGTTTATGGGATGTCCGTTCAACACCTCTCCACGGAGAAGACTTAACCTACTCAGGCGAATTCATCTCCGTGACGTGGTGGATGCGGGCTCTTCGGAAACTCGGCTCCCGGGCCTCCCTTTGGGTTTTGGCTCTAGCCCAGAGTTCCGTTGGGAAGGGCGTTACGAGGAACGAGGAGCAGTTCTACGGGAAGATAAAATCCACTCTCAAGGAATACGGGGCACCTCCGCTAGAAGACGATGAGATTTCACAGGGCTTCGATCGCCTTTGTAGCGCGTCCGTAGTAGGGCCCGATGGCAAGGCGGAACCTGTGAATGACGATGACAAGAGTAACGGTCTCGTGCGCTTGTCTGATGTAGGCCACGAGCTTGTTGCGGTTCTCCGGAACGATTCGACGGCTCAAGAGTGGCTCCTCGTAGAATTGAACCTCTTGGATCCCCCAGAGAAGCGTTCTTGGCCGCTCGACCCGCACCCGAACGCGCCGATCCAGATGTCGGCTCCGAGTGAGCAAGCTCTTCGCGCTGAGAGAGAGTCGGAGGAACTACTAGATGTGCGGGCTAAGTTCGTCTGCGATTATTGTAAAGAGAGCATCCAGCACGAGTACCAGATGCACTATCCAAACGAGGCTTGGTCGAAGTGGATTGAAGTGGTTTGCCCCGAGTGCGAAACGACATGGAAGCACAGAATGGGGGATCCACGGAAATCGCCAGTTCTTACCGATTAGGCGGCGGGGCGCCCTTATAAGATTCTGGTGGTCACCCCCACCCACCCCCATCAACGCCGCCAGCATCAACCCCATCGCCCCCTCGACCCGTACGATGTCGGCCTCGTTCACGGCGCGGGTCTTGACCATACCGTCCACTTTCCCGTGGAGCTCCCGCAGGCTCTGCTCGGTTCGCTCCAACCGGACCTCGTGCTTCCCTTTCACCAGCTCATCCGCAGCTCCCTGAAAGGCCCGCTTTCGGGATCGCGATGTCCGACGTATCCGAAGTCCCGCCCGAAAAGGTTGAGACCCCGCGCGAACTTGACTCGTTGCGGTTGGGCTCCACCGCTTAGGGATTTCCCCAGTCCGGAGCAATCGCGGGATGCCCCTCGCTCGCGAGGTCCTTCCGGTAGCAGCGGGTTGCGTCGGCGAGGTTGTCGAGGCCCGCGGAGATTCTGTGCAGGTCCTTGACGTGGGCCAGGGTATCGACGGTGCGTGCCGCGTACCGTGTCTTGATGCCACCAGTCGGTACTTCTCGAGGATGGCCGGCACCCGTCGGCCCCAACCCTCATCCCCCCTCCCCCTCCTCTCCTCCACGTGACCCAGGT
>CAZDGP010000073.1:0-8403 GCA_964505085.1 uncultured Thermoplasmatales archaeon
CAGCGGCGCTCCTCTTCGTCGGCGAGGAGGTTGTGGACGCTGATGTGGCGGGGGACGTCGGGGGTGCGTGGGGGGTCGAGGTGGAGGGGCTCGTGCTCACCCTCGTGGTCCTGGGCTTGCACGTCCTCCATCGTGAGGGCGGGTTCGAGGTCGTCCACGTGGGGGAGGGGGAGCTGCGTGAAGAAGTTGCTCTCGCGGTCCGCCGTGGTGGTGACGACGACGTGGTCGCGGGCTCGCGTGAGGGCGACGTAGAGGAGGCGGCGCTCCTCGTCGTACCCCTTGCGGAGGCAGCGCGTGAGGAACCCGTAGGCCCAGTCGTCGTACCGGGCGGGGAGGCCGTCGTGGTGGTCCGCCACGGTCTTGGCGGCGCGGATGCCGATGGGGTCCTGGTAGCGCACGTTGTCGGGGTACCCGCCGCCGCCCGTGCTGGGGAAGCGCCCCTCGAGGACGTCGGCGAGGACCACGATGGGGTACTCGAGGCCCTTGGCGCCGTGGATGGTCTGCACGGTGACGACGTCGCCGCGAGCAAGGCTACCGCCTTGCGAGTCCACCGAACCGTCAGGTTCGGTTAGACCGGGGTGGTCATCCACCTCCACCGTGGTCCCCCGGTCCATGTGGTCCTCGAGGAAGCGCACGAGGTCACCCCACGTCACCGCACGTTCGCCGTGGGCGCGATGCAGCACCTCCACGAGCTTCGCGCCGAACCCATCGTCCAAGCCGTACCGGTCCAGCACCTTCCGCGCCACCGCACCCGGTCTGGGATGCACGTCATGGAGCGTTAGGCGGAAGGCCCACAGGTCCTCGGGCATGTCCCTGCGATCCTCGTCCTCGAAGGGGCCCTTGCCCAGGAACGCCTGGATCTCCGGGAGCGTGTACCCGGCTTGCTCGAGGACCACCGCCCACCCAGCGTCGCTGTGACGATGGTCGAGGATGCGTGCCCACGCCAGGATGATCTTCGCGTGGTCCGTGTGGAAGAGGTCCACCCCACCCTCGAAGGCCATGGGCACGCCGAAGCGCTCGGAGGCCCGATGCAGGTCCAGAGCGAAGCTCCGGTTCCGGGCTAGCACGGCCACGTCCCCGTACCGTGCGGGACGGTGCCCGTCCTCGTCCTCCACCATCACGCCCTCCACCTCGATCAAGCGGTGGATGGCCTCGAGCACCGCCCGCGCCTGCTCCGGGTCCTCCCCGTCCGGCGCTTCCACGCGGACACCCCGGATGGTGGTACCGTGGTCGTCCCGGTGCGCGTCCAACGTCACCACCTGCTCCCGGATGGCGTCGACGTCCAGCGTCTCCCTGCGTGTGGCGGGGATGGTGAGGCTGGTCTCCGCGAGGTCCAGGATAGGTTGGGTGCTCCGGTAGTTCGTCCGGAGCTCCACGCGGTGCACCTCCTCCGACCCGTCCAAGGGCACGCGGTCCCCGTCCCGGTTCAGGTCCCGGGCGAAGCGGGTGACGCGCTCCCGGAAGCGCGTGATGTTCTCCACGCTCGCATCCTGGAACCCGTAGATGCTCTGCTTCCAGTCGCCCACGCAGCACAGGTTCGTGGTGCCGGCGAGGAGGAGCGCGACCTTGAACTGCACCTCGCTCGTGTCCTGGAACTCGTCGATCATCACGTGCTCGTGCTGGAGCATCCCCCGCACCTCGTCGTCCATGACGAGGAGCGCGGTGGCGAGCATGATGAGCAGAGGGAAGGTGAGGTACCCGCGCCGGAGCGCGTACGTGGCGTACCCGTGGTACACGTCGTGGAGGAACGCCTTCAGGTCCTCCCGGTCCTGATGGAACGCCTCCCGCGCCCAGCGGGGGTCGATGGTCTTCCCATCACCGGCACGGAGCTCCTCCTCGACGTCCGGGGCGTCCGGCGGCAGGAGCTTCCGCTTCAACCCGTTGAGCTTGCTCCGCAACCGGGACTGCTTGTTCCCCCGCTGCCGGTTCACCTCCTCGAAGGCAAGCATGAAGGCGTCCTCGTCCCCGTCCAGGCGCTCCTCACCGTCGCGGAACCACCCGCTCGCGGTGGGGAAGATGCCCTTCGCCGACAGGGTGCGGATGAGCGGCAGCAAGCACGTCGGATCCCGCAGGAGCCGGAGGTGCTCCCGGTGCTCCGGGTGATCGTCGGCGAAGCCGCGGAGGAAGGTGCGGAACTCCTCCAGCTCCATGACCTCGTCCTCCAGCACCGGCGTGCTCGGAGGGAGCACCGCGTCGATGCCCAGGTGCCGGGGCGCTTGGAACCCGTACCGGTCCAGGATGCGCTTGCAGAAGCTGTGGAACGTGCTGATGGGCGCATCCTGCAGCTCCTCCAGCGCCACGTCGGCACGCTGGAGCACGCGCTCCTTCATCTCCTGCGCGGCGTTGTTCGTGAAGGTGAGGAGCAGGATGTCCTCCGGGTCCACGCCCTCATCCAGGAGGTGGAGGTAGCGTCGCGTGAGGGCGAAGGTCTTCCCGGTGCCGGCGCCGGCGTCCACGAGCACAGGCCCCTCGATGCGCGTGATGAGCTCCCGCTGCTCGGGGTTCGGGTCGGTCATGCGTCGTCCCCCGTGAGGTGGGTGAGGAGGAGGTCCGGTCGGTCCAGGTCCCGCGGGTCCGCGTCGCCGAGGGGGAAGCGCGTGGCGCGGTACCGGTTCAGGGCCTCGATCTGCTCCTGCACGAAGGCCACGAGCGCCTCCGCGTCCTCGGGGAAGAACGTGGCCTTCCGAGCGTCCGCGAGCTGCCCAAGCCCGTAGGGGACCTGCGTGCGAACGTACTTCGCGTCCTTGAACACGCGCTGCGCCTCCGACAGCATGGCCTGGGCGAGCTCGCTCTCCACGACAGCGTCCTTGTCCGTCCAGTCCGGATGCTCGCACCGTTCCATGACGCGCCGGTACGCCGCGTACCCGAGGCCGTCGTAGGCCTTCCCCCGCTGCTTGGACCCGGCCTTCGCCGCCTCGAAGGCCTCCTCCGTCACCACCCACTCCCGGAAGGGCCCCGGATGCATCTCGAGGGTGGTCCCGATCTCGTCCATGCTCGGGTCCTTCCCCTGGAGGAGGTCGGTGCGGTTCGCCAGGAGGTGCAGGAGCGTGAACCGGTGCCGCGTCCCGGGCTCGTGCTTCGCGTGGTGGGCGAGGTACACGAGAGGTTGGAACGTGGGCCGGTCGCTGTCCCCGTCGGGAAGCGCGGCCTCCCGCACCTTCGTGGCGTTCGTGGCGGACCGGCTCGTCTTGTAGTCCACGAGGTGGTCCACGCTGTGGAGGAGGTCCACCTTCCCCTTCACGCCGAGGGCCTCGTCCTCGAACCAGAGCTCCGTGTGGGTGCGCTCGAGGTCCAACCCCAGGTGCTTGGCGAGGCGGTTGTCCCGGTCCTGCACCCCGTACGCGGGGTGGCGGCCTGCGGTGGGCGCGTGCTCCTGCAGGAACGCGGCGATGTTCCTAAGCGCCAGGCGGAGGTCCGTCTCCTCGAGGTCCCGGTGCTCCTCCTCGCCGAAGCTCGCCACCTCGTCCACGAGCCACGCCACCACGTCGTCCATGCGCTCGTCCAGGATCCCCGGGTGGTGGAGCAGCACCTCGGCGGCGTGGTGCACGGCGCTCCCGCGGGCCATGTAGTCCCGGGCGGGACCGGTGACGACGCGGTCGAAGAGGTGCATCCTCGGGCATCGTGCGAGCTTGTCGAGGGTGCTCGCGCTCACCACGCGCACGGGCTCCACGTCCAGGTCCAGGGGCGTGCGCTGGAAGGGCTCCAACGCGGGAGGTTCCGGAGGCGCCCGACGCGTCGCACCGAGGTCGGTGAAGCCCTCCACCTCGTGGTCCACGAGGTCGATGAGGTGCAGGGACGGCGTCACGGGTTGCCCCGATCGCACGTCCTGCACGAGGTACGTGGGTGGGGAGCCGTTCTGGAGGAGGAGCAGGAAGCGCTCCCGGTTCCGCTGCCTCCATGCGTCCCGGTCCGTCCACGGGTCCTGGGGCACCTGGAGGGACCAGGAGAGGTCCATGCCCAGGTGGAAGACGACGGGGCGGTCCACGAGGGTGTTGCCCTCGGGTGTGGCGAGGAGGACCCCCTCCTGGGTGCGGTCCTCGGACACCTCGAACTCCTGGAGGAAGAACCGGACCCCGTCCAGGTGCGCCTGGGTCACGGGTTCGTCCAGGAGCAGGAGGTCCCGGAGCACCGCCTCCACGTGGGGGAGGCCCACGTCGGTCCACGCCCGGAACGCGCTTAGCACCTCGGCGAAGGTGGCACCTTCAATGCCCTCCCAGAAGGCGCGCACGTCCGCGAGCGCCTCCTGGTCGATGGTGTGCAGGAGCTTCCTGTCGTCCCGCGGGTGCAACCCAGCCACATCGAGCTCCCGGAGCAGGGGGCGGACCTCCCGCGCCCGCACCCGACGGGGGGAGAGACCGAGCTCGAGGAGCCGGAGGAACGTCCGAAGCGCCGGGTCCTCCTGGAGCTCCACGTCCCGCGCGTAGTCGATGCCCCGCGCTTCGAGCATGCTCTCGATCTGCGGACGGTACGGGCTCGTGGCGGAGAGCACGATGCCCACGTCCATGGGGTCCACGTGCTCCAACTGCTTCCCGATGGTGCGCGTGATGGCGCTGGCGTTCGGGAGCACGTGGAAGGGCGGAAGCTCCGTGGTGGCGTCGTGGAACCGGCTCACGACGGTGGGGTCCTCGGGGAGCACCTTCCGATCGAGGGCCGTGAGGTGATGCGGGTCCACCACGGCCACGTTCTCATCATGCGAGATGGTCCTTCGATGCCGGAGGAGGTAGCTGGATGGTTCGGTCCGCAGCACGTCGAGCACCTGCTGAACCTCCCGGGTGCGGAACCTGGGGTAGGTCTCGATGGCGTCGAGGTCCCCGGTCTCCTCCCAACAGGACAGGGACCGTTCGAGGAGGTACGCTCCCCGTCGCCACCCCATCCCCGTCTCCCCCACGATCTGGAGGAACAGCTCCCGCCGATCCGGCCAGTCGAGGCGGTCCTGTGCCCAGATCTTGGGGGTGACGGCGTGGTACCCGAGACGCGCTCCGTGTACGCGTCGGTTGAGGGCGAGGAAGAGGGGGGCTTCGGGGACGACGACGAGGTCGTGGTCCTGGGTCTCGCGGTGGAGCTCGGTGACGGTTTTGGCTTCGGGGAGGACCACTGTGCCAAGGCAGGGGTTCTGCACCCAAAACCCCTTCGCTGAGGTTGTTCGATGTGGGTTCGAACCGCTTGAGTTGGGTTGGGGGTGGTTCGGGCGTGGGTTCACGGGGTTGCGGGCCGATGGGATGGACCATGCATGAGGACCACGAACACGAGGAGGACCGTAGCGACCCGGAGGACCCGTTCGGGGAGCTCACGCCCTTCTGGCGGGGCGTGGTCTACGGGGCGTTGGGGGGCCTGTACTACAGCTGGTACGATGAGCCGTGACCTAGGCGTTGTGGGGGTCGGGCGGGGCCGTCACCGCGATGCCCGGGAGCGCCGCGAGCACCTCCTTGTCGTACGTCCACAAGGCTTCGGCTTCGATGGCTACAGCGCATGCTGCGTAGATCGCGTCCTTCGGGTCCACGGCCCGCACCCTCTCCACGAGCTCCGCTTGATCGTGGGGGTGGGTTTCCTCCGGCGGCACCACGTGGACGAGGTTCAGGAGCGTCCCGAGCCATCGTTCCCACGCCTCACCGTGGAGCGTGGACTTGTCTCGGAAGGTTCCAGCATGTGCCACGACCTCCTCCAGGATCGCGTGGGGAGCGTGCAGCTCGAGGTCGGGCCGTTGCAGCGTGCTGGCGGTCCACCCGTGGGGTTGGATGCGCGCCGCGGCGAGCACGTTCGCATCAACCACGATCCTCATCGAGGTCCGCCTCGTAGCGGCGTGCGGCACGACGGGTGATCTCCTCCGCCAGCTCCCGCACGTCGGGGTCCTCCATCTCCCGCTGGATGCGCTGCGCGAGTTCGAGGGTGTCGGCGTGGCGGTGCACGGCCTGCCGCAGGACCTCGCTCCAGTTCACCTCGGGGTGGGCGTCCATCTTCGCCCGGAGCTCGTCGGGCATCTCGAAGGTGAACTTCGACGCCATGGTACTGCTTTCTATTGCTTTCCCCATAAATCATCTCCGGTGGGTGGTGCCGCGGGGTGGAGGGGATCCCTCTTGGTCTTGTTCCGAAGGTGTCGAACACGGCGGGACGCTCGATCCTATAGCCTCGCACCGCCAGGCTCCGCAGATCCGCCCTAGCTTACGCTACCTTCGATGGCACCATCGACCGGGATAAGCGGGTTCGGGGGCGGGTGGTGAAGGCGCAGGGGAGTGAGGCTGAGGTCAGCCCCCTCAACACGCCATGTCGCCGCTGAACTCCGTCACCTGGACGTCGAGGCTGGCGGTGACGTAGCGCTTGTAATCGTTCTGGAGGTAGACGAAGCTCCCCTCCACCGTGTACGTGCCGGGGTCCGCGGCGCTCCAGCACTCGTCCTCGCTGTTCCAGACGGTGCCGTTCCACGCGAAGGTGCCCTCGTCGGTCTCGCCGGGGTCGAGGGTGGCTTGCTGGAAGCCCTGGCACATGGCCACGGGTCCCATCCAATCCACCTCGTTCCCCGCGGGGTCCAGGACCTTCACGTCCCACTCGTGGGCGCACCCGTCCCGGTACTCCACCCCCTCGTCCCCGTCGTTGCGCGCCGTGATGGTGAACCCCGTGTCCTCCCCGGGCGTGATGCGTGTGCTCGTCACCTCGAGGGTGACGTTCACGCCGTTGCTGGCCTGGGCCCAGGCGGTGCTGGGCCCCACGTCACCACCGGGGTCGCTTGCGGGCGGCGCGTCCTCGAGGCATCCCAGGAGGGGCACGGTAGCGAGAAGCAACGTGAGCAGGATGGCGCGGCGCATGTCACCCCCCATAGGTTGCCCCCGCCTCAAGTGTGTTCCCGTGAGGTTGGGCGGGGACCCAACACCCGGGCGGGTGCGGGCCCCCGAGGACCCCAAGTTGGGGGTTACCCGACGATGACCTTCCCCACCATGCCCTGCCACGTCCCCTCGTCATCCTGGTACGCGTGGGGGGTGCAGTGGTACGGGTACGTGCCCTCCTCCGTGAACGTGTAGGACCACGTCTCCCCGGGTTCGATGCGTTCGCTGTCGACGCTCCCGTCGTCCCACGTCACGGTGTGGTACACGCTGTCCTTGTTCACCCACCGCACCGTGGTGCCGGGTTCCACGTGGATCTCCTCGTCCCCGTAGACGTAGTCCTCCATGTCCACGACGGTGACGTTCCCGTCCGTGGCGTCGTCGTGGCCGTGGTCGTCGTGACCGCTGCCGCCGTGGACGTCCCGCTGGGCGGCGGCCAGCAGCTGGGGCGCCACCTCCCCGAGGGCCTCGTGGTACTCGGTGCCCACGGCAAGCACCGTGAGCATGCCCCGGGGGTAGGCGCCGAAGCCGTTGCCGTCGGCGAGCGCCGTCACCGTGTGCACGACGTGGTCGTGGAGGAGCCAGATGCCGGGGCGGTCCGCGCTGAACTCCATGACCACCGTCTGCCCGGGGGCGACGCTGCGCACGTCCGTGGGCACGGCGTGATCAGGTCCGGCAACGCCCTCCCAGCTGTCCGGCGTGTACCCGTGGAGGTGCATGGCGCGGAAGTCGAAGCCCGCGTTCACCATGTGGAGGCGCACGGTATCCCCCTCCTCCGCGAGGATGGGGTCCACGAGGGGGAAGCTCTTCCCGTTGATGGTGAAGATGTCGTAGGTGGGTTCGGCACCGACGAAGCCCGTGGCGTTCCCCACGGCCCAGTCATCCAGCACCATCACGTGGTCCACGTCCGGGTCCTCCGCGGCGGGATCCTCCACGATGAAGGCGCCGCTCATGCCCTTCTCCATGTGGCTCGGGGTCTCGAAGTGGCAGTGGTAGATGAAGCTCCCGGCGGGCTCGGCCACCCACTCGATGCGGGTGGTCTCGCCGGCGTCCACCACCATGCCCTCGCCCACGAGGCGGTTCCCGTTCATGTCCGCGTCGAAGCCGTGCCACCCGTGGAAGTGAACGGTGTGCGGCATCGTATGCGTGTTCTCGAAGGTGAGCTTCACCGTGTCGCCGGCGTTCACGCGGATGGTGGGGCCGGGCACACCGCACGCCCCATCGTGCACGGGCGCCACCCCGTCGCCTTCCGCGCAGAAGGCCCACACGGTGGTGGTCACGCCCGGGTGCAGCTCCCACGTCATCTCCTCCACCCACATGCGGATCTCCCGCACCTGCGGGTCGGTATCACCTCGGGCGTTGGCGGGGGCGGTGTCGAGGCAGCCCGCCAGGGCCACGGTAACCAGCATCATGGCAAGGACCAGGGTCCAGGAACGGTTCGGTCGCATGGTACCTCCGGAGGGGTCCGGGCGGTCCTTCGACACCAGGGTCGTTTCTCACGCGTGGTTCTCACCAGCGAGAACCAGCCTGCACCGCAGAAGCTTTAGGGTGGCCCGGGGCATCCCGAAGGCGGCACCTATGCGCGTCT
>CAZDGP010000074.1:0-2777 GCA_964505085.1 uncultured Thermoplasmatales archaeon
GGGGACGGTGTTCACCACGACGTCGAAGGCATCCCGGAGGGTGGTGCCCTGGTGGGGGAGGATCTCCTCCAGGCCCCGACCGGGGGGCCCGAAGGCGATGCCCACGGTGCCCTCGCCGTGGGCCCGGAGGGCCCGGCGCAGGTGCGGGAGCGGTTCACCCTCGCGGCTTGTGCCCACGCGGAGGTCCAGGTCCCGGAGAGCCCCGGGGAGGTTCTCGTGGCGGGTGACCTCGAAGCCCGTGTACGGGGGGTCCCGGGCGAGGCGGGCGTAGACGCCGTCGCGTTCCACCGCCTCCACCTCCACGAGCACGCGCTCGCCGGGTTCCACGTCCTCCCGGAGGGTGATAGGGTCCTGGATGCCGGCGTCGAGGCCCCCGTCGGGGAGCGCCACGGCCTCGCGGACCTCCCCGGCTTCCGGTTCGCGGTGGACGGTGTGGCTGGGGAGGTTCAGGGGCGGCAGGGTACCAGCGTACTTGAGGTCATCCTGGAGGGGGAAGAGGCGCTTCCGCAGGTACGGCGGGGTGGATTGGTAGCTGAGGACGGTCTGGAGGAAGGGCCCGTGATGGTGCTCGGCCAGGGGGTCGTGGTAGATGCGCACCTCGGGCACGCCGAAGACGGCGGCGACGCGGCCCAGGGTCCCGGCCTTCACCGTGCGGAGCTTCGGGTCGTCGAGCTCCTCGAGGACGCTGTCGGGCAGGATCAGGGCCTGGGGGGGCATGAGGCGGGCATGGGACCCGGAGCAGGTTAAGGGTTCCGGGTGGATGCACGAGAGAGGAAGGCAGAGGACACGGGGGGAAGGGAGGGAAGAAGGGCAGGACCCGGGAGCCAGCTATCGGTGACCCTGGGTCTTGTTGTTGGCGGACTGGATGAAGCTGCGAGCGCGGTTCACGCTCACGCCCTCGACCTCCGCCACATCGGTGGGGTCGACCTCGGAGAGGTCCTCCAGGTTCTGGATGCCGATGTCCAGGAGACCCTGGGCGATCTGGGGCCCGATGCCCTTGACCTCCAGGAGGCCGCCGAGGGATTGGAAGCGTTCGATGCGGGAGACGCTGAGGTCCGTCTCCTCCGCGAGGGCTTCCGCGTCGGCGTCCAGGAGCTCCGGGATGGTCTCGATGCCGGCTCCGGCGAGCACGCCGGCGAACTGCGCGCCTACGCCGTGGACGGCGAGGAGCGGGTCCGCGGGCTCCGCCGTGGGGGTCACGGTGGAGGAGGTGCCGTTGGATGTGGCTCCGGCACCGTCGCTGCGGCGCAGGTAGGGGAGGCCGCTGCGGTCGTTCCGTCCCACCTCGAAGCCGTCGGGGAGGGGGATGGCCGTGGCGTCCTCGGGCGCCGTCTTGGCGAAGTACCGCATGGTGCGGGCGCCGCCGCTTCCCGTGTCCACGTCCCGCTTGTAGAGCGTGTACTCGTCCACGGTGAAGGGTGTGGGCTCCGGCTCGGGCTCCGGCGCCGGTTCGGGCGTGACCTCCGCAGGCTCGCTCACGGGCTCCGCCACCTCGCTCTCGGTGGGAACCTCGCCATCGCCCAGGGGGATGACGGTGCCGCAGGAGAAGCATCGGAGGGAGTCGAGCTGGTCCGTGTTCCAGGTGCGGAAGCTGTCGCCGCAGTCGGGGCACGTGACCTTGTCAGCCTGAGCCGTGAAGGGCTCGCTGGGAGGGTCGAGCTCGAAGACCTGGCTTCGTCCGAGGGTCTTCTTCTGCGTGAGGAAGATGCGTTCGTTCGTGTACGTTACCGCCATCTTGCCCAAGGGGGATTCCTGGAGCACCTGAGCGGAGCGGATGTTCTCTTCGTTTTGGAGCTTCGGACCGATGAGGTCCTCCGCCCAGCTGGGTACTTCTTTGGACATGGATAACCAACCTGTCGAGAACGACACCCTGTGGACGTATAAGGCTTTGCTCGAGACCATGTCTACGTTGTACGGGCAGGGTCCCAACGCTCTCCCAGACGGCTCCCAGAGAACGATGGCTCCGGATGCTAGGGGATCCGCACGCTCACGGAGCCCCCAAGCTCGACGCCCTTCCGCGTGCAGTGGGCTTCCACAGCGTGGAAGGCCACGCCCGCCGCCTCCGCTGCCCGGCAGGCCTCCGTGAAGTCCGGGTCCGTCTCGGGGCAGGGCATGACGAGGCCAGCATCGTCCCGTTGGACGATCCACAGGACGCTGGCGTCGTACCCTTCGTCCAGTGCATCGGTGAGCTCCCGGACGTGGCGGGCGCCCCGCGTGGTGACGGCGTCTGGGAAGAGCCCCAGCCCCTCCTGGAAGCCCTCGTAGGTGGCGGCGGGGTCGAACGCCGGGGTGCCGTAGACGTCCCGGGGCACCACGAGGGTGACGCTCTTCACCTCCACGAGGTGGTCGGGCACGCTCTCGTCGGGACTGGAGAGGAGGAAGTCGAGGCGCGAGTCGCCGTAGGGCACCTCCGCCCGCACATCGGGGTAACGTTGGAAGGGTTCGATGCCTCCCGCCTCCAGCGCCTGGGCAACGAGCTGGTTGGGGAGGTGCGTGTCCACGCTCACCCAGCGGTCGTTGTAGTGGAAGGCCAGGAGCTTGTAGTCGGTGGACCGGTCGCTCCCGGGGGGCGCCCTCTCGAGGAGCACTGGGCGGCCGCGGGTGCGGAACTCGTGGAGGCGCCCGGGGTTGGGGCAGAAGCACCGTGCCTCCGTCTCTCCATCCGCTGGGACGTCGCAGTGGACGACGAAGCGGTTGGGGCGGTGCTGGAACGTGCCCTCCACGAGGTCGCCATCGTACTGCATCACCTGGGCTATGCGGGGGCGGGTGATGAAGGT
>CAZDGP010000074.1:2877-8369 GCA_964505085.1 uncultured Thermoplasmatales archaeon
TGCGTCCTCAAGCGCTCCAGGAGCTTCGACTCCTTGGGCCACGTGGGAACCCCCGCGCGCTTGGCGACGTGGTCCACGGCCTCCTCCCGCGTGCCGAAGACCTGGGGGCCCTTCTCCATGGCCTGGCGGACGCCCTCGCGGATGACCCAGACGCCCAGGGGCGCGAAGTACGCGCTCGTGATCTCGCGGTACACGAGGGCGCTGGCTTGCCGGTTGCGCCTTCGGAGCTCCTCCAAGACGCTGAGGCGGGCGGCGTAGTACGCACCGGTGACGTCGTCGGCGTAGCTCGTGCGGCCCTCGTAGGTTTCGTCGTCCCGGATCGTCACCCACTGGCCAGGGTCCTTCTCCCAGGACTCGAGCATCTCGAAGCTCCACACGCGGGGGAAGAGGATGACCCAGAAGCGGTTGCCGAAGTGCGTGTGCTGGTACACCTCCACGTTCGTCACGGTGTGGTGGTCCCGGGCGATGTCGGTGAGGGTCTTCCCAAGCATGTCGTCGGTGGCGGTGATGCTCCAGCGCGTGGGTACGAGGCGGCGGCGCTGCTCCTCCCCCAGGAGGCCGACGCTCAGGATGCGTTGGACGTGGTAGGGGCTGATGCCGGCGTCGTAGAGCTCCTGGGCGCCCACGGCGGCCTTGGCGTCGGTGTCGCTTACGATGGCGTCCACCTTCCGGGGGACGCTGGGGTTCTCGGTGATGCGCGCCTGCTCCGCGGTGACGCTGGGGCCCGTGGGGGCCGCGTGCTGGTCCACCCGGGGTCCGCGCTCCCAGTTGAGGTGGCTTCGCTTCGTGAGCGTGAGCTCGGTGTCCACGGGGTTGGAGGCCATGGCGAGCTCCCGGGAGACGTCGAGGCTCTTGGTGGCGTCGAGGCCGCGCTTCACGTTCACGGGGGCTTTGCTTCGGACGAGTTGGCTGCGGAACCCGAGCACGTCGAGGATGTTCTTGTCCAACCAACTGCGGGGGTCGTCCAGGGGCTTGGCGTCGGCGTCGAAGGCTGGCGGCAGGAGGGGGCCCACGTGGACCTTGGGGTAGCCGAAGCGGCCCACGAAGACGCTGGGGGGACTGGGTCCGAGGAGCTCGCGGCCGCTCACCTCGTGCCCGCTGCGGAACCCGCGCACGTCCTTCACGAGGGGGCATCCGGGCACCGAGCAGAGGGGCGCGCTGCCTCGCAATTGCTCCACGCTGAGGTTGTTCCTGAGCTCCAGGAGGTTGCGGTGGCACTTGGTGCACACCTTGCCGGGAGCCTCGGAACCGTCCTGCATCATCCCGAACTACGGGGGGCTGGGGTCTTCAACCTATTCCGGAGGTTCCTGGCGCGTCGGCGAGCCCGCCTGGGAGCGATGGGGGAAGGTCAGGGTGAAGCACGTGCCCTTCCCGTTGGCGGCGCTGTCCACCTCGATGGTGCCGCCGTGGCGCTCGACGATGCGCTTGCAGGTGGCCAGGCCGAGGCCGCTCCCGGGGTCCTCGTAACCGTGGAGGCGCTGGAAGGGCTCGAAGACGCGTGCCCGGTGCTCGGGGGGGATGCCGGGGCCTTCGTCGGCCACGAACACCTTGGTGGTGCCGTCGGTGACCTCGCCCCAGATGCGGATGTGGGGGTCGGTGCCGTCGTGGTAGCGGATGGCGTTGTCCACGAGGTTCTGGAGCACCTGGGAGAAGCTGGTGCGGTCGGCGAGCACCGGGGGGAGGCCGTCGAGGTCCACGTCCACGGTGGCGTTGGTCTCCTGGAGGTCCCCCCGGAGGTTCTCCAGGGCGTCGTCGAGCGCGTCCTTCACGAGCACGGGGCGTGGCGGTTCGTGCTCGCGTCCGGCGCGGGCGAACTGGAGGAGCGCCTGGATGAGGTTCTCCATGCGGTCCACGCCGTCGGTGACGAAGGCCATGAGCTCCCGCTCCTCGTCCTCGAGGCGGTCGTCCAGGCGCCGCTCCAGAAGCGTGGTGTAGCGCTTCACGGTGCGCAGCGGCGCCTTGAGGTCGTGGCTGGCGGCGTAGGTGAAGCTCTGCAGGTCCTCGTTCGTTTGCTGGAGCTCCCGGGTGAGGCTCTCGAGTTGGCGGTTGCGGAGCGCGTCCTCGTCCCTGAGCACCCGGATCCGCTCGAGGTTGCGGAGGCGGTGGTCGTGGATGACCCAGCTCAGCACGGTGGCGCCCAGGAGCGTGAGGGCGGCCCCGGTGATGTCGGAGCCGCTGGGGACGAGGGTTGCGCCTGCGAAGAAGGCCGCGAGGCTCGCTCCTACGGAGGCGCGGTGCCAGGTGGTGGAAAGGAAGAGCACGCCGGCGCCGAGCACCACCACGTTGAGGGGGGCGAGGGCGGCGAGGGTCCTGTCCATGACCGCGGCGGAGAGGATGTGCATGATGGCCAGCAGGACCATGACGGCGGCCATGGGTTGGGACCATCCCGGACCCGGGTCCCCCATGACGATGAAGAGGTAGATCCCGAGGAAACCGAGCAACGCCAGGAACGTGGGGAACGCGTCGATGCCGAGGAGGGGGCGGCCCTCCACCCCGAGGTCCACCAGGAGCGCGAGGGCGAAGACGATGGCGATGCCGCCGGCCACGGGTTGGAGCGTCTCGCCCACGATCTCGTCCGGGCTCCTGTGGATGGGCTGGCCTGCCACATCCCCCTCTGGTGGGGGTTCCTTGCTGGAGGGTCGAGCCATCCCCATGGCGTGGAGGAGGAGGGTTCCTCCTACATCAGGATGTTGGAATCCCCGGTTCAGGTCCCGGACCCCTCGGGGTAGACCCGGAAGGGTTTGATGCCGTGGAAGCCGTCACCGCTCCCGCAGGCCACGTAGTCCCCGGGGGATCCGCCGGCGGGGAACTCGTCGCCCACGCGGCGGTAGAACTCGGAGTCGCCGGGTTCCACGGTGTCGTTCGCGTCGAAGCGGGGTCCCACGTCGGGGAACTCCATGACGAGCTCCAGGGTGCTCTCCTTGGCCACCTCGACGGTGATGTTCGCGGGCACGTCCACCGCCTCGTCCCCGTCGTTCTCCAGGTAGATGCTGAGGTGGAGTTGCTCGCCGGGTTCGGGGTGGGCGTGGTCCACCACGATGCGCATGCGCAGTTCATCCTCAGGCTCGGGGCATGTTGCGAGGCGCTCCTCTCCGCCGCCTCCGTCGTCCCCTCCTGTGCATCCGGCGAGGACGAGGGTGGTGAGGAGGATGAGCGCGAGGAGGGGGCGACGCTGCTTCACGGGGTCGTGACCTCCCGGGGGGGACTTACGCCTTTCGCTTCCGGCCGGGGTGGCTTGGTTCCGGTGGGGTCGCCGGGGTCGCTGGTGGTGCCGAGGAGGATGGGGAGGGTGAGGGCGGTGGCGACGAAGATGGTGGCGATGGCGAGGGTGGCGGCGAGCATCATGTCCTGGGCGCTGGCGATGGGCACTTGGCTGAAGACGAGGAAGGCGGCGCCGTCGGTGAGGATGGCGAAGAGGACGGCGCGGCCGGTGGTGCGGTACGCGTGGGCGAGGCCGTGGGTTCGGGCTTTCCACACGAGGTAGGCGGCGTAGTCGCTGCCGATGCTCGTGATGAAGAGCACGGCGACGAAGAGGTAGATGGTGATGCTGATGCCGAAGAGGGGGAGGAGCCCGAGCCACCAGAGCCCGCTCACCACCATGGGAGCGGCGACGGCGGCGACGGAGCGGAGGTCCCGGAGGAGCACGTACGTGAGGGCGAGGGTGGCGGCGAAGGTGAGGAGGAAGAGGACCCAGAGCCACGTGATGCTGAACTGGAGGAAGTCGTGGGCCATGACCTTGAACCCGTACACGTGCACGTCCAGGCCGTCGGGGGTGGGGCCGGCGGCGGTGACGGCGCCCTCGATGGCGCGCTTCTGCTCGCCGGCGGCCTCGAGGGTGTCGTCGGTTCGGGTGGGGTTCACGTAGGCGACGCTGGTGCGGATGTCGTCGTCGACGACGTTGCGCACGTTGGGGTTCCAGATGGGGTTCGCGTACATGGCGTGGATGGCGGTGCGGGCCTCGCCGGTGGTCATGGTGGAGCCGCGGTCCGTGGTGTTGCCGTTGTCGCCTTGCGTGGGGATGCCGGGGAGCAGGACGTTCCCGCCTTGGGTGGGGTCGCCCTCGACGGCCTCGTAGGCTTGGAGCATCACGGGGAGGTCGTAGACGCTGCTGGCGTGGCGGACGACGCCGCGGTCCGTGAGCTCCTGCGTGACGCGGTTCATGAAGGCGCGGGCGTCCTCGTTGGCTACGGGGCCCTCGTAGATGATGAAGGCGACGTCGCCGCCCTGGGTCTTCTCCTCGAAGCGGTGCTTGGCGGCGACGGCGGGGTCGCCCTCGGGGAAGCTGTCCTCCATGAGGGCGACGCTGTACGTGCCCTGGGTGGCGCTCCAGGCGGCGAGGACGCTGATGAGGAGCACCACGAGGGTGAGGCCGCGCCGGTGCTTGCGGCTCCATCGCGCCACGTGGGCGAGGCGGGGGGCGTCCGGCACGGTGTCGGGGAGGAGCCCGGGCCACATGGTGGCGGCGGCGGGGAGGGCGGTGAGGCTGAGGATGGCGGTGACGACCATGGCGGCGCTCGCCCAGATCCCGAGCTCGGTGAGGTACGTGCTGTGGCTCGCGGTCATGGCGAGGAGCCCGAGGACGGTGGTGGTGGTGACGAAGAGGATGGGGACGCCGACGTGCTGGGCGATGGCGGTGGCGTCCACGGGGTCGTCGTGGTGGGGGCCGGGGCGTGACTCGTGGAGGACGTGGATGGCGTAGTCGATGCCGTTGCCGAGGATGAGGGGGAAGATGGCGAGGTTGAAGAGGTTGAGGCTCTGCCCGGTCCATCCGACGGCGCCCACGACCCAGACGGTGCTGGCGACGACGGTTCCGAGGGCGAGGAGGACGCCGCCGGGGCGGCGGAGGGCCCAGGTGAGGGCGAGGGTGATGACGAGGAGGGCTACGGGCGCGAGCTTGAGGGTGCTGGCTTGGGCGACGTCGTCCATGATGCCGCTGCTGCTGGGGACGCCCACGGGCACGATGTACTCGGTGCGGAAGATGTCGTGCTGGAGGTCGTTGCTGGTGCGGTACTGGGCGATGGCGGTGCGGATGTCGTCGCCGGCGTCGTTGGCTTCGGGGCTGAGGGCGGGTTCGGCGATGGGGAAGGCGACGAGGGCGCCGGTGAGGTCCTGGGCGGCGAAGTGCATGAGGGCGTCGCCGTGGTCCTCGAAGGCGGCTTGGCGTGCCGTCTGCCAGCTTACGGGGTCCTGGGGGAGGCGGAAGTACGTGGGGTCGTTGCCGTGGTTGGCGTAGTTCGCGAGCTTCACCCAGTAGAGGGGTCCGTTGACGCCTTGCGCGGCGGGGACGCGGTCCCGGACGAAGGTGGCGAACTCCTGTTGCGCTTGGAGCGCTTCGGGGCTCGTGATGTTGGTGACGTTCGTCTTCCGGGGGTCGAGCTCGAGCCATACGACCTCGTAGTTCACGGTGCCGGGCACCTCCGTCACGGCGCGGTCGAAGGCGGCCTTGTCGGGGTTCGTGTCCGGCACCCACTCGGTGAAGCGGTTGTGGAACT
>CAZDGP010000075.1:0-8342 GCA_964505085.1 uncultured Thermoplasmatales archaeon
GAGTGCTCCCGTCGGGATTTGAACCCGAGTCATCGGCTCGAGAGGCCGAAATGATTGGCCGGACTACACTACGGGAGCGGGTGGGCCCCAGCCAGGTGCGGGCACCCGGTTCGAGGACGGGAGGCCATGCCACTTCCCCTAAATGTACCTTTCGGGTAGCGTGGGTGAGGGAACCTCCAGACGGACCGGGCCGTGCTGGATGATGATCGGGAAGGTCCGCTGGCGAGGGGGGAAGGAACGGAAGGGAGAGAGGAAGAGGGGAAAGGAGGAGGGGGGCGGGGGTGATGGAGGGCTGGCTGATGCCGGAAGGAAGACCCCGCCTCGCCGACCTCCTCGTTAGAAGCTGGGGCGGAGATCGTTGCCGACGTCGTCGCCGTCGGCTTGCCCGCTGCTGTTGTCAGCGCCTGCGCCGTCCGCGGCGTCATCCGCGGTGTCGTTGGACGTCACGTTGTCCTCGCTGGCGCCGGGGCCGTCGTCCATGTCCGCCTCGTCGTCAGCGTTCTCCTGGCCCTCCTCAGCGTCGGTCGCTTCGTTCACGTCGTCCCCGTCGTCGAGGCTCTCGGCGTCGTCGTCCGCCGGGTCGCTGGGTGCGTCGGAGGCGTTGCCGGGGGTGGCATCCTCGCAGTGCTCCTCCACGGTCTCGTTCTCCTCGGCCGCGTCGTCCTGGAGCGCCTGGAAGGGCGGGGCGTTCCCCGCGTTCCCGTGGTCGCGACCGGTCTCGCTGGCGGCCCAGGCGGTGCAGAGACCGTAGGTCGACGCCTCGTCCGGCGAGCCGTCATCCTCCTCCTCGCCGGTCTCGTTGCCCGCGTCCGCGTCGTCGGTTCCGTTGGGGGCATCGTCCGCGTCACCGGCATCGTCGGGGGGATCGCCGGCTCCCTCGGAGGCATCGTCCGCGTCCTGCGCGGTCTGGAGGCCTTCGCTTGCTTCCGCGGGGATGGCGTCGTCGGCCGGCGTGTCGTCGGGGCTTGCCACGGCCGAGGCCATGAGCGAGAGGACGAGGACGCTTACGGTCAACATCACGACGTGTTGCTTGAGCTCCACTTGATCACCAGCGAGGGAGCCGGGCGGGAGGTACAAGAAGCGTTTGGGACACCCGTCGAACCATCCCCCGCGGCTCCCGGGGTCCGTGGCGCTCCCGCGCGGGTCCGCCCGCAACCCTCCATCAGGAAGTTGGTGCAATCGGTAAACTACATGGTGTTCGAGGTACCTCCTGGGGAGGCGGAACCCCGCAGGAGGCTCACGCGCTGCCCCCCGACGACGCCCCCGACCCCTCCGACGCCCAAGGCGAGCCCCAGAGCACCCACCACGACGACGTCACCCCCATCGTGGAGCCCCTGGTGGAGCACAGCCGGGAGGTCACCATGGAGCTCTTCACGGTGCTGGGGGAGGACCCCACGGACCTCCAGCACGAGATCGACCGCACGGTGCAGGCGCTCCAGGTCTTCTTCAACAAGTGGGTGGTGGAGATCATGTACGTGCTGCGCATGCGGGGCGTGCTCCGGTTCAACGAGCTGAAGTCGGCGCTGGGTGGCATCAGCGGGCGCACCCTCAGCACGCGGCTGAAGGAGCTGGAGGCCGGCGGCCTCGTGCACCGGGAGCTCTACGACGAGATGCCCGTGCGCGTGGAGTACAGCCTCACGGAGAAGGGGAGCGACGTGGCGAACCTCAGCATGCCGCTGGTGCTCTACCTGCGGGCGGAGTCGGGGACGGAGGAGGAAGAGGAGAAGGGGGAAGGGTGAAGCTCGGGAGCTTCAGTACTCCACCTCGATCTCCTGACCGAGGTCGTCCACGCGGCTGAGCTTGTCCCGGAGCCGCATGATCTTGGGGATGCTGCCCTTGAGCTTGATCTTCCCCGTCATGATGCTCTTCTCGAGGCTGGACTTGCCCTCGTGGTTCTTGACCCAGTTGTCGTAGTCCCCGATGAACTTGAAGGTGGCGTCGGTGTCCTCGTCGGCGGCGGAGGCCGTGACGTTCCCGTTGTCGATGTCCAGGAGGAACGCCTTGTCCTTGTCCTTGGCCACGTTCAGGAGCCTGAGCTCCAGGTCGGCGGCTTTGCTCTGGAACTTCTCGTCCGCGTTCAGCTTCTCGGCGAGCGTCTCGAAGTACTCCTTGGTGAAGAACTCGACAGGCATGGTTAACCCTCACCGCCCCCAACCCCCTGAGGGTACAAATGACTTTAGGTGCTACCAGAGAACCCGGTTGCATCCTGCAACCCGATGATGGTTAGGGTACCCGGTTCCGTTGCGCACCCCACAACGTTCATGCCGGCGGGACCCCATCGCCGCCCAAGGGTTACCCATGACGAGAGAGGTCGACACCATCACCGTCGTAGGCGCCGGGTCCATGGGACACGGCGTCGCCGAGCTGGCAGCACTTAACGGGTTCGACGTGCGACTGCGCGACATCGAACAGGAGGTCCTCGACAAGGCCATGGAGAACATCCGGTGGTCCCTGGACAAGCTCGTGGAGAAGGACACCGTGCCCCAGGACCAGGCGGACACCGCCTACGACAGGATCACGGCCACCACGGACCTGCAGGAGGCCCTCGACGGCACGGACTTCGTCATCGAGGCCGTCCCCGAGGACCTGAACCTCAAGCAGAAGATCTTCGCGGACCTGGAGGACGCCACCGAGGACGACGTCATCCTGGCGTCGAACACGAGCACCATGCGCATCACGGAGATCGCGGAGAAGGTCCAGGACCCCAGCCGCGTCATCGGGATGCACTTCTTCAACCCCGTGCTCCTCATGGACCTCATCGAGATCATCCGCGGGGACGAGACCAGCGACGAGGCCGTGGAGGTCACGACGCAGGTGAGCGAGACCCTGGGGAAGACCGTGGTCGTCTGCAAGGAGGACGTGCCCGGGTTCATCACGAGCCGCCTCGTAGGCGCCTTCACCAACAGCGCCATCCAGGCGCTGGAGCAGGGGGAGGGCTCGAAGGAGGAGATCGACGCCGCCCTGAAGTTCGACGCCGGGTTCCCCATGGGACCCTTCGAGCTCGCGGACTACACGGGCCTCGACATCGCCCACCACGCCGGCAACTACATCGCCGAGCGCCTCGGTGAAGCGTACCGACCTCCGGAGGCCATCGACGAGCTCGTGGAGGCGGGGAAGCTCGGGAAGAAGTCCGGCGAGGGCTTCTACGATTACAGCGAGCAGGAGAAACCGGACATCCGCCCCGACCAGGCGGGCAAGTTCGACGCCAAGCTCGTGCTGGCTCCCGTAGCGAACGAGGCGGCGAAGCTCCTCCAGCAGGGCGCCGGGTCCGCCGAGGACATCGACAAGGCCATGCGCCTCGGCGCCGCCTTCCCCAAGGGCCCCCTGGCGTGGGCGGACGAGGTGGGTCTCGACGTCGTCGTGGACACCCTCAACGCCATCCACGAGGCCACCGGCGACGAGGTCGTGGAACCCGCCAGCGCCCTCACGGAGCGCGTGGACGCCGGGAACCTCGGGAAGAGCACCGGCGAGGGCTTCCACACGTACGACGCCACCGAGGACGCGGAGGAGGGTCTCCAGCTCGAGACCGTGCAGGTGGACGTGGACGAGGACACCATGGTGGGCACCATCACCCTGGACCGACCCCACCGCATGAACGCCATCAGCGGGCAGCTCATCGACGACCTGAACACGGCGCTCACGGAGCTCGACGGGGACGACCGCGTGCGATGCATCCTCCTCACGGGCACCGGGGAGAAGGCCTTCTGCGTCGGCGCCGACCTCCAGGAGTCCGGCGGCCTCGAGCCCGCGATGGGCGCGCAGCTTGCCCGGGCGAACCACCTGGTGAACCAGCGCATCGAGCAGCTGGACAAGGTCGTGGTGGCGGGCCTCAACGGGTACGCCTTCGGCGGTGGCCTGGAGCTGGCGCTCGCCTGCGACTTCCGCGTGGCGGCGAAGCGCGCGAAGGTGAGCCAACCGGAGATCAAGCTGGGTCTCATCCCGGGCGCCGGCGGCACGCAGCGCCTGCCGAAGCTCATCGGCCTCAGCCGCGCGAAGGAGTTCGTGCTCCTGGGGGAGCGCTGGAGCGCCGAGGACGCGGAGGACATCGGGCTCCTGCACCGCGTCTACGAGAACGACGCCTTCCGGGAGGAGGCCCACGCGTTCGCGGCGAAGCTCGCCCGGGGCCCGCCCATCGCGCAGCGGCTGGCGAAGCAGGCGTTGAACGCGGCGCCCACCACGGAGATCTCCGCGGGGATGGAGCTGGAGTCCAGCGCCTTCGGCGTGCTCCTCAGCACCGAGGACGTCATGGAGGGTGTGGCATCCATGTTCCAGAAGAAGGATCCCGAGTTCCAAGGTAAGTGACCGATAGGGAACGACCTTGGAACGAAGGGCCACCGGTGCCGGCCGCCGCGCCAGCAAGGCCGGTGCCGGTGTACCGGAGTTCGAGGGGAAGTAACGCCGAACCACAGCGTGGTGAGGCGTTACGACCCGAAGAACCGGCGCCGCGGCCGTGGCACGACGCGAAGCGGCGCGCCCCGGCCGCGGTGGCGAGTTCAAGGGGAAGTAGGAACGAACGCCGAAGGTGTGAGGTTCCTACGACCGAGAACCGTGCCCGTGGCCGCCGCGCCAGCAAGGCCGGTGCCGGTGTGCCTGAACTTGAGGGGAAGTGAGCTTCAGAGAGGAACCAGAACCCACCGACCCTCCCCCCCTTCCCCCTCCTTCCTCCTTCTACCCGTCCCCACCCTCCAGCACAGCCTCCACCACGTCCTCCGCCACCCCAACCTCCCGGAGCACGGCCTCCGTGTGCTCACCCAGCGCCGGCACCGCCCCTGCCACGTCCTCCCCGGGGTGCCAGGGGGCGGCGGTGCCGCGGGCGCGCGCCTGCGGGTGCTGGTCCACCTCGCTTGGTGGGAGCACCCGGGTCACGGGCACCCCCGCATCCTGCAGGAGCTCCACCCACGCAGATGCGTCCCGCTCCCGAAGCACCTCGGCCACCTCCTCCCGTGCGTTCGCGTCATCGACGTCGTGGCCGCGGTCCGCGAGGTCCAGGCGGTCCACCGCCTCGACGAAGGCGTGCCAGAACTTCGGCTCCAGGGCGCCCAACGCCACCCACTCGCCGTCGGCGGCCTCGTACACGTTGTAGCACGCCATGCCTCCCGCGAGGTCCACGCGTCCCCGCGCGGGATCGCCGGTGGCCTCGGCCCGGAGGACGTGGGGCTGGAAGACGAGGCGCGCGGCATCGTAGAGGCTCATGTCGAGCCAGCACCCCTCCCCGGTGGCCTCGGCCTCCCGGAGCGCCGCCACCACGCCCAGGGCGAGGGCGAGCCCCCCGGTCATGTCCCCCACCTGCGCCGCCGGGACCACGGGGCGTTCCGGGGGGCCGGTTTGGTGGAGGATGCCCGCCAGCGCTTGCACGTTCACGTCGTGGTTGGGGGCGCCCGCCAGGGGCCCGTTGGCGCCGTACCCGCTGAGGCTCCCGTACACGATGGCGGGGCTCACGCTGCGGGCGTCCTCGTACCCCACACCAAGCCGATCCGCGACTCCGGGGCGGAAGGACTCCACCACGACGTCGGCCTCCGCCACGAGGGCCAGGGCCGCCTCGCGCCCCGCGCTGGACTTGAGGTCCAGGGTGACGCTCTCCTTGCCGCGGTTCAACGCCGCGAAGGCGAACCCGACCTCCCCGGCTTCGGAGTCCACAAGCGGCGGGATCCACCGCGCGTAGTCGCCCTCCCCCGGTTGCTCCACCTTCACCACGCGCGCCCCCAGGTCCGCGAGGGTCTGGGTGGCGAGGCCGCCGGGAAGGAGGCGCGTGAGGTCGACGACGAGGACGTCGGAGAGGGGTGTGCCGAGGCCGGCGGGGGGCATCGTGGGCGGGGAGGGGACGGGAGAGGCAAGAAGGCTTCGGAGAGGACCCAAACGGTAACCCAGAGGGAAGGGCCCCCGCGGCATCGGGCCCGTGCATGCCCCGCCGGGGCAGCCCGTCTCCCTTATACCCCGGCCAACAGAAACCAGCCTGGTCGTGAACACCATGTCAACAAGCAATTCGAACGAATCCAGCACACGCGAATCCCGAGCCAAGGACGCTCAGCGCCGAGGCAACTTCTACGACGGGATGGGGTTCTCCCTTCTCGCCGGCCTCCTCATCGTCGTAGGCCTCGGGGTGTTCGGCATCACGAGCTTCGGATGGTTCAGCCTCACCACCGCCATGGCCATGATCGGCCTCGCCATCGGCTTCATCGCCCTGGTGTCGTTCATCACCCTCATGAGCATGCGCCAAACGCTCAAGCTCGTGGCGGGCCAGGAGGATCTCCTCATGCAACAGGCTGACGACCACGCGGCCCTCGCTGCCCGCCTCCGGGCAGAGACGACGGCTGCGCAGGTGCAACGGGACCGCGACCAGGATGCCGTGGTGGCCGAGCTCACCCGCCGACAGGACGTCAGCGAGAAGAGCAGCGCCATCGAGGCGGAGAAGAACCGCGCCGAGCGCGACCGCCCCGACCCCGTCCACATCCTCGCGCAACCGCCCTCCAACGGCGTAAGCGACCCCGGGGATGCGGACGGAGACCCCTTCGAGAACGGGGACGTATACCCGGTTCAGGATATCGAGGGTGTTGCCGAGCACTTCGGTCCGCTCCTGAACGAGATGGGTATCAAGAACACCGAGGAGCTGTGGCATGCGAACACCGGAGACGTGGCCGTCGCCCTCGATGTCTCACCCCTCGTCGTCGACCATTGGAAGTGCCAGTCCGAGCTCATGGCGGTGGATGGCATCGCGCAGCAGTACTCCGAGGTCCTCGTCCGAGCCGGCGTGGGCTCCATCCGGGAGCTCTCCGCCCAGGACCCCGAGCGGCTCGTCGAGCGGATCGCCCACCTGGAGGACCGCGTCGAGAACCGGGTCCAGGGGAACACCATCGGAACGAAGGTGGCGAAGACCTGGATCGCCAGCGCAGGGTCGCACTACGGCTCCGCCGCCGCGAAGAAGGCCAAGGGAACCAAGCCCAAGAAGGGAGGTAACGCGAGCGCCCCGAGCGCCACCGGGGGGGCCTGAGCATGGCGTGGGGACTCCTCGCGCTGGGCTTCGGCTTCCTCTACGGGTGGCTCACACCCGGCCAAGCGGACAAGAGCCAGATCCTGAAGACGGGCCTCGTGTACGGCCTGATCATCGGGCTGGTGCTTGCCCTCCTGGGTTGGGCCATCGGCTCGAACCCCATCCTCCTGGGGTACGGTGCCGACGTCATCGGGACCGTGGTGGCCGTCGTCGTCCTCACGATCCTCTTCGTGGTAGGCGTGTGGCTCGGGGACCTCGTGGAGGGGCATAACGCCCACAGCTCCACGTAGACCCTCCCCGGGTCTGAACGGCCCCCTTCCCCCCTCCTGGCGGCGTCGGGCTCCCCCGACGCCCCCAACCTTCTCATCTCAACCTCCTTCCCCTCCCATCGCACCGGCTCCTATGGCACCATGATCGCTTCATCTGAGCCACAGGCAACGTTGGAACGGGCCTCGTCCAGCACCGCCTCCGCCGCCCAGGACCACGCAACCGAGGGCCCCGCGGTCCCCGCATATCCGTGACTGCCCCGGCGAAGCACACAAGGTTACTTCCATGGCCTAGCCCACCCTGAGCTTACCGCACCCGGGGGGCCGAGCGAGCTTCCCCGGATACGAAGACCACCTCTGGCCTCGTTTCGCCCGCGGACCCGGCCCCCTTGGCCGGCAGCGGCGTACCGACGGCCCCGGGGGGATGCACGGTACCATGCTGATCAACGAACACGATAGCGACCTGGACGAGCTGAAGGAAGTGAAGGTGAAGATCCCCATGGGGCACCACGTGAAGCTCCATTCGATGAAGGTGCTCACCGGGAAGCAGATCTCCAACGCCGTCACGGAGGCGCTGGACCTCTACTTCGAGGAGATGCCCGACGACGGGAAGATGGCCGACGACGTGGAGGTACCGGATGATGAGGAGGCCCCCGAGGCCGAGGCGTGACGTGAACCACGGCACCGGACGATACCCGGGGGACCCGACCCCGCGAACCTTCCGCCCTTCACCTGCACTCCCTCTCCCCCGTCCTCTTCTCACCCTGCTCAACGCGTCGTTCCCCCGTCCTGGGGGTCGGGCGGTTCAGAAGGGGTCACCAGTCTCCCACAGCCGGTCGAAGACCGTGGAGTAGAACTGGACCTCGTTGGACTCCCTCGACTGCCGGAGCTGGGGCCGCGCACCCGGCACCGGAGGCCCGAAGGCCTGGTAGAGCTCACGGTCATCCACCAGGGTCAACCAGATGGGGCGCTGGTCCGTAACCCGGATGTCCCACACGCTCGTGAGGGGTCTCAGGAGGCTGTCCTGCCCCCCGGAGCGGTCCGTGATCGCCCGCAGGTTCACGCCACGCCCCTTCGCCTCCTGGTGG
>CAZDGP010000076.1:0-8327 GCA_964505085.1 uncultured Thermoplasmatales archaeon
CCAGCGCACGAGACTAGACTGGACTAGTTCGTGCGCTGGAAAGCACGGGGGCCTCCGGCGCTCCGCGCCTCCGGCTCCCCGCGCTTCCCAGCGCCACTAGAGACGAGGATAGGTCGTGCCCTGGATCATGCGGAGGCCTCGCTTCGCTCGGCTCCCCGCGCTTCCGGAACCACGAAGACCCATACCCTACTGGATCCCCGCCCACGGGAACCGCAGAAGCCGGGCCGCAGGCACGGCTTCAAGGTCACCGGGCGGAGCCCGCGGAGCCCGGTGTGTTCGAATCTCCCTCCCCGCGCTTTCCACCGCTCGAGACTAGACTGGACTAGTTCGAGCGGTGGAAAGCACGGGGGCCTCGCTTCGCTCGGCTCCCCGCGCTTCCGGAACCACGAAGACCCATACCCTACTGGATCCCCGCCCACGGGAACCGCAGAAGCCGGGCCGCAGGCACGGCTTCAAGGTCACCGGGCGGAGCCCGCGGAGCCCGGTGTGTTCGAATCTCCCCCCCCGCGCATCCCAGCGCCACTAGAGACGAGGATAGGTCGTGCCCTGGATCATGCGGGGGCCTCGCTTCGCTCGGCACCCCGCGCCGCCCAACGGACGACTAGGGACGGGGCGAGATCATCCGTTGGCCAGCGCGCGGCCCTCGCTTCGCTCGGGTCCCCCCGCTCATGAAGGACTATACGGGGCAAGCCCCCCCACCTATAGGGACCTATAGGTGGCTATAGGTGGCGCGAGGACCCGAAGCCTCATCATGGAGGCGCATCGTCCTCCCGCGTATGCAGGTGACGGTGCGGCTCCACGGGTTCCGGGAGCTCGGGAAGGAGCGAAGCGAGGAGCTTGGCGACGGAAGCGACGGCGCCGCCCTCCTCCAGCAGCTTGGCATCCCCACGGAGGCGTGCCTCCTCTTCCGCGACGACACCCCTGTGCCCGTGGACGCCCCCCTGGAGGACGGGGACGAGGTGCGCATCGTGCGCATCACCAGCGGCGGGTGACGCCAGGACCCGATACAGTTATGTATCCTTAGACCGGATACAAGGGCGTATGGCACGGGTTCAGTTCCGAGAAGACGAGGATGTCGTGGCGTACGTGCGTCGACGCGGCCTCAACCCCAATGCCCTAGCTCGACGCCTCTTCGAGAAGGAGGTTCGACGCCTCCGTGCGGAGGAGCGTTCCGAACGCCTGCGGTCCGCGGAGATCCGGCTTCCCCGAACCGCGGCGGAGACGGTGCGGGAAGACCGCGAGGACCGCTGATGAGCTCCCCCGCGATCGTCGATACCAGCGCCCTCATCGACGGAGCGGACGCCGACCACCCGGGATGGGGGATGACTGTGGAGGAGCTTCTCGCCACACGCGAGGTCCTCGCGCCGACGCTCTTGGCGTCCGAAGCAGGGAACGTCGTCCACAACAAGCACCCGGAGGCCTTCGGGAGCACACCTGGAGAGCGCGGCGAGATCCTTGAGACGCTTCTCGACGGCGTGGACCTCCGACCTGGCAGCGCGACCGCCCGCACCCGCTGCGGCGAACTCGTTGCGGATCTGGACCTTACGTACTACGACGCGCAGTTCCTCGAACTGGCGGAGCGCCTTGAAGGCCTCCTGCTGACCCAGGACCAGGAGCTTCTGCGAGCAGGCAAGTCCCTCCTCGGTCCGGGCCGGTGCCTTGACCTGGATGAGGCCACGGACCTGCGGAACCAGGAAGAACTCTAGGGTCGTACCCCCGACGACAGGTTCACGTACCATCCCACCCACACCCCAACCGTGGTCCTGAACCTCTTCGGGTGGCGCGGCAGCATCGCGTGGAACACCGTGCGTGGCGACGCGACGTAGGAGCGGAGCCGCGTGCGAGGTCAGCATACGCGACCTCGACACCGACGAGGAGAGCCTCCGCGTCTTCGGCACCGCCCAGGCGTCGAGCGAAGCGAGACCGCGCGGGATGACGCGACGTAGGAGCGGAATCGCGCGCGGGGCACGCGACTTCCTCCATCTTCTCGGGAAGAACGTGCGCGAGGGGGAGCGCCGCGTCATCGTACGCGCCCACATACGCATCGGGAGCGAGCACACCCGCCACCTCAGCACCGTCCTCCTGGACGGGGTGGAGGGCACCGCCCGGGCGCCCGACGAGGACCGGGGTGGTGCGTAAGGTAGCTCCCTGCCCCCACAAGGACGCCTCGCAAACCACTTACGTTCCGAGGACCATGTTGGGATGGTCTCCATGGACGCGGGTGAGGAACTAGAGCAACGGATGCGGACGAACCGTACCCGGGACCGCTTGGAGCGTGCCCGCCACCTCCGGGATGTTCCCCCCGAAGAGACCGTGGAGGCAGCTTTCGATCTCGCGAACTTCCTCCAGAAGGTCCGGCAGGTGGGTGGATGACCCGGGGCATCGAGGACACATTCCTATCGTTCGTGGAGGCGGTGGAGGCTGCCGAGATCCCGTACGTCATCGTCGGCGGGTTCGCGGTTGCCGCATGGGGCGACCCCCGCGGCACCCGAGACGTGGACGCGCTGGTGGAGATCGACGATGAGGAGATGCCGAAGCTGGTGGAAGAGCTGGCCGCGCGGGATCTCACGGTGGACCCCCGGGACATCAGGGATGCGATGCGGGAGGGTGGCCACGCCACCGTCTTCGATGAGCACTCCATCTTCCACGTGGACCTCAAGCCCGCCGTGGATGAGGTGACGCGCGCCTCCATCCGCGGAGGGGTTCGCATGAAGCTCCTGGGGGTGGAGGTCGTGTTCTCCGCGCCGGAGGATGTCGTCGCGCACAAGCTTCGCTTCGGCTCTGACCGCGACATCGAGGATGCGGAAACCATCCTCGAACGCCAGCGCGACCGCATCGACCTCCCAGCTCTCCGCGAGCGGTGCCAGGAGCTTGGCGTGCTCGACCGGTTGGAGGCGGTTCGGGAGCGCCTCGGCGCGTGACGTTCAGCACGTACGATGTGGGGGGTGGATGCCCTCTTCGTTGGGCACGAAGACGATACCCATACCGTACATCGTGCCGGCGGTGACGTCCTCCCCCCCTCCCCAGGAGCCACGGTGTCTTCGGTTCTCCCCGCACATCACAACGGGAAGAACTGCACGATGACCCACGGCGCCACGAACACCAGGATGAGGTTCAGCGGCAACCCCACGCGGGTGTAGTCCGTGAAGCGGTACCCGCCGGGCCCGTAGATCATGATGTTCGTCTGGTACCCGATGGGTGTCACGAAGCTCGTGGACGCCGCGAACATCACCGCGATGAGGAAGGGCTCGGGGTTCATCCCGAGGGCGACGCTCGTGCTGAAGGCGATGGGCGTGAAGAGGATGGCGGCGGCGTTGTTGCTCATGACGTTCGTGAGGATCGTCGTGAGCGCGTAGAGCATCACGAGGATCCACAGGGGCGTGAGGGTGCCCTGCGCCTGCACGATGAGGCCCGCGATGACGTCGCTCAACCCGCTGTTCTCCATGGCGATGCCCAAGGGCAGCATCCCGGCAAGCAGGAAGAGGATGTCCCACCGGATGCTCCGGTGGAACTCCTCCATGTTGAGGACGCCCAGGAGCGGCATGAGGCTCGCGCCCACGATGGCGCTCGTGAGGATGTCCGGCAGGAGACCCAGCACCGGCGCCAGCACCACCCCCACCATGATGGCCACCGCCACCGGGAGCTTCCCGCGGCGGTACTGCTTGCGCTCCACGTCCTCCACGAAGACGAGGTCGTTGAACTGCTCGAGCTTCCGGCGGTCCTCCGTGGTACCGGCGATGAGGAGCGTGTCACCCACGTCCAGGTGCGCGCGCCCGATGGGTGTGGCCGTCTGCAGGAGCCGCGCACCCTTCCGCACCGCGATGACGGTGCCGCCGTAGCGCTCCCGGAAGTTCGCGTCCTTCACCGTGCGCCCCACCAGGCGCGACTGCGGCGTCACGATGACCTCGTAGAAGCGCATGTCCTCCCGGGGCAGGTCCTGCCCGGGGCCCACTTGACTCCAGCGGAAGGCCAGATGCTCGAGGCTCGCCACCTCCAGGATGTCCTCCCGCGTCCCCAACAACAACAGGATGTCCCCGGGGTCGATGATGGTCTCCGGCCCCACCTCGAGCACCACGTCGTCCCGGGTGATGAGCACGAGCTCCACACCGTACCGGTCCGGCAGGTCCAGGTCCGCCACGCTCCGCCCGATGATGGGGCTGTCCCGGGGCACCGTCACCTCCCCCAGGTAGTTCTTCACGTTGAAGCGCTCCTCCCGCTCCACACCCCGGTCCGGCGTGAGCCACCGCCCCACCGTGAGGAGGTACACGATGCCAAGCGCCGCGATGATGAGCGCCGGCGCCGCGAACTCGAACATGGTGAACTCCACCGCGCCCAGGCGCGCGGACTCGCTCGCCACCAGGAGGTTCGTGCTCGTGCCGATGAGCGTCACCATGCCCCCCAGCATGCTGGCGAAGCTCATGGGCATCAGGAGCTTGCTGGGAGCGAAGTCCTTCTTCCGCGCAAGCTGCACGGCGAAGGGGATCATGATGGCCACCACCGCCGTGTTGTTGATGAAGGCGCTCACGGGCACCACGAGCGCCACCAGGATCAATAGGGGCACGAACTCCCCCTCCCCCGTGACGTTCTCCACGCGGCGCGCCAGCACGTCGATGACGCCGGTGCGTTCGATGCCGGCGCTCAGGATGAAGAGCGCCAGGATCGTGATGGTGGCGGGGTTCGCGAAGCCGCTGATGCCCTGGGCGGGGTCCGTGAAGATGCCTGGGCCCAACCCCAAGCTCTGCACGATGCTGTCGATGAGGAGGAGCAGGCTCATGACGATGAGCGCCGCCAGGTCCACCGTCACGGCCTCGGTAACGAACAGCGTGAGGGCGACCACGATGACGGCGAGCGTGAGCCAGGCTTCCAACGCGACCAAGAGAACCACCCCCTCAAGCGGTTGGTTCGGGAAAAGCATGTTGGTCGGGGACCCCCACCGCCACAGGGCACCCGCAGGGGGAGATAAGTACCGGGACCACGTCCAGCCCCGGTATGCTGCAGCGCGTGCTGGACGCGGTGGAGGAGTACCGGGGTCTCTTCGACCACCGGGTGTGGATCCTCACCGGCGGCCAGACGATGCTGAGCCTCGGCCGCGGCATCCTCTTCCCCTTCATCACCATCTACTACTACAACGTCCGGGGCTTCCCCCTGGCCCTCGTGGGCCTCGGCTTCGCCCTGGCCTTCCCCGCCGGCGCCCTCGTGGGCCTCGTGTGGGGGAGCTTAAGCGACCGGTGGGGTCGCAAGCCCCTGCAGCTCCTGGGGTTCTTCGGAAGCGGCGCCGCCACCGCGCTCCTCCCCTTCGTCACCACCGTGCCCCAGCTCCTGGCGGCGCTCGTCGCCCAGAGCGTCATGAGCAGCGCCGCCGGCCCCAGCACCCGCGCCATGATCGCGGATATCACACCCGCGGACCGCCGCACCCGCGCCTACGGCCTCACGTACATGGCGAACAACCTCGGCATGAGCGCCGGTCTCGTCCTCGGCGGGTTCCTCGCCGTCCTCCTCCCCTACCGCGTGCTCTTCTTCGCCGAGGCCCTCGGTGCCGCCGCCTACGGGTTCGTCATCCTCATCTTCGTCGCGGAGAGCCACCGGCCCCCCGCCCGGGAGGCGCGCGCGAGCCTCGTCACGCGCGTCACGGAGCCCTTCCAGGGTCTCACGCGGCCCTTCCTCGACCGCGGGTTCCAGCTCTTCGCCGTCGCCGGCATGTTCGCGGGGATCGGCTGGAGCCAGTTCTACGTCACGTACGGGCCCTACCTCAAGAACGTGCTCTTGGCGCCGGACGCCGCCATCGGCACCCTCTACAGCATCAACACCGTCATGGTGGTGCTCCTGCAGATCCCCATCGCCGCGTGGGCGGAGCGCCGCGCCCGCACCCGCGTCTACGTCTCCGCGAACTTCCTCCTCGCGTACAGCCTCCTCCTCACGTGGGCCGCCGGCCGCGTCACCGGCGTCACGTACGCCCTGGGCCTCATGGCGCTTGGCATCATCGTCATGACCGTGGGGGAGATCATGCAGGTGCCCGTGGGCGCCGCCCTCACCGCGAGCCTCGCCGGCGGCCGGGACACGGGGAAGTACATGGCCGCCCTGGACCTCGTCTTCGCCGTGAGCGGCGGCATCGGGTCCATCATGGGCGGGTGGTTCTTCGACACGGGCCGCCCCCTGCTGCTCTGGCCCGTGGCCGCCACCAGCGTCCTCGTGGCCCTGGGGCTCTACCTCCTGCTGGGGCGCGTGCTCCCGGACGAGGTGAACCACCCGCACCTCGCCGCCGCCGCGGAGGCCGAGTGGGACACCGACCTGGTGCCGAAGACCGGGTGAAGCCGATCACAGGAGCCCGGCGCGGACGCCCGTCACCCGCTGCCAGATGCTCGCGTGGTCGAAGCCCAGGGGCGTGGGCGGGTCATCCGGAGCGAAGTAGTCGAGCTCCAGCGTGTCCGGGGTGCCCTCCAGGCCCTCCGGCGCCAGGGCATCGAAGACGAAGACGAGGTACCACTTCCCGTCATCCGGGTCTTCAGGCGGCCACGATTCCACGCTCCTCAGCGAGAGGTCCTCCAGGGGCGTGGTGAAGTACGTCTCCGCCACGCGCTCCGCCGCCTCCATGGGGGACTCGTTCAGGAGCATCATCTCCCCCGGCAGAAGCCACGCGTCCTCGTACCCCTCGATGCGGAGGCTCGCCAAGCGGCCCTCCGCGTCCCGGGGCAGGACGAAGCACTGCAACCGCAACCCCTGCCCGGTGCCATCGTGCACGAACCGCGCGAGCTCACCATGTGACATGGATGGGGGGAAGCGCGGGGCTTGTTGTGAGGTTTGCGGTAGGAAGGGAGGGAGCAGGGGGTGCGGTCAGGGCTCCAGCGGTGCGCGTTCGACCCGAACCCCCTTCTTCGCCGCCCCGCACCGCGGTCAACCCACCTCGCCCAGGACCGCCGGCGCCCCTTCACCTCCGATGCCGGGGCGGTCACTACCTTCGGCCCCGCCTAATCGACGTCGCCGATGGTCGCCGGCGCCCCTTCGCCACCGGCGTCGGGGCGCTCCACCGTGAACAACCGCAGCGTGCTCGCGCCCTCGCCAAGGGACACCTCCACGGGTTCGGGGCTGGGGCTCTCCACGATGTCCTCCACCCCGTCCTTGTGCATCACGAGCTTCAGCACGTGCCCCTCGGCCACGTGGGCGTCCATGGGCTCGAACTGCATCTTGGCCACCACGGGCTCCCCCGGCGTGAGCGTCGCCTCGTCCGTGTTCCCTCCATCGTGGTAGCGGAGGTTCATGGCAGCCCAACCGATGCGCATCTCGGTACCGTCAGGCCACACGTCGTAGAGCTCCACGAAGACGTGGCCGCCCCGGGGCGTCGAGGGCGTCACGGTGGCGTGGAGCTGCGGCAAACCCACCACGCGCAGGTCGTCCTCCAGCGGCTCGCTCCGGAACACGACGGGGTGGTCCGGCGCGATGGTCACCGCGCCCGGCTCCGCTTCACCGCCGGGTGCGAGCTCGCCGCTGGCGCCCAGCTCCAGGGGGTGGAGCGCCTGGTCCGCCGGCGGGTACCGCGCCTCCTTCCGCCACACGTAGAGATGATCCTCCACCTCCACACCCATCCACGGTTCCTCACCCTCGCCCTTCAGGTGGTACTCGAACCACTCCAGGAGCTCCTGCGCCCAGTCCCAGCGCACGTTCCGGTGCTCGTCCACGCGGTCCGGGTACGCGTGGTCCCACTGCCCCAACCACGCTCGCGTGGGGATGCCGGCATCCCGCATCTCCCCCGTGAAGGGCACGGCCTGGCTCGGGTTCACGTTCCAATCCTGCATCCCGTGGATGACCCACGCGCTTCCCGTGTAGTTCGCCAGGATGTCGTCCGTGAGGTCCCGCGCCTGCCAGTAGGGGCTCGACGCATCCCCCGTGAGCGCGGCCTTGGGACCCCGCACCCAGTCCTCCGCGGCCTCGGGGCAGGCGGTGGTGGCCCAGTCCCCCATGCGGTAGGAGGGATCGCTCGAGGCCAACCCGTACGCGTAAAGGTAGTAGAACGTGGGCTGGATGAAGCCCCGGAACTCGCTCGTGCCGTTCTTGTAGTAGAGGTGCGGGCCGTCCACGGCGCCGCTGATGGGCACGATGGTCTTGAGGTGCGGGTTGCCGCTGGCGGCGCCGGCCCACGCGGCGGTGCCGTCGTAGCTGCGGCCGATCATGCCCACGTTCCCGTTGCTCCACGCCTGCTCCGCCACCCAGTCGATGGCGGTGTCCAGGTCCTGCACGTCCCGGGGGTCCTTGAAGCGGTAGCACCCGTCGGACTCGCCGGTGCCCCGGAGGCTCACCTGCACGATGGCGTACCCGCGCGTGCCGAACCAGTC
>CAZDGP010000077.1:0-8270 GCA_964505085.1 uncultured Thermoplasmatales archaeon
CTCGAAGAACTCCATGATGAGGCCGTCCCGCTTCATCTTCAGGAGCTTGTGCCCCTGCTGGGAGAGGTTGATCTTCTTCTTGATGTCGATAAGCTCCATGCGGGTGGGCTTGACGTCGTCGGCGATGGCCATTTGTGGAGCACCTCACGAAGGGGTTGCTTGGGCATACGCTCCCGCGATATAAGGGTTGTGGGGAGCGCGGTGGGAGGGGGAAGAACCAGGGGGGGAACGGGAGACGCAGGAACCGGACCACGCTCCAGGTCTGAACATCCCCACCGCCCGCCCCCGACAAACGGCGGAGTACAAGGAGGGACACTGAGCGCCGCAACCCCCCGCCCCGCCCGCGCCCCCCGTCAGGTCCGGACCTCCACCTCGTACGCGCCCGGCGCCCCGTCTGAGAGCACCTCCACGATGAACGGGCTCGCCGACCCCACGAACCAGTACCCCCGCAGGACCACGCTCCCGTCCTCCCGCTCCTCCCGCGGCATGAGCAGACCGTCCTCCACCGCCACGCCGGTGCCGCCGGGTGCGAGGAGCAACCGCGCGTCCAACCCCACGCCCTCGTCCGGGTGCACCACCACGACCACGTTCCTCACGGGTCCCGGGTCCACCTCGTACCGGTCCACGTCCCCGCTCGTGAGGGTGCCCCAGCACCGGCCCGGCACCGGCACCGGCGGCGCCCCAAGGACCAAACCCAGAGGGTCCCCGGAGGAACCGTCCGGTGCCTCCCCCGCACCGCAATCGTCCGGCACCACCACGTCCACCACCGCCGTGCCGGGTGTCAGGTTCCGCCCCGAGTTGCTCCACGCCTCCACCGTCACCTCGTGGGCGCCGGGGGACCCGAAGGTCCACGACGCCGACGCCTCGTGCTCCCCGAACTCCAGGAACCCCGACCCCGGCACGCGCACCGGGCTCCCGTCCCCCCAACCCACATCGTAGGCCACGGGCTCATGGTCCAGGGCGCTCCCCACGGCGTGGACCGTGGTCTCGTTCCCCAGCACCGTGAACTGCGGCCCCGTCACCGTCACCTCCCCCGTGGGCGCCTCCGCGGGCTCCAACTCCACCGTCACATCGTACGGTTCCGCGGCGCCGGTGGCGCTCGCGAGCGTGAGCTCGTACAACCCCGCCTCGTGGGCGTGATCGTGGGCCGTGCCCTCCACGAACACCGGGTCCTCCCCCGCGAAGGGCGCCCGAAGCTCGTGGCTCACGTCCCCCTCCACCGTCACCCTCACGTGCGTCCCCGCGTCCGCCCAGAACCGCAGGAGGTCGGCCCCGTCCCCCGTCCCGCCCACGCTGCCGGCGCAGGTGCCGAAGAACACGAAGCCCACGGCGTCGTGGGCGTCCCGCCCGCTCCCGCAATCGCTTGCCTCCACCCGCGTCACGTCCAGGCTCGCCGCGTCCAGGGTGATGGCGGGGTCGTACGTGCTCGCTCCCGTGGCCTCCACCGCGTAGGTTCCGGGCTCGGGCCACGCGTGGAGGAGCTCCCGCTCCTCACCCCACGCCAGGACGAGCTCCTCGGAACCGGTCCCGTCGTCCCAGTCCACCGACACGTTCGCGGGGTACGTCTCCGGCTCCTCCGTATCCACCACGACCCCCGCCTGCAGGCCCGCGTCCACCACCCCGTCCGCCGCGAGGTGCCGGACGTCCAGGTGCGCCAGGAGCTCCCCGCCCACGGGGTCCCCGAACCACCCGTCGGTGGTGCGTCCCGTGTCCAACGTCGAGTTCACCGCCACCTGCACGTGCTCCCCCCCGTCCCGCCGGTTCCGGAGGAGCACCGTGTTCTCCCCCGGCTCCAGGTGGCTCGCGGGAAGCTCGAAGCTCGCCCACGTGGGCTCCGCCGTGCCCCACAGGAGGCACGGTCGCAGGTCGCGGTGGTTCCCGTTCACGTAGAGGTCCAGACCCGACCACCCCGCACCGCAGTCGGTGGCCACCGCCTTCAACCGAAGCGTCGCCCCCGTGGCGTTCGCCACCAGCTCCGGCGGCACGCTCAGGATGTGCTTCACGGTGTCGTCCACCTCCACGAGCGCGTCCGCGCCCAGGGCCCCATCCCCCACCCGCGACGAACCCACCGGCGCCAGGTGCACGGCGCCATCCGGCGCCGCCGCGGGTTCCACGTGGCTCGAGACCGTGTAGTACGCCGCCCCGCTCTTGGGCGTGACGTTCACCACGTACCGACCCGGCTCCGCCAGGAAGTCGTGGTACACCGCGTCCTCCACGTCCACGGTGCGGGTGGCGCCCGTGGGGTCGGTAACGTGCACGTGCACCTGGCCCTGCACGTCGAAGCTCACCCTCCGGTTCGGGTCCGCCACGTCGAAGAGCAGGTCGTCCCCCGGGTCCCGCGCATCCTCCACCCACCCACTGCACGAGCCCGTGAAGAGCCGGCCCTCCGGCGGCGCGTCCCCCCGTCCGTCGCAGTCCCTGGGCAGCACCTCCACGTGGGACTCCAGGGGGAACCGCGACGCGGGCACGCCCTTGGCATCCTCCGCGTCCACGTACACCCTCAACCAGGAACCGCTCTCGAGCGTGTCCACCGTGAGGGTGCGGGATCCGTTGGGTGCCACGGACTCCGCGCCGTCCGTGAGGTCGGTGCCGTCGCTCGTCCACGCGTGGAGCGTCACGTGCTCCCCGTCCCGGTCCCCCCACGCGACGTCCACGTCGAAGATGTCGCCCCGGAAGACCCAGTCCGGTGCCTCCGAGACGTTCAACGTGGGGCGGTGGTTCGGCGTCACGTGCGCCACCACCTCGTACGTGGCGGGTCCGTGGTCGTGGGGGTCGTAGAGGTCGCCCTCCTGCAGCGTGCACGTGTGGAAGTAGCAAACCTCGTACAGCTCGGGCTTCCACAACGTGCCCTTCACCTCCAACCGCGTCCCCTCGTCCCCGGCGGCCACCAGGCTCGCCTCCACGTGCCCCGTCTCCCCCACGGGCACCACCTCGCGGTGGGTCCAGTCGCTCCCGTCGAACGTGTACCCCCCGTACACCCCCAGGAGGTAGCTTTGGCCTCGCACGTCCACGGTGAGGTTCACGATGTCCCCGTCGTCGGCGGGGAGGTGGAGGAGGTCCCGGTCGTCCACGCCGTCCCGCAACCGCCCCGCGCAGGCCACACCCTCGTCGATGGGGTCGCCCCCGTTGTCGTCCCCACCTGAACCGCAGTCGGGGTGGGGGTCGGGCCGCGGAGCCTCCACCGTGATCTCGTACCCCACGAGCCCCGTGCCGTCCACGAGCTCGATGAGGAACCGCTCGGGCAACGGCTGACCGTTGTACCGGGGCCAGGTCACGCGCTCGCCCTCGAGCTCCAGCGTCGAGGTTCCCTCGGTGCTTCCCCGATGCTTCCACCCGCTGTGGCTCACCCACCGCTCGCCCTTGCTGTTCGTCTCCTCCACATGGTGCTTGTCCTCCCACGTGAGCCGCAGCGTGGCGGTGGTGTTCGTGGTGACGGTCACGGAGGCGGGGTGCTCCCGGAGGAACCGAAGCTGCACCGCGTCCACGGTGTCTCCGTGGCCGGCATGGAGCCATCCCCGGCACGTGAACGTCGTGAGGTACCCCTCGTCCCAGGTGCTCCCGGGGGCCGTGTCGTGGTTGCGTCCGCAGTCCCGCTTCCACGCGTGGGGTGGCACCGCCTCGTCCGTGGCCGCCACCTCGTACCCGGTCCCGCCGGCCCCCCGCACCTCGAGGACGTACCGCGCCTCGGTGAGGTTCCGCACCTCCAGGTGCACGAGCCCGTCGTCCTCCGCCTTGTACGCCACCTCGCCTCCAGCGTCGTCCAGGAGGGTCAGGTTCCCCAGCCCACCGGCTCCCGCAAGCCACGCGTGGAGCGTCCCGCCGGGGAAGGTGAACGCGTAAGCGTCCACGTCACCCCAGGACCCCACGTCCCCCTCGCACACGAAGGGGAACCCCTCCTCCCGGGGGCTCGGTTGGTCGGTGCCGATGTCGTTCCCGTCGCTCGCATCGCACACCTCCGCGTGGTGGGCGTCCACGGGGAGCCCCGCGGTGACGAGCACCAGGGTAAGGATGATGATGGTCCTGCGGCTGAACGTGGCCAACGCTCCGTGCCTCCACGCCCGGGATGCGCCAGGTGGGAGTTAAGCGTTCGGGTCAACCCGAACCACCAAACGGTGGGGGGGGCGGGGGTGGGACCCCTCCTCGCCCGCCGCGTCAGCTCGCGCTCCCGCCGGGGATGCCGGGCACCACGAGGTCCTCGGACCGCACCGAGAGGTCATCCACCTGCTGGGCCGTCCAGGGGAAGGGCTTGAACTCGAAGTTCCGGTAGAGGTCCAGTTGGCTCGTGAGGCGCTCCGGCTCCTCCGCCTGACCGCTGGCGCTCATCAGGAGCTCGTCCGCCGTGATGAGGCCGCTGTTCGCCGGCGGCAGGACGCTGCCGCTCTCGTCGAGGCCCTGCCCGATGCTCACCACCTGGTTCCAGCTTCCGCGGTTCACCATGGGGATCTCCTCGCCGCTGAAGGCGCCCATGGGCGCGAACTTGCTCGTGTGGATCTCCATCTGCCACTGGCTCACGTCGCTCGTGCCGTACCGGGCCTCCAGCGTGTCGGCGGCAGCCTCGAAGGCATCCAGGATGATGGCATCGCAGGACTCCGCGATGGACGTGCCCACGTCGTCGCACCAGTCGTGGCTCGCCTCGCCCCGGAGCACCTCCGCCAGGAGCACGTCGGGGGCGCTGTGGGGTCCATGGTCTCCGGTGTGGCTCGCCGCCGGCGGCTCCAGCGTGAGGCTCGGGTTCTCGGCCCCCATCTCGTCGCCGAAGACGCGCGCTTGGAGCTCGTGGCGCACCGCATCGTACACGGTGTGCCCCACGTGGTCGTAGAGCCCGTCGCCGTCGGCGTCAGCCCACGCGTAGTCGTCATCGCCCCAGGCTTCCAGCGTGTCGGCCATGGCCTGCACCTGGGTGTCGCTGCTGGAGCTCGCGGCGTCCACGAGGATGGGGCCGTGGTGCCGGGCGAAGTTGTCGTGGGTGGCGGCGAGCTCCAGGATGCTGCGCACGTCCTCCCACGCGAGCTGGTCGTTCGTCTCCTGGAGCTTCAGCTGCACGAAGTGGTCCAGGGTCTCCACGCGGTGGATCTCACCCCAGAGGTACGGGGAGTCTCCAGCGCGCCAACCCAGGGCCGGGGCGTTGTTCCACTGGGCGAAGTACCCCGTGCTCGGGTCGGTAGCCCACAGGCCCAGGTCGTCACCCACGAGCTCCCCCTGCCACGCGTACTGGCTCCCGGCGGGGCGGGGAAGCCGCGGGTCGAAGCCGTCGGCCCGGATGGGCACGTCCCCCGTGTGGAGGTACGCGATGCCCTCGGGCCCCGCGTAGTTGAAGTTGAAGGTGAAGGGGAAGTCCCGGAGGCGGTCCTTGAAGTCCTCCAGGTCCTCCGCCGCACCCAACTGGAGCCACATGGCGGCGCCGTCGAGCTCCTCGAAGCGCGTGGTGGTGCGTTGCGCCCAGGCCACGTCGTCCTCGGGGCTCCAGGCCACCACGGGCATGCCCTCAGCGCGGCACACCTCCTGCACCACGACGCGGGCGAGGCTGCTGTCAGCGTCCTCCGGGTCGTAGGAGAGGGCGCTGCTGGGCGGGTTCACCCGGTGCACCTCCTCACGGCAGTCCATGCTGCGGTACTCGCCATCCCAGAGGTACCGGTGGCGGTCGTCGGGGTCGAGCTCGAGGGCCACGGTGTCCACCTGGTCGTCGATGCCGCTCGTGACGCTCCAGGCGAAGTCCGCGGTGCGGCCGATGACGACGCCCGGTGCGGTGGCGACGCCCATGCCGGAGACGTCGTACCCGGCGCCGTGGAGCCCCACCTCGAAGGGCACCGGGGGCTTGTAGTACGCCATCTGGGGTCCGCCGAACATGATGGGTTCACCCGTGGCGGTGTGGCTCCCGTTCACCAGGAGGGCGTTGCTCCCCCACTTGAACTCCTCGAGGAGGCCCGTGGCCTCGCCGAAGGTGCGGATGTCGCTGGAGCTGCTCTGCTGGGTGCTGGGCACGTTGTCGCTGGAGACCTCGAGCCCGCCCTCGGCGTTCACCTCGAAGTGGACGCCGGTGCCGGCGACGCCGGCGTCGGCGGGACGGTCCCAGGGCTCGGCCCGGAGGGCAGCCTCCGCCAGCGCCAGTTGGCTCGGGTGCACCGTGACGTCCTCCACGGCCTCGCCCCCGTCCACCTGGCGGTCGGCCTTGGGGATCGTGGTGTAGGAGTCCGTGACGTTCAACCAGCTGACGTCCCCCAGCGCGTCGTAAGCGGCGCTCTGGGAACCCAACCGGTCCGTCATGGTGGCGAGGAGCTGGGCGTTGTCCAGCTCCTGCCCGCCGGCGACGCCGAAGAACCCGATGAGGTACACGATGCTCGCCACGCTGTCCACGGGCGTCCAGGGCTCGGGGGCGTGACCGAGGGCGGCGAACTCCGCCGGAAGCGCGTCCTGCGCGGTGGCCTCCCCCATGAAGCGGTTCACGCCGTCGGTGTACGCCTGGAGCACGTGCTGGAGCTCCGGCGGTTGCTCGGCGTACATCTGGGCGAGCTCGGCGCGGCTGTAGAGGTCCTGCCGCACCTGCATGTCGCTGGCGAGGAGGCTCGGTCCGGCCACGCTGGCGGCGTCCCCGTAGCCCACGTGCCGGAGCAGGTCCATCTGGAAGAGCCGCTCCCGCGCTTGCACGTACCCGTTGGCGTAGAAGAGCGCGTACTCGCTGTCCGCGTAGATGTGGGGTACGCCGTAGGCGTCGGTCTCGATGGTGACGACCTCGCCGTTGGGCGCCTCGAGCGTGCGTTCGGCTCCTGCGTCCACACCCGCGAGGTTGGGGCCTCCGCTTGCGCCCAGGGGGCGCGCCAGGGCCGTGAGTGCGGGGGTTAGGAGCAGGAGCACAGCTATGCCTACGATGAACTTCGCTCGTGGGGTGGGGGTGGGACCCATGTTGCAAGCCTCCGGTTCCCAAGCCAAGGAACCACATGGTCGATACCCCAGGGGTGCCGTAAAGCTTCCCCCCGGCGTGGGGACCCTGGGGTTGCGGCCGAAACCCTTTCCCCACACCACGCCATGGGGCTCCATCATGTCCCCCCGCGCCACCTCCAAGGCCACCAAGCGGTACGCTGAAGAGCACCCTGCCGCCCCCGGGTACTACCGGACCTGGCGGGGCCTCACGGTGTCGAGCCTGGGCTTCGGGTCCTACCTGGGGAAGGTGACGCCCGAGGCGCGCGAGGATTACGAGGCGTCGGCGCTTACGGCCCTCCGGAACGGCGTGAACGTGCTGGACACCGCCATCAACTACCGGCGCCAAGCCAGCGAACGGGACCTGGGGCGGGCCCTGGAGCGCTTCGGGCACCGGGACCAGGTCCTCGTGGCGACCAAGGGCGGGTTCCTCACGGGGGACGTGGACCGGGAGGGGAGCAACGAGGAGATCGTGCAGGAGGAGCTCCTGGACCCCGGCGTCATCACGCTGGAGGACATCGTGGGCGGGATGCACTGCATGACGCCGGCGTACCTCCGGGACCAGCTCCACCGCAGCCTCCAGAACCTGGGCGTGGACGCGGTGGACGTGTACATGGTGCACAACCCCGAGACGCAGCTCCAGCACGACGTGCCCCGGGGTACCTTCGAGGAGCGGTTGCGGGAGGCCTTCGTGGAGCTGGAGCGCCAGGTGGACGCTGGCCGCATCGGGGTGTACGGCCTCGCCACGTGGGATGGCCTCCGGGTCCCGCCGGACCACGATGCCCACGTCGGTCTCGAGCGGGCGCTGGAGCTCGCGGTGGAGGCGCGGGAGGTCGTGAACGCGGAGGATGATGTGGACCGCACGCATCACCTGGGGGCCGTGGAGCTTCCCGTGAACCTCGCCATGCCGGAGGCGGGGACGGAGGCCACGCAACCCTGGGAGGGGGACCTCGTGACGGCCCTGGAGGCGGCGCATCGGGCGGACCTCCTGGTGCTCGCGAGCGCGAGCCTCTTCCAGACCCGCGTCCTGGGCCGCATCCACGACGAGGTGCGGAAGCACCTGGATGCGGAGGGGGACCTGGAGGCGGCCATGGAGTTCGCGCGGTCCGCTCCCGGCGTCACGTCGGCGCTGGTGGGCATGGGGGACCCGGCGCACGCGGAGGAGAACACGGGGCTCATGACGAAGCGCGAGCCCATGCCGGACGCCGTCGTGGAGATGCTGGAGCGGTAGGATGGGTCCGGACCCTGGGTTGTGCGGGTCCTGCCGCCACGCCCAGGTCGTGGAGGGAGCGCGTTCCACGTTCTGGCGTTGCGGGCTCCACGGTGTGGAGCCGGAGCGTAGCGAGGGCCGGCGC
>CAZDGP010000078.1:0-2282 GCA_964505085.1 uncultured Thermoplasmatales archaeon
ACGTGCTCCTCGCCGGGGGTCCCCTCGTAGGGCGCCGTGGCGTTGTTGCACCGCTCCTGGGAGAGGTTCTGGAACGCGGGCGTGCTGTACACGGTGCCGTTGCTCGCGTCGTTGCCGGGTGCGGACGCGTCGTAGGCCTGGCAGCGTCCCCAGGTGGACTCGTCCGCGGGGCCGTCACCCTCGTCCTCGTGCTCGGTGGCGCCGACCATGGGGACGGCGAGGGCGACGCTGAGCGTCAACAGGATGGTAAGGATCTTCTGCATGGGTTGCCTCCACCCGCCAGGGACACCGTCGCCCCTTGAGGGTTGGGGTGTCACCGGGGGATGGAACAGTCGCTCAGCCTAGCAACCGTCGTTGTGGAACATCTCCGCCACGCCATCGGGCACGGGGAGGGCGTCGAAGAGGCCCGAGAGCATGCACCCGATGCTCCCCAGGAGGCCCTGGACGAAGCCAGGGGCGTTCTCGGTGCCGTTCTTCCCCTCGCTGGGGCCCTGGGCCGCGGCGGCGGGCACGAGGGCCATGCTCACGAGGAGCAGGGCGACGAGCAGTGTAGGGAGGCGGTTCCGTGACATCATGGCCTCATAGCGTTGGCTAGCGGTCATAAGGGGTTTGGTGCAACCCTCGAAGGTTGGAGAACGAAAGGGGGAGAATGGGGGGAAGGGGACGCGGCGCCGGACCCATCAGGGGTAGTCGTCGCCGGGGTTGTCGTCCTCACCGGGTCGGTCGCGCACGGGGTCGTCGGGCGCGTAGTCCTCGCCGGGGGTGCCAGCCCACGGGGGCTCGGTGTCCTCGCACACCGACGCGTTGATGTCCTCGAATGCGGGCGTGTCGTACACCGTGCCGTTGCTGGCCTCGTTCCCGGGCTCGCTGGCGAAGTACGCCTGGCAGAGACCCCAGGTGGCCTCGTCGGCGGGTGCGTCGTCGTGTCCGTCGGCGCCCACCATGGGGATGCCCAGGGTGAGCGTCAGGGCGATGAAGATCGCGAAGGTTCGCTTCATGCGTTCAAGCCTCCAGGCCACCTGAAGTCCCGTGAGGCTTCAAGAGGTTTGCGGCGGCGCAAGGGGCCCCGTGGCCCCCGGGGGATCCTTGGCCTCCTCCGCCAGCCAACGCTTAGCGCCGGGGGGGGGGAACGCGCGAGGCCACCACCTCGGTAGGTTCCTGTGACGCCTGCGGAACCTTCCCACGGGTCAACTGCAACGGTTCCGATGCAGACAGGAGTATAAATAGCGGCAGGCCCGACGGGATAGCATGTACGGACGCAGCCGAGTCTTCATCCTCTCCAGCGTGCTTATCCTGCTCACCGCCGGGCTCGCGGGGTGCCTCGGCGGCGACGGCACCGGCACGGGCGCCTTCTACGTGAAGGACGCGCCCCGGGATGACTGGACCCACGTGAACGTGACCTTCACGAAGGTGGCGGTGCACAGAGGCAGCAACGACACCGGCTCGTGGACGACGGTGGCGGAGAACGAGACGGGCCGCACCATCGACCTCCTGGCCTTCAGCAGCGCGGACGCCCGGGCCCTCCTGGGCACGAGCGACCTCGAGGCGGGCACGTACAACCAGGTGCTCATCACGGTGACGGCGGCCTACGGCATCGACGCCGACGCCGGGTCCCGCGTGAACTTCACCCTCACCAGCGACGAGCTGCGGCTCACCCGCGCGTGGCAGGTGACCGCCGGCGAGACCACGCGTGTCACCGCGGACCTGGACCTCAGTCGCAGCATCGTGGACCAGGGCAACCAGGGGTACCGCTTCAACCCCGTCATCGGGCAGATCATCGTGGATGAGGACGCCGCCGGCGATGAGGGCGACATCCGCGGCGGCAGCCCCGCCGTCGACGGGAGCGTCTCCGGCACCGCCAGCACCACCACGTACGTGCGGGATGCGCCCACGGACGAGTTCGACGAGATCTGGATCGCCTTCACCAAGGTGGAGGTGCACCAGGCGGGGAACGACACCGACTCCGACGATGAGGCGAACGCGACGGAGGAGGACGGCACGTGGGTGGCCACCTTCACGGGGAACCGCAGCGTGAACCTCCTGAACTTCAGCGAGGACGGCGCCATGGCGTTCCTGGGCGATGGGGAGCTGGATGTGGGCCGCTACACGCAGATCCGCATCCACGTGAGCGATGCGTGGGGCATGCAGAACGGGTCCCGCGTGAACATCACCACCGCGAACACCACCGCGAAGGTGGTGCAGAGCTTCGAGGTGGAGGAGAACGCCACGACGCAGATCGTCATCGACCTGGACCTGGACCGCAGCCTCGTGCAGCAGGGTGG
>CAZDGP010000078.1:2382-8125 GCA_964505085.1 uncultured Thermoplasmatales archaeon
GCCACGCGGTTCTCCAGGAGGTGCACGGGCTCCTCCGCGCTGGTCACCACGAGGTCCAGGTCCCCGTCCCCGTCGAAGTCGATGCTGGCGGCGGCGCGGCTGTCCCCCGTGAGGTTCGCACCCAACCGGTGGGCCGCCTCCTGGAAGGCCCCCGGGCCCCGGGCGAGGAAGAGGCGGTTGGGCTGGGTCCCGCCCTGGCTCGAGCGCAGGGGATCCATGGGGTTCCGGGGAGGAACCACGTCGCCCTCCCCCGCCACGAAGTAGTACGCGTGGGTGTCGTTGTAATCGCCGTCCGTGAGGGACCGGGGCGGGGCCTCGGGCGCCACGCCCATGCGACCGTCGTAGAAGGCGTCCCACGCGCCCCGGGTGTGGAACCCGTTGGCCACGTAGAGGTCCTCGTGGCCGTCGTTCTGGACGTCGAGGGCCTCCGCGTGCCACGCCCACCCCGCGTCATCGACACCCGCCGCACGGGCTCCAGGTTGGAAGCTCCCGCCCTCCTGCAGGAGGAGGTCGTTCCCGTCCAGGGTGGGGACGGGGGAGTCGGGGACGAAGATGGCGGTGACGTAGAGGTCGAGGTCCGCGTCGGCGTCGGCGTCGAACCACGTGGCGCCCATGCCGTTCGTGTTCACGTGGATGCCCCTCTCCCGGGCCTCGTCCCGGAACCCCTTCCCGGTGTTCACCCAGAGTTCGTCCCACCCGAAGTCGTTGGCCACGTAGAGGTCCGGGTCGCCGTCACCCTCGAGGTCGGTGAAGGCGCTCGCCATGGTCCAGCGCGTCGTGGTCAGGCCCCACTCCGTCGCGGCCTCCCGGAAGGTGCCGTTGCCCTGGTTGAGGTAGAGGCGGTTCCGGCCGCCGTTCTCGGCGTTGGCGTACGTTTCAGCCTCGGTGCCGCCGGGGTTGCCGTAGACGCCGACGAAGAGGTCCAGGAACCCGTTCCCGTCCACGTCGGCCACGGCGGCGTTCAGCACCTCCGCCTCCAGGTGGATGCCGCTTGCCTCCGTGATGTCCCGGAAGCTGGAGCCCGTGTTCTCGTAGAACCGGCTCGGGCCCTGGTAGTTCCCCACGAAGAGGTCCAGGTCCCCGTCGTTGTCCATGTCGAAGAGCGCCGGCGCCCGCCCCATCCCCTCGTCCCGGGCCTGCCAGGCGCGGGTGGCGTCGTGGAAGGACGCGTTCCCATCGTTGAGGTAGAGGGCGTTGCGGCCAGCGTCCGCGATGTAGATGTCGGGCCACCCGTCGTCGTCCACATCGCCCACGGCGACGCCGCCGCCCATGCGGTCCATGGGCCAGACGGCGTGGGGGAGGCTCCCGTCCACCACGTAGGAGAGGCCCGCCTGGGCGCCCACGTCCACGAACGCTGGGTCGGGGCCGGCCCCTCCCAGGCACCCGGCGGTCACCAGAGCGAGGAGGACCAGGGCCTCCCGTGCCTCCACCATCGCGGTTCCAAGCGTCTAGCGAGCCTTGAAGCCTTGGGTGGGGGCCTGGAGGTGGGAGCGTCAGGAGCCCGTGCGGGGCGGGCGGAGCCCCCGCTGGACCAGGCCTGCGGCGAGGAGCCCCAGGAGCGCCAACGGCACCCCCAGGGGCGTATCGTTGCCTCCGGTGGCGTCCACCACCTGGGCGCTCCACCGGGCGATGCCGGTGCCGCCCAGGGAGTTCGTGACCTCCACGCTGAAGCTCACCTCCCGCGTGGGCAGGGGCGTGGGGGACTCGTAGGAGATGACCCCATCCTGCACCTGTATCGCAGGGGGGTTCACCTCCTCCTTGTCCACGAACATGCGCACACCGTCAGCGAGGACGGGGGCGCCGGGGCTCTGCACCGCCACCTGCACCAGGACGTCGTTGGGTGTGATGGTGCCGTTGGGCTCCGGGGAGATGGGGTTGAGGATCGGCGTCGGGACATCGGGCTCTTGGGCCGTGGTGACGGGGATGTCCCCTGTGCTCACGTTGTTCCCGCTCCAGTCCCAGAAGGTCACCTGGAAGGTGTAGTTCGAGTCCGCCTCCAGGCCCTGCACGGGGTAGGTCTGGAAGGTCCCGGGCTTCACCACGGGGAAGGTGCGCACGATCTCCTCGGGATCCTCCGGCGTCACCACGAGCTCCGCCACGGCGGGCTCGCTCGTGGTGGTGCGGACGGTGAACCCGATGTGCGTGATGTTCCGCACAGCGTCCACCGTGAACCGCGGCGGGGCGACGTCCCGGTGGAGCGTGAGGTTCCCGGTGGTGGGGCCGGGGATGCCCACGCGCGTGGTCCACGCCACACCCGTCGAGTTGTCCCCGTCGGGCGCGCCGTCGGTGATGTTGAAGACCCGGGCGGGGTGGTCCACGTCGGTGACGTTCCCCTGGTGGAGCTCCACGAAGTGCCGGTCGTTGTGGAGGGGCACGAGCTGCTTCGGCCGGTCCACGTTGAAGCCCTCGTGGACGCGGAGATGGACCACGGTGTAGTTCGCGGTGAGGTTCACCTCCCACGTGGCCCCCTCCCCGGCGGTCCAGTTCACGAGGGTGACGCCGGCGTCGGGGGCGTCGGTGGGGGCTTGGTCGGGGGGCACGTCGAGGGTCACGGGGTCGGTTGCGCTGGCGCCGGCGGCGAGGGCTGCGAGGGCTAGGAGCGCGGTGAGAGCGGTGAGGGTGATGCGTGTCGTCCGGTGGATGGATGGGGCCTCCCTGGGGGGTGGGTGGTGAGGGGGATAGATGAGGAGGGGGAAGAAGGTTGGGGGCGCGGGGCGCCCCCGTCTGGGGTCAGGTACCGTGGTCCTCCCTTAGCTGGCGGTCCACATCCCCGGGAACCGCGCTGCGGTTCCCGGTTCCGACCGTGCCGGAAGCGACGGGCTGAGGTCCGGCACGGTCTCACGTCGTGTTGACCACCTAGCTGGCGGTCACCACGACGTTGTCGACGTACCACCCGGGGTGGTCGTTGTACGCGCTGTCCTGGCTGTCGAAGTGGTACCGCACCTGCAGGTCGCTGGACGCGTACCCGCTGATGTCGAAGGACACCGCGGTGTACCCACCGTTCGTGTCGTCGGTGCTGTCCCACTGCGCGATGGTGGTCCAGCTGGACCCGCCGTCGCTGCTCACCTGCACCGTCATGACGTCGTACTCGCTGCTGTAGGACTCGACGTCGTAGAAGTGGTCGAAGTCCAGCGTGACGCTGCTGGCGCCGCTGGCGTCCAAGACGGGCGTGGCAGCCCAGCCCACGGCGTGGCCCACGTCGTAGTCGCAGTCCGGTGCGGGCCGCGAGAAGGCGAGCTGGTAGGTGCCGCCGGCGGGCGTGACGCAATCATCGGAGATGCGCCAGAGGTCGGTGTCGCCACCGCTCTGGGTCCAGCCGTCGGCGCTGGCGTCCTCGAAGTCCTCGCTGAGGAGCGTGGTCGTGGTGCCGTCGCTCACGCTCACGTCCTGGGACTGGCTGTCGGTGGCCCCGTCGTCGTCGGTCACCGTGAGGGTCACCGTGTACGTGCCGCCGCTCGCGTACGTGTGGGTCACGGTCTCGCCGGTGGCCGTGTTCCCGTCACCGAGGTCCCACTCGTAGCTCGAGATGCTGCCGTCCGAGTCGCTGCTGCCGGACCCGTCGAAGTCGCAGGTGAGGTCCGTGCAGCTGTACGTGAAGTCGGCGGTGGGCGCGCTGTTCGTGTCATCGCCGCCGTCGCTGCTGCCCACGAGGGCACCGCTGTTGAGGCGACCGCTCCCCTGCCGGTTGTCCGAGAGCCCGATGTCGTCGGAGCTCGCGGCGATCTCGTCCTCCATGGTGGCGTGGCTCACATCCCCGTTGGCGGCGATGTAGAGACCCACCGCACCCGCCACGTGCGGGGTGCTCATGGAGGTGCCGCTCATCTCCTGGTAACCCGTCGTCGTGCCGCCGTCCACGCTCAGCACGTTGTTCCCGGGCGCGATGAAGTCCACCTCGGGGCCCTCGCTGCTGAAGCTGCAGAAGCCGTCGGACTCGTCGCTGCAGCTCACGATGATGACCTTGTCCGGGCGGCTCTTCCACGGGTCGCTCACGCAGTCCGTGCACTCACCGTCGTTGCCGGCGGCGGCCACGTGGATGACGCCCTTGCTGTTGGCGTAGTCGATGGCGTCCAGGATGGCCGTGTCGGAGCCGCCACCCCAGCTGTTGCTGCTGATGTGGGCGCCCTTGTCACCGAGGTCCGCGAGGGCGTCGGCGATGCCGCTCGTGCTCGCGGCGCCGCAGCCGAAGAAGCCACCGGAGTCGAAGATCTTGTGCATGATGATGCTGGACTCGCTCATGCCCGCGATCCCCACACCGTTGTCCGTGGTGGCGGCCGCGGTACCCGCCGTGTGGGACCCGTGGTAGTTGCAGTTGCCCGAGTCATCGATGGTGCTGTCATCGTTGACGTAGTCGTACCCGCTGACGCGGTCGTTCACGAAGTCCTCGTGATCGATGGTGATGCCGGTGTCCAGGAGCCCGAGCACCACGGAGGTGCTGCCCAGGGTCGTGTCCCAGGCGCTCTCCGTGTTCGTGATCTGGGGCCCGTACTGGTTCGGGTACTCCGCGTCGTCGGGCGTGTACATGAGCTCGTAGTTGGTGTGATCGGGCTCCACGTACCGGACGCGGTCATCCTGCTTGGCCTTCTCCTCGTACGTGGGGTCGTCGGTCTCCACCACGAAGAGGCTGAGGGTCTCGTCCACCTTCACCACGGGTTCACCCTGGAAGGTGTCCGTGTTCCGGGGCATCTCGTAGAAGCCCACGATGTACTGCCCGGTGAAGAGGTCGTCGTTGCTGGAGTCCACGTCGACGCCCGTGTCGACGCTGTCCCGTACGCTCAATGTCGTTCCGCCCTCGTACGCGGTCGTGGCCGGAGCCATGACCACGGCGAGGGCCGCGATAGCTACCGCTAGTGCTAACAGATGTCTGCGCATGTTCTCGTTGTTTCCCCCGCTGGTGGACCACCCTGAGCTTCCGGTCGCCCCCAGCGGATGCCTCCCGACGGGTGTCGGGTGGTACCGCGTAACACCGTCCGTGTTTTTATCTCCCCTGGGGGATGCAACCTCTTTGTTACGGGCCCTGGGTCTGCGGGGGAGAGGGAGCGAAGCTGTTCCGGACCGGCGCGGCAGGGCACCTTCGCTCGAGGATGTGTGAGAAGATGAGGGAAGAGGGGGGAAGAGAGGGGGAGGGATATCCCCCACCGGGTGACGCGAGCGCGTCACACGGTCGCGGTCTCGCAGCTCCCGTCCGCGGCGTGGTCCGCGGAGCTGTCCCACGTCAACGTGTCGTGGGTGAGGTCGGTCACGCACGTCGTGTACGTGCCGGAGCCCGCCTGGCGCCAGCGGAACTCCACGTGACCGGAGGAGTCCGTGGTGCCACTGCCGGTGGCGCACGTGTTCGAGCTGTCGCAGACCTCGATGCTCACCGTGGCCCCGCTCACGGGGTTCTCGTTGCTGTCGTACACCCAGACATCGATGTAGAGGTGCGGGCCCTTGGTGTAGTGGTCGATGTCATGCACGTGCATGGTGTCGCCACCACCGCTGGAACCGTCGGAGACGCTGACCACCTGGCTGTCCGAGTCGGTGGCTCCGCCGTCGTCGGTCACCGTGAGCGTCACGGTGTAGTCCCCACCGGACGCGAACGTGTGCGTCACCGTGGAGCCGGTGGCGGTGTTGCCGTCGCCGAAGTCCCACTCGTAGCTCGAGATGCTCCCGTCGCTGTCCGAGCTTCCGGTGCCGTCGAAGTCGCACGTGAGGTCCGTGCAGCTGTACGTGAAGCTCGCGGTGGGCGCGCTGTTCGTGTCATCGC
>CAZDGP010000079.1:0-5879 GCA_964505085.1 uncultured Thermoplasmatales archaeon
AGCTCAGGTCCTGCACGTGGTCCATGTGCGCGTGGGTGACGAGGATCGCGTCCACACCGGGATCGTCCGGGTCGTAGGGTGCGGGAAGGTCCGTCTCGTGGGGTTCCCGCGCGGCCTCCAGGAGGTCCCGCCGGTAGATACCGTCCACGTGAGGTAGAAGGTGCATCCGCAGGAGGTCCCGGAGCCCCACCTTGGACCGCACGCCGAGGTACCCGTCGAAGTACCCGCTGCGGGTGCCGATGTCCATGCCGAAGTCCAGGAGCACACGGTGCTCCCCCTCCTCCACCAGGAACTTGTTCCCCCCGATGACGTTCACGCCGCCCAGGAGGTGGATACGGGTTGGTGCCACGTGGATCCTCCCCGGAGGATGCGTCGTGGCGGGTAAAGAGGTTGTGGCGCAGGGTCACCCAGGGGTCCCACCGGGTCCTGGGGCCGTGGGGAGGTTGAGGGGGCCGGCGCGGGCGCCAGAAGGGGAGGTCGCTTGAGGGGAGGCGATGAGCCCGCGCCGGCAGGGGAGCGACCGCCCGAAGCATGACCGGGAGGTCGCAGGGGACCATGCGTTGGCGGGGGTCTTGAGCCTACGCCCCCGTGAACGCCGGCGTTTCGGCGCCAGCTTCGCTGTTGCCTACGCAACGCTCTCGCGTAACGAGGGTAAGGAGGTGGAGAAGAGGGAAGAGAAGGAGAGAGGGGGAAGGGGGGGGGTTGGCGGGTCCTGCGGAGCCCTGGACCTACCCCCACTTCCACTGCACGCCCTTGCCCCCGCGGGGGTGGTTCCAGTCCGTGTCGGCCATGAGGGCGCAGGTGCCGCACTCGATGCAGGGCTGCACGTCGAAGGCCACGACCTCCTTCAGGGACCCGTCGGGGGTCTTCACCTCCTCCACGCGGTAGCACCCGCGGCTGCTGTCCCGGGCGCTCACGGGGCACGTGTGCACCGCGGAGCCGCTGGCCTCCAGGCTGTTGTCCTCCAGGATGATGTGAGGCTCACCGATGTCCGTGTCGTAGTCGAGCATGGCGATGCGGTCGTCGATGTCCCGGGGTTCCACCTGGTGCTTCGTCGTCACGGGGTCCCCGTGCTCCTCCGCGATGACCTCGGGGAGGGTGGCGTAGGCGAAGCGCAGGTCCGGCATGGCGCCGGCCCAGAAGGGGCTGCTGAACATCTTCTCCAGGCGCCGGCGACCCCACCCGGAGCCGATGATGGCGCGGCCCACGCGGGATCGCGTGAGACCCTCGAAGAGGCGGTTCGCCCACCCGTACTCCGCCGTGCCCTTCACCAGGCGGTACCGGAGGGGGCTCAGGCCCTTCCACACGTAGCTCTTCCGCAGCTTCTTCACGTAGATGCTGCCCGCGAGCTCCGGGCGGTTCCGCTCCTTCGCCTCCTGGAACGCCTCGGCCGCCAGCATACCGCCGGTGACACCCAGGTTCAGGCCCTTGATGATGGGGCCCTGGGCGATGAGGTGGCCTGCGGCATCGCCCACGGCCACGAGGCGGTCCCGAGCGGGGTCCTTGAGGCGGAGCTTCTTCCCGTCGGGGATGAGCTTCGCGCTGTACTCCAGCTCCTCGTACTCGTCCCCCACGAGCCTCGCCAGGCTCGGGTGGGCCAGGAGGCGGTTGAGCAAGCGATGGGGCTCGACCTTCGCCTCCTCCAGCGCGTCCAGGTGGAAGACGGTGCCGACGCTCAGGGTGTCGCGGTTCGTGTAGAGGAACCCGCCACCCCGGACGCCATCGAAGAGGTTGCCGGCGAAGAGCCGGGCGCTTCCCTCCTCCTCGCCGACGCCGAAGTTGCTCTCCAGGGTCTCCTCGGGCACGTCGAGCACGACCTTCACGCCCTGGTACCACTGCTCGGGCTCCATCCAGGAGCGGATGCCGGCATCGCGCACGAGGTTGCTCGTGGCGCCGTCGGCGGCCACGATGAGGTCGGCCTCGATGGGTTCGAGCTCCTCCGTCTGCACACCGATGATGCGACCGTGGTCGTCGTGGAGGAGGCCGCGGACGGTGACGCCCGTGAGGACCCCGCCGCCGTGCTGGCTGGCCTCCTCGTGGACGCGCTCCGCGAACCACTCGTCGAGCTTCGCCCGGAGGACGCTGTAGCTCCACTTGTGCTCGTGGTGGTGGAGGCGGGTGACGTCGAAGGTGTCGACGTCCTTCCCGCTGATGTTGTGCATGAGGTACTCGGTGATGGGGCGCTCCACCGGCGCCTCGTCGTGGAGCTCCGGCACGAGCGCGTCGAGGTTGTACTCCGTGTTCGTCTGACCGTAGAGGATGCCGCCGGTGACGTTCTTGCTGCCGGGGAAGGTGCCCCGCTCCAGCACGAGCACCTGCACGCCGTCCTTGGCCAGGGCCATGGCGGTGCTGAGACCGGCGAAGCCCCCGCCCACCACCACGGCCTCGTACCGCTCCGTGGGCTCAGGCTCCCCCGGGAGCGTCCTCGTGGGGCCACCGTTCTGGCTTGTGTGGGCCATCACTTGCCACCTCCCTTCTCCAGGAGCTGGGTGAGGCGCGGGATGATCTCGAACAGGTCGCCGTGGACGAAGACGTCGCTGAAGTCCATGATGGGGGCCTCGGGGTCGGTGTTGATGCTCACGATGAACTTGCTGTCGTCCATGCCGACCTTGTGCTGGATGGCGCCGCTGATGCCGGCGGCGATGTAGAGGTCCGGTTCCACGATCTGCCCGGTCTCACCGATTTGCCGCTCCTCGTCGAGGAACTGCTCGACGCTGCCGTCGACGCTGTAGCTGGCGGTGACGACGCCGCGGCTGAGGCCCAGGCCCGCTTCGAGGACGCGAGCGAGGTCGAGCCCCACCTTGAAGCCCTCGGTGGGGTCGTCGCCGATGCCCCGCCCCAGGGCCACGACGGTGTCCTCCGTGGTGAGGTCCACGCCGTCGTCCAGGGGCTTCCGCTCCGTCACCTGCACGCGGAAGGCACGCTTGGGGAGGTCGGGTTGCACCACGTGGACGTCCCCCGAGCGCTCGGCGTCGGGGTCGGCCACGTCGAAGCTCCCGGGGATGATGCTGCAGGACTGGGGATGGTAGTCCTTCTCGGGGTTGTCGAGGCAGAGGATGGTGCTCCACTCGAACCCGCTGAAGTCCGGGCGCTTCATGTGGAGCACGCGCTCGAACTCCTTCTCGTCGCTCCCGCTCTTGATGGGGTGCTTGATGGGTGCGTTCTCGATGTAGAGGAGGTTGCAGTCGCTGGCGAGACCCGTCTCGAGCTCGGCGCACACGGTGGCGCTGAGGTCCCGCCCGTTGTTCGTGGCGGGGAAGAGGAAGTACCGGGGCTCGTCGTAGCTCTTCCACCCGCTGGTGTCCCGGGCAAGGTCGCTCACGGCGTGGGTGTAGGGCTCCAGCAGGAACCCCTCGAGCTGGGGGTCGTCCACCACGAGTGCCACGTCGGCCCCGTGGGCGATGGCGACATCGCCCAGGTCCTCCACGTCGTGGCCCACGATGACGGCCACCACCTGCTCGTCGCTGTCGTAGTCGTCGTTGTACGTGTCCATGAGGCGGCGGGCCTCGCTCACCATCTCCAGGGAGACGTCGTTCAAGCGGTCCCCTGCCCTCTCGCAGAAGACCCACATGTCGCGGTAGGTGGCCACCTCAGGCACCTCCCACGTGCTCGCTACCGGCGCCGGCAGCATGCTCGCTACCGGCGCTCTCGCTGCCGCGTCGAGCCCCGGTACCGGCAGTATGCTCGCGCACGATGTTCGCGAGCTTCTCCAGGTCCTCGTGGCTCTCACCCGAGAGCACCTCGGCCTCGCGCTCCTGGGGCGCTTGCGGGATGGGGTCCACCTCGCGCACGATGGTGGGGCTTCCCTTCATGCCGATGTCCTCCTGGTCCGCGCCGATGCGCTCGTGGTCCCACACCTCCAGGTGCTCCTCGAAGTCCTCCACGCGCGCCTGGGTCTGCTCCCGAAGCTCGCGGAGTCGCAGGCGGTGGCTCGCCCGCGTGTACTCGGGTTGGAAGGCGGGGTCGGTGACGATGATGCTGGGCGTGGGGCCCTCCACGAGCTCCACATCCTCCTCGGTGAGGCGCTCCGCCACCCACCGGTCCTCGTCGGGGTGGAGCTCGAGGTTCGTGACGTGGGTGACGATGGGCCACCCGAGCTTCCAGGCGGTCTGGGGGCCGGTCTGCCCCGTCTCGCCGTCGGCGCTCTTGAACCCGGCGAAGACCAGGTCCACGTCGCCCACGGTGTCGATCCCCGCCCGGAGGGCCTCGGCGGTGGCGAGGGTGTCGGCGGCGGCGAAGTACCGGTCGCTCAGCAACCGGAGGTGGTCGCCGTAGATCTCCATGGCCTCCTTCAGGATCACCTTGTAGTTCGGCGGTCCCATGCAGAGGACGTGGACCTCGCCCCCGTGCTTCACCTTCGCCTCCAGGGCGGCCTCGAGGGCCAGGTGGTCGTTCGGGTTGAGGGTGGTCCCGGTGGATCCACGGTCGAGGGTGTTGTCATCCTTGAACTGGATGTTGCCCTCGCTGAAGTCCGGGACCCCCTTCACGAGGACGACGTACTTCATCGGCATCGCGCCCCCCAACACGCAAGGGGGGTAAAAACGTTGCGACGGTCTGGCAAGGGGGCGTGAGGCCCCGTGTCACGGTTGGGGGCAGAGGCATCCTGCACCCCGGGTCCAAGGGGGGCGCGGGACGCCGTGCGGGGCGTGGTGACGCGGGGACCCTCGAGCTTCCAGGCAGCGTCGGGGACGGGTCCGGCGGGGTCAGGCCTCGATGGCGTCGACCTCGCGGGGCTCCTCCTCCTCCGCCCATGCGATCATCGGGCGCAGGAGCACGGGCGCGACGATGGTGGTGGCGATGACCACGAAGAGCACCACCGCGTACTCGCTGGCGTTCACGGCGCCGCTGCTCAACCCGATGGCGGCCACGATGAGCCCCACCTCACCCCGGGGGACCATGCCCATGCCCACGATGCTCGCCTCGCGGAACCCGCGCTTGATGGCGCCCAGGCCCCCCACGAGCTTGCCGACGATGGCGAGGACGGTGAGGCCGGTGCCCAGGAGCACGGTGGTGGGATCGGTGAGGGCCGTGAGGTCGAGGTGGAGACCGATGACGGCGAAGAAGATGGGGGTGAGGAGCGTGCTGATGCCCTCGGCGGCCTCCTCCACCGGGTGCTCGTCCTTGATCTCCGAGACCACCATGCCGGCGAAGAACGCGCCCACGATGGGGGCGAGCCCGATGAAGGCGCTGGCGGCGGCGAAACCCAGGCCGAGCACCATGGCGAGCTGGATGGGGTTGCGGAAGGGCAGCCACTTGAGGTTCAGGCGTTGGATGAGGGGGACGCAGAGGAGCGCGACCGCGATGAAGGCGGCGCTCGTGAGGAGGAGCCAACCCACCTGCCCGAGTTGGACGGTGCCGGTGGCGGCCATGCCACTCACGATGGCGAGGACGATGAGGCCGAGCACGTCGTCGATGAGGGCCGCACCCAGGATCACCCGGCTGTAGCCCTTGGCAAGGACGTCCAGGTCCCGGAGGACGCGGGCGGTGATGCCCACGCTCGTGGCCACGAGGGCCGTGCCGAGGAAGAGGGATGCCACGAAGCCGTAACCGATGTAGACGCCGGCGTAGTACCCGGCGGCGAAGGGGAGGATGACGCCGAGGAGGGCCACGGCGACGGCTTCGCCACCGATGTCGAGGAGGTCCCCCAACCGCACCTCGATGCCGATGAGGAAGAGGAGGAAGATGGCGCCCAGTTCGGCGACGAAGTCCAGGAGCTCGGTGCTCGCCACGAGCTGGAAGTCGAAGAGGAGGAGCATGGCGGGACCCACGATGACCCCTGCCACGACCTCCCCGATGACGCCGGGTTGCTGGATCCTCTGGAAGGCCCATCCCAGGAGCTGGGCGGCCAGGAGCAGGATGAACAGGTCGGCAAGCTCGTG
>CAZDGP010000079.1:5979-7971 GCA_964505085.1 uncultured Thermoplasmatales archaeon
GAGGAGCGTATCCGGCGACACCGTGTCGGGGTCGGCGGTCATGACATCGCGGACCTGGAGCGCCATCGGGGCCCTCATGGGCGAGCCTAACATTAAGCTTCGGTGTCGCGGACGGGGCGCGAGAGCAGTGCAGTGGCTCCATGGGAACCATGGGAAGCACTTTCGCCTGCCCCACCCCTCCACCAACGTTTATCCCCGGGGAGGGTGGTGGTTAGGTTCCGGCCGTTGGTGGGGACGTTCGCGGCGCCCGGCACCACCCGTTCCCGGCGGCGAACCGAAGGGTCTAAGTACCACACCTCCATTCCACAACATGTAGGGGGTTCTTGGGCTCTGAAGCGGCTCCACCCCCTACATGTAGTGGTGGTGAAGCGATGAAGTGCCCGTACTGCTCCTGCAACGACACCCGCGTCATCGACAGCCGGGATACCGGCGACCTCGACGCGGTGCGCCGCCGGCGGCAGTGCGTGGCCTGCGACCGGCGGTTCACCACCTACGAGCGCATCGAGCTTCCCACCCTCCAGGTGCGGAAGCGGGACGGCGTCGTGGAGGACTTCGACCGGGACAAGATCGAGGTGGGTGTCATCAAGGCCTGCGAGAAGCGCCCCATCCAACGCCGGGACATCGACACCCTCCTGGACGAGGTGGAGGAGGAGCTGCGTCTCGAGCACGGTGACGAGGTGGAGAGCCAGATCATCGGCGAGAAGGTGCTCTCCAAGCTCGAGGAGCTCGACGGCGTGGCCTACATGCGCTTCGCCAGCGTGTACAAGAGCTTCCACGACGTCACGCACTTCCAGGAGGAGCTCCAACGCTTCGGCGTCGGGAAGAACTGACCACACGACCATCCACCAAGGGGAGACGAAGACGACGATGCACCAGGACGCGACGCACCGCATCACCATCCAACCGAAGACGGGGCAGCGGAACGACCACGGGGAGAGCTACGAATGAGCCAGAAGACCAAGACGGAGCGGGAGATCACAGCGGACGACATCGTCCTGCCGGTGAAGCGCACCACGGGGGAGACCCTGCGGGAGCGCATGACGAAGAACGCCTACGAGAACATCCTCCCCGCGCGGTACCTCCAGAAGGACGCCGACGGGCAGATCGTGGAGAGCCAGGAGGAGCTCTTCGACCGCGTAGCGAAGAACATCGCCCTGGCGGAGGCCGTGTACGAGGCGCGGAACCGCGACCTCGAGATCACGGTGCAGCCTCACCAGATCAAGCCCAACCACCCCCGCCGCAACGAGCTCACGGAGGAGGTCTTCGGCCTGGGCGTCACCGTGGACGACGACGCCGAGACCACCCTCACCGAGGCCAACGTCAACAAGTTCGCCTACGACACCATCGTGCCCGCGCTTCCCGACGAGGTAAGGAAGCACGTGGAGGCGGTGGCGAACCTCTTCCGGGGGTTCATGGAGGACCTGAGCTTCACCCCCAACAGCCCCACGCTTATGAACGCGGGGAAGGAGCTGCAGCAGCTCAGCGCCTGCTTCGTGGACAGCCCCGGCGACGACCTCACCGACATCCACGAGACCATGCGGGAGGCCGCCGAGGTCTTCCAAAGCGGCGGCGGCATGGGGTACGGGTTCTGGAAGCTCCGGCCCTACGGCGACCCCGTGGGGAGCACCGGCGGCATCGCCAGCGGCCCCATCACCTTCATGCGGACCTTCGACCAGATGTGCGAGACCATCGCGCAAGGCGGCACGCGCCGCGGCGCCCAGATGGCCGTCATGAAGGTCACGCACCCCGACGTCATCCAGTTCATCCACGCGAAGAACAAGGACGTGAGCCTCGCCCACACGCTCCGCCTCAACGATCCCGACGACTACACGCACACGAAGTTCAGCGACGCCCTGGAGGAGGCGCGGGAGCTCCTGGACGAGGACGGACGCGTGCCCAAGCACCTGCGCAACGCCGTGGAGGGGCACCTGTCGAACTTCAACATCAGCGTCGGCGTCACCGACGACTTCATGGAGGCGCTCTACGACGACG
>CAZDGP010000080.1:0-7824 GCA_964505085.1 uncultured Thermoplasmatales archaeon
CGTCGGCCCCAACCCTCATCCCCCCTCCCCCTCCTCTCCTCCACGTGACCCAGGTCACCGCCACCACCACCCCCGGTCTCGAGCCCGTGCTCCAGCGGGAGCTCGAGGACGCGGGGGCGGCCCACGTCGAACCCCGGGGTCCGGGGGAGGTCGCGTTCCACGCCCACCACCCCGACGAGGTTCGGGCGTTCTTCACGGAGCTCCGCACCCTCCGGCGGGTCCGGTTCCCCGACGGCACCACCCTGCCCCCCGCGGGCGAGCGCAGCCTGGACCACCGGGGGTACGCGCACCACGACCACGGCGGTGCCACCCGGTCCACCGTGGCCGCCGCCATGCTCCGCCTCGCCGGCTGGCACGAGGCGGCGCCCGACGCGGTCCTGGCGGATCCCTTCTGCGGCGGCGGCACCATCGGGATCGAGGCCGCGTGGATGCGCCACGGGGTCCCGCCCACGGCGCTCCGGGAGGGACCCCCGCCCCAGGTGGACCCCCCGAACCCCCAGGTGGTGCTGGGGGACCTGGATCCCGGGCACGTGGAGGGGGCGCGACGGAACGCCGACGCTGCCGGCGCCTCCGCGGCTCTGCGCACCTACGTGGGCGATGTGGCCACGCTCCCCCGGCACGTGGAAGAGGAGCTCGCGTGCATCGTGACGGACCCGCCCTTCCGGTCGGGCCTCGTGGACCCGGGACCCGCCGAGGACGCGGTGGCGAGCCTCTTCGAGGCTGCTGCGCGGACCCTGGAACCCGGCGGATGCCTCGTGCTCCGGAACCCCCGGGGGAGCCTCGTGCGCTCCTGCGCTCGGGCGGCGGGGCTCGAGGTGGAGGAGGTGCTCCAGGTGACGTACGGGGCGTTGACGGTGCCGGTGTGGCGGGCGACGCGGTCCTGAGGGGACGGCGGTGCAGCGTTCATCTCGGAGGAACGCGCGAACCCTACCCATGCCTGATGGTGGTGGCCACCCGCGGCCATGGGGGGATCAGGGGGAACTTCCTGGGGAGCACGGCCGAGCGTGTGCTCCGCTCGAGCTCCGTGCCCGTGGTCGCCGTACCCCTCGACCCCACGTCGTGACCGTGCGGTTCCGACGGGTTCATCCGGGACCACGCACATACCCCACACGATGACCCCCCACATCCTGCTCCCCGTGGACGGCAGCGACGAGGGCCACCCGGCCATCACCTACGCCCTGGACCTCGCCATGGAGCTGGGGGCCGAGGTGCACGTGCTCCATGTGGTGAACACGCGCCTCCCGGGTACCGCCGCCGACATGGACGTTACGGGGTGGGACGAGGTCGTGGACCTCCTGAGGAACCGGGGGGCGGATGCGGTGGACGACGTGGCCAAGGAGGCCAGGGACCGGGACGTGACCACGGAGGTCTTCGTCACCGACGCTGGCGACGTGGCCAACGCCATCGTGGGCCATGTCCAGGACCACGACATCGAGCTCGTGATCATGGGCACCCACGCCCGAAGCGGGCTCCCACGGTTCCTCCTGGGGAGCGTCACGGAGCGTGTGCTCCGCTCGAGCCCCGTTCCCGTCCTCGCGGTGCCGCTCCACCCTGAGAAGAGCTAACCGTCCCCGGGCCCAAGCCGGAGCTCGATGCAGGTGTAGGGTGCGTCGCGGAAGCGCCCCTCCAGCGTGCACTGGATGGGGTCGCTCCATCCGGGACCGTAGGTGACGAAGGTGTGGTACGACCCGTCCTCACCCGCGGGGCTTACGCCCGCCCGCTCCGAGAGCTCCTTCAAGAACCCCTTACCCAGCGGCCTCCCCAGAAGGTCCACGTCCAGGGGATCCTGCACGCTCACCACCACCGCTTCGAACCCGCGCTCCAGCAGCTCCTCCACCAGCGCACCATGTTCCTCCCCCCACAGGGGGTAGAGGGTCTCCAACCCGAGGTCCCCGCAGACGCGCTCGCCCCAGTCGCGGTGCTGCTGCAGGCTGATGTCCCCGAAGACGATGCCCTCCACGCTCTCGGTGCTTCGGAGCTGTCGCCCTACGTCCTTGAAGGAGGCTTCGTACTGGTCCCATGACGTGTCCCGCTGGAGGATCGGGATGCCCAGGGCGCTCGCCTGCGCTTGCACGGCGACGTCCCGCACGCCGTGGGCCCGCACGCGCCCGGTGGAGATGTCCACGAGGTTCACGAGGGCCACCACGTCGTGCCCTGCCTCCCGCGCCCGCTCCAGCGCCAGCGCCCCGTCCTTGCCGCTGCTCCAGGAGACCGCCACGCGCATGGGCGCCCCACGGGCCTCCACCGTGGTGTACCTTCCGGCCCCGCGGCCCCGCGGGCCCGGCAAGCGCGTCAGCGGAAGAGCTGGAGGTAGAGGACGCCGACGCCGCCGCCCATGGCCGCGAGCCCCAGGAGCGCGAGCCACGGTGATCCCAGGAGGCGGTTGAGGTTCGTCCAGAGCGCCGGCAGGAACCACACGAAGACCACCACCACGAGGCCGATGCCGAAGACCTGCCACAGGCTCGGCGGTTCCGGCGGCGCCCCGCCGCGGGCCCGCCGCTCCGCTCCCGGTTCCCCGGCATCCCGCGACCCGTCGGTGGTCATGGACCGGCCACGTCCATCCCCCACGAAAAGCCTTCCCCCCGCCGCGGTGTTCCAGGTGAAGCATCGGAACCCCTGGACAAGGGTTATAAGGGCCAGGAGGCATTGAGGCATGACCCTTCAAGGGGGGCCCAGACCACGATGTTGCACCTCCGCTGCACCGCCGACGTCCTGAAGAGCCTCGTGGACGCCACCTACACCCTCGTGGACGAGGCGAAGCTCAACATCTCGCCCGACGGCATCGGGCTGAAGGCCGTGGACCCCGCCCACGTGGCCATGGTGGAGCTCACCCTCAGCAAGGACGCCTTCGACGAGTTCAAGGCCGACGAGCTGGAGCTTGGCCTCGACATGGACAAGTTCCGCGACGTCCTCCGGTTGGCGGGCACCGACGACACCGTGGACCTGGACTACGACCAGGACAAGCACCGCCTCACGGTGCGCATCGGGCAGCTGAAGCGCGAGATGAGCCTCGTGGACACGAGCAGCATGCCCGACCCCAAGGTCCCGGAGCTGGACCTCCCCGGCCACATCGTCCTCGATGTGGCGCAACTGCAGAAGGGTGTGAAGGCCAGCGAGGCCGTGAGCGACCACGTGGCGCTCCTCGCCGACGCCGACGGTTTCGAGGTGCGCGCCGAGGGCGACACCGACACCGTGGACCTCAAGCTCCCGGCGGACATGCTGGCGGAGCTCGAGGTGGACGAGGACGTGCGCAGCCTCTTCAGCCTCGACTACTTCAGCAACATGATCAAGGCCGCCAAGGGAAGCGGCGACGTGCGGCTGGAGCTTGGCACCGACTACCCGGTGAAGATGCACTTCAGCATCGCCGACGGGAACGGCCAGGTCACGTACCTCCTCGCACCCCGCATCGAGTCCTGAGGCCGGAGCCTGCCTCCGTCACCTCCCCCACCTCTGGCATCCATCAGCTTCAGGCTCCCCCCACCACAACCCCTATCACCCCGAAGGGGGGTAGAGGCATCACGATGGACGTCTTCCTCGCGCGGTACCCGTTCCTCCCCCAGGCCGGCGAGCGCGTCGGCACAGAGGTCACGCTGGCGGAGCTCGTGGGGGACCGCGTCTACCGTGAGGCCCGGCGCCGGGGCAGGGACCGCGTGCTGGCGAACCTCCTCGAGGACGCGGTGGAGGTGCCGGAGCCCGCCAACGACGCCGAGGTCCTCAACGACCTCCTGAGCTACGTGGTGGCACGCATCCTCGTCTCCGCCCTGGAGGACGAGTACGTGACGCGCCGGTACGCCCTCTGGGAGGCGGAGCGCGTGAAGGCCCACCTGGACCGGGAGGACCCCGGTCGCTTCCAGGAGGTCGCCGCCGAGCTGGGGGTGGACGTGGAACCGGCTCCGGGCGGGTCCGGGGCCGACCGCCACGTGACCTATCGCCTGCACTTCAGCGACTACCTCCGGTGGGCGGTGAAGATCAAGAACCGCGAGTGGAAGCTCATCAACCAACCCCTGGAGGACGGCCACATCGACCTCCCGCAACCGAAGGTGGCGCGGCTCCTCCAGGAGGCGCTCCGAGCCCGCATCCAGGAGGAGCTTCCGCTTCCCCTGGACGATGAGCTCACGGCGCCGCTGGAGGACCACCTGGAGGCGGTGCGGGAGGCCGCCGAGGAACGGAAGGGCCGCTTCGAGGCCGACGACCTGGGCGAGGTGGATATGGACGCCTTCCCCCCGTGCATGGACGAACTCATCGGGCAGCTGCAGGGTGGCGCGAACATGAGCCACGGCGGCCGCTTCGCGGTGGCGGCGTTCCTCTCGAACATCGGGATGAACGCCGACGACATCCTGGAGGTGTTCAGCCAGACGCCGGACTTCCGGGAGGACCTGGCCCGGTACCAGATCGAGCACATCACGGGGGAGGGCAGCATGAGCGGGCAGGAGTACACCACGCCCAACTGCCGCACCATGAAGACGAACGGCATCTGCTACAACCCGGACCGCTGGTGCAAGCACACGCGGGACGACGGCACCCAGAGCGTGACGAACCCTCTCTCGTACTACCGGTGGGCGCTCAAGCGGAAGGACTGGGCGAAGCGGCAGGAGTCCGAGGGGCCCGAGTCTGGAGCCGAAGGCTCACCGACCGAAGGCGGTGAGCAGAGCGAACCCCCGGAGGGCGGTGATGGTGGCACGCCGCCAGGCGCGCCCCCGGAGGACGAGGATGTCGATGAGTCGGTGCCGGACAGCATCCGCGCACAGCGCTCCAGCCTCTGGTGACACAGGGAAGAAGTGGGCAACGGCTTGAGGGGGGAGGTTCGGTCAGTCCGCCTCGCCCACGACGTGTCCCCGAAGCTCGTTGCGGAGGTCCTCGGCGGCCTCGTGCACGGCCTCGTGGTCCCCGCGGATGCGGACGCGCACTCGAGGTGCGTGGAAGAACGGGTAGGAACCCACGGCCACCTTGGGATGGCGCTCCTGCACCTCCCGCATGGCGTCGCTGAAGCTCGCCTCCGGAAGCGTCACCACCACCTCCTCCATGTGGACCTTGCCTCCCTCGTCGGGGACGATGCGGCCGGCGACGCCGGTCTCGAACATCTCCTGCATCTCCCGGGGCACCCCGGGAAGCACGATGACGCTTGCGCCCCGGGCGCGCAGGGCGAACCCCAGGGCGGCGCCCACGGGGTTCTCCAGCACCTCGGCGCCCTTGGGCACCGTGCACATGCGCTTGGCCGCCTCCACCATCTGAGGTTCCGGAGGAGCGCCGTCGCTGAAGCGCTCCTGGTACGTGTGCTTCATCTCCTCCACGAAGGGTTCCACGACGTGGAGCTCCAGGTCGTAGGCCTCGGCCACGGCGGTGCGGGTGCGGTCGTCGTGGGTGGGGCCGAGGCCGCCGGTGACGAGGACGAGGTCGGCGCCGTCGGCGGCGAGCTGGAGCGCGGGCACGAGGATGTCCAGGCGGTCGTGGACGATCTCCGCCCGCTCGACGTAGTGCCCGAGCTCGTCCAGGCGCTTCGCGAGCCAGTGCACGTTGGCATCGCGGGTGTGACCCTGGAGGATCTCGTCGCCTACGATGACGACCACGGCGTCCATCGGGGCCTCCATGGCGGCGGGGGCCTAAGACCCTTCCCCTGCCGCTGGAGCCCCATCCACGGACACCCCGCCCCCATCGGAGGCACCTATAGGTACCTATAGGTAGCTATAGGTCGCCGTCGTCGAGCGCCCGCTGGACCTCACCCGCCACGGCCTTCCCCAGCGGCGGGGGGACGCTCTCGCCCACGAGGTCGTACTGGTGGCTCCGCCCCCCCTCGAACACGTAATCGTCGGGGTACCCCATGAGGCGCGCGTGCTCCCGCACCGTGAGGAGCCGCGGCTGCGTCGGGTGCACGAACCGGCTGTTCCCGTGGACCGTGGGCGACACCTCGTCCTTCCGCAACCGCGTCCACGAGTGGTGCACGCTGCCATCCGCCGCCTCGTACCGGTAGAGGGAACCCCCGGGATCGAGCTCCGCCACGCGGCGCCGCCGCTCGTGGCTCAGGGGGAAGTCCTCGTGGTTCGGCACCTCCGCGCCCAAGGGCTCGATGTCCCGGATGACCTCCCACACCGACGGCGCGTCCTCCCGCGCCACCGTCACCGGCGGCTCCAGCCGGACGTTGCTCGCGAAGACGCGGGTGCGGCGGCTCGGCGTCCCATGCTCCAGCGCCTGGAGGACGTGGAACCCCACGTCCCGGTACCCCGCCCGGGCGAAGAGATCCCTGAGCTCCCCCTCCAGGGGCCCCTCCAGGAGCCCCGGCACGTTCTCCATGACGAAGACCCGGGGCCGCAACGCCTTGAGAAGGATGATGAACTGGAGCGTGAGGCTCCCCATGGGGTCGTGGTGCAGGCGAGACAGCGGGTCGCTGCGACGCTCCTGGTTCGCCGGGGTGAAGGCCTCGCAGGGGGGGCCGCCGACGACGACGTCGGCCTCCGGCAGGCTATCGGGGTCCAGGTCCCGCACGTCCACGCGGCGCACCTCCGTCCCGGACCCGTCGCCACCCTGGTTCAGCGCGTACGTGTCCGTGGCCGTGCGGAAGTTGTCCACCGCCACCGCCACGTCGAAGCCCGCCTGCCGGAACCCCAGGCTGAACCCGCCGGCGCCGGCGAAGAGGTCCACCACGGTCCAGGTCATGCAGGCCCCCAAGGGCGTGGTGGGTCTTCAGGCCACCGGCCGGTTCGGGCCGTGGAGGATGATGGATCGGTGCATCCGCGGGAACCGAGCAACGGCCCGCCGCCCGCCCCCAACGGGCGCCCGGAGACGGTTGGAGACGGCGCCCGTTGTGCACCCCGCCCCGGCCGCCCCGGACCTCCTCGCCCGTTGTCCCGAAGACCCTCTATGACACGCCCGCCACCCACCCCCGGCCCTCCTTCGCTTCGCTTCGGAGGGGCCGGTCACCCCTCCCCACCGCCCGGCGCCGCCACCCCTGGATCTCTACCTTTCCCCGTCGAGGAACGCGTCCACCCGCGCCGAGAGCCGCTCCCGGACCTCGGGGTCGTCGTAGATGCCCACGCTCTCAGCCTCGAGCTTCAGCCCCTCCTCCAGGGACCGGCCCGCGCCCGCCAGGAGCGCCCGGCGGTCCGCCAGCATGGCATCCTGGGGCGCGGCCGCGAGGTGGTGCGCAACCTCCAGAGCCCTCCGGCGGACCTCATCCCGCCCCACGATCTCCGTCACGAACCCCATCTCGTAGGCTTGCTTCACGTCGAAGGCCCGCCCCGTGAGGATGAGGTCCATGGCCCGGCCGAAGCCCACGATGCGGGGGAACCGCTGCGTGCCCCCGTCCGCCAGCACCACGTTCCATCGCCGCTCCAGGAACCCGAAGGTGGCCTGGTGCTCCGCCAACCGGATATCGCACCAGGACGCCAACTCCATCCCACCCGCCAGGCACGGGCCGTTGATGGCGGCCACCGTGGGCTTCCCCACGTCCACCATCCGCGTGAACCCCAGGGGCCCATCCCCCTCCGTGAGGTCCCTCGCCGACCCGTCCTCGAGGGCATCCCGCCACGCCACGAGGTCCGCCCCGCTGCTGAAGGCCTCCCCCGCCCCCGTGAGCACCAGCACCCGCGCGTCCCCGTCGTCCCGGAAACGCACCACGGCATCCCGGAGCTCCCGCGCCATCTCCGGCGACACCGCGTTCCGCTTCCCCGGCCGATCCAACGTGAGCACACGCACCGGCCGCTCCACCTCCGCCGCCACGCCGAGGTCCTCCCAGCCCGCCGGGGGCTCCGCCGCCTCGTACCGCACGTGCTCGTACCGCGTCATGGCGCCGCCAACGAGGTGCCGCGTCAAGAACCCATCGGGCCCCAC
>CAZDGP010000081.1:0-7782 GCA_964505085.1 uncultured Thermoplasmatales archaeon
CGCATCCTGGACTTCAACTACCGCATCGTGGTGCCGGACATCGTGGTGGAGGAGCTCACCACCATCGCCGACGAATCCAGCGGCAAGGACAGCCACGAGGCGCGCATGGCCGTGGAGCTCGCCCGCACCTTCGACATCATGGAGGCGCCGGGCCAGGGCGACCCCGGCATCCTCCAGCTGGCGGACAAGGAGGACGCCATCGTCGTGACGAACGACAAGATCCTCCGGGCTCGGCTCCGAGCGAAGAACATCCCCAACATCCACATGCGCTCCAAGGCCTTCCTCAGCCTCGAGGGCCACGTGGGCTTCTGACACCCTCTTCTGCACCTATGCCTACCTTCTCCCAGCGCCTCTACGACGGCATCGTGGGGATCCTCCCCTACATCGTGCTGGTCGTGGGGGCCTTCAGCGTCATCCTGGGCACCTACGCTCTCCTCTACGCGGAGAGCGTCGACGTCGTGAGCGCCGGTCTCCCCGTTGCCTTCGGGCTCTTCCTCCTCTGGAGCGGCTGGAACGCGCTCCGGGACCGGGGCCGCCGCAACGGGGACGAGGACCCCGGCACGTGACCCGTCAGGCCTCCCACACGTCCCCACCGAGCACACGGTGGAGGAGCAGGAAGCCAAGGCTCACCAGAACGTACCCCCCCACGTGCAGCGTGAGGACCCAGGGGTTCGACATGGAGAACCCTCCCAGCCACTTGATCGCCTGACCCTCCGCCAGCACCACCACACCCGCGAGCAGGAGGCCCAGGGCCCAGCGGAACCCGCTCACGTTGGCCCGGGCACGTTCCAGCGCCACCTCGGCCTCCCGGGGGTCCCGGAACCTCCACCCGTACGCCAGCACCCCCAGGAGGGGCACGAGGAAGAGGCCGAAGACCAGGAGGTCCGCCGACGAGGCTACGATGCCACCTCCCGGGGCTTCCACGTGGAGGAGGCGTGGAGGACCACACCCCCGTACATGAGCGGATAGCCCACGGCGTAGAAACCCAAGCGCCCGGTCTGGGGAAGGAGGTCAGGCACCTGGGCGGGAAGGAGCGTCACGAGCCCCAGCACCAGCAAGGCCACGCCCCGACGCCACCGCTTCGGTGCGCGGGAGGCCAACCGCAGGCTCTCGCGAGCCCGCTGGGGGGTGAGGAAGCTCATGAACCACGCCATGACCATGGAGGCGAGGAGGATGTTGGACGCTGCAAGCATGAGGTTCACCACGGTCACGGATCCACCGCCCTCTGGATGTCCACGTAAGGGTTGAACGCTGTTTCAACGTGGGGGGTATTGAAGCTCGTGGCACCGGCCCAGGGGAAGGTTTCACCTGGGGAGGTTCCCCCCCTCACGGTACCCTGTCCAGGACCTCCTCCGGCTCCAGGAACCGTCCCGTCCCCATCACGTGCTCCACCGCTTCCACGAGCCCCCGGTTCGCCGGGGTGGCGATCCCCACCTCCTCCCCCAACCGCACCACCTCCCCGTTGAGGAAGCGCACCTCCCCGGCACCGCCCCGCAGGACGCTCTGCAACGTGCTGGGGCGGGCGGGAGCCTCCCCCAGGGTCCGGTGCACCTTCCACCGTGTCACGCGCGCGGACACCCCCGTGGGGAACCACGCCACCGCCCGGAGGAGCCATGGGCGCGTCCACGGGAGCGGGTCCAGGGGACGATCCGCCGCGTCCACCACCCTCACGCCCTCCCGGAGCAACCGCACCGTCAACCGGGCAAGCCCCGGGTGGTCCACCACCTCCTGGACGCTGAGGCCCGTGGCCGCCGGGATGGCGTTGTTCAGGTTCACCAGGAGCTTCGTCCACCGCGCACCCCGGAGGTCCCCCCGGACCTCCACCGGGTGCGCTCCCTCCAGCACGTCCACCACCCGTCCCACGGGGCTCCTCCGGCCCCGCCCCCAGGGATCCCCCACCACCAATGGACCGACCCGGTTCCACGTGACCACCCCGGGCTCCAGGAACTCCGCGTCGAAGACCGTCACCGCCCCCACCACCGCGTCCCGACCCAGCACCTCCGCAGCCATGGCGTCGGCCCGCACCCCGTTCTGGCACGTCACCACCACCGCCTCGGGGCAAACGTCCACCACCTGCTCCAGCGCCGCCGGCACGTCCGGGGTCTTCACCGTGAGGAGAACAACGTCGGCGGTCGCCAACGTTCGTGAAGCGTTCACCGCTACTCGCTCCTCACGCACGTGCGCCCCATCGCGCGTACGTAGATGCAAGCCGTCCTCCCGCATGGCCTCCACGTGGGCTCCCCGACCCACCAGGAGCACGTCCCGTCCCGCCCGGGCGAGGTTCGCACCCACCACCGACCCGATGGCTCCCGCACCCAGGACCGCCACGTCGTGCATGGAGCAAGCACCCGGTCGGGGCCAGATGAGGGTTGCCCTTCCGGGTCCTTCAAAGCCGCCATCGACAAACCTTAATAAGGCCGCGAGGTTCACCCGTACCGCTGGCGTTCCACTATGAAGCTCGCGTACCTCAAGGAGGCCGACCAGGAGGAGGTGGCCCGCACCGTGCGGGAGGTCCTCCAGAACCGCGGTGCCCGCATCACCGAGCACACGCGCTCCCACACCCGCTTCGACGGGGTCCGCGACGACGACAGCGGCTTCACCAAGGGCGGGTACGTGGGCACGTACCAGCACGTGGGCGAGCGAGAGATGCAGCTCCGCTTCGACGTCAAAGCCACCATCACCCGACGGATGCTCTGGCGCACCGTCACCGTGGAGCTCCTCGTCCTCCTGCTCCTCCTCCTGTGGAACCCCTCCCCCAACACCTGGGTCGTGGCCGGCGCGCTCCTGTGGATCGTCCTCGTGGCGACGGCTCTCCTCCACCTCCTCACCCGACGCTCAAGCAACCGCCTCGAGGAGATGCTCCTCGATGCCACCCTGGAGGAGCTCCAGGGAGCCACCACCGAAGCCCTCCGCCAGGAGGACCGGGAGCTCCAGAGGCTCGAGGAGGAGGTCGAGGCGCAGGTCCTGGGCGAGCGCCTGAAGGCGAAGCGTCGGCAGAGCGCCGACGGAACCGACGACACGGGGGATCCCTCCGACAGCGAGGGGGAACGGCGAGACCTCCTGGAGCGCATCCGGGGCCTCCGGGAACGCATCGCCAGCGCCCGGGCGGAGGACGAGGATGCCGGTGAGCCCGACCCCGACGAGGCTCGGCGGGAGAAGCTCGAGCGCATCCAGGAGCTTCGCCGCGCCATCGAGGAGCGCAAGCGCGCACTGGACGATGACGGGTAACTCCCCACCCGCAATCCCAAACTCTTAAATAGGGTTGGGGTGTTCCCCACGCAGCCTACCCCCTCAGCTTCGGCTGGGTGGAGGCAGTGCACCACAGGTGACACGATGCCGTTCAACACTGGTTTGGGAACGGGGCTCATCGCTTGGGGGCCCTACCTGGGACTCGTCGCCGGAGCCATCGCCGTGATCTACGCATGGCTCCTCATCAAGCGCATCGATAGCGAACCCACCGGCACCGACCGGATGCGGGAGCTCAGCGAAGCCACCCAAGAGGGGGCCCGGACCTACCTCACCCGGCAGTACAAGGTCCTCACCATCTTCGTGGTGGTGCTGGCCATCGTCCTCGCCGGCGCCGGGTACGTCTTCACCGACACCATCCACCCCCTCACGGCCGTGAGCTTCGTCTTCGGCGCCATCGCCAGCGGCGCCGCCGGATGGATCGGCATGAGCACCGCCACCAAGGCCAACGTCCGCACCACCGAGAAAGCCCGCTCCAGCATGGGCGAGGCCCTCAACGTGGCCTTCTCCAGCGGCGCCGTCATGGCCCTCATGGTGGTGGGCCTCGGCCTCCTGGGCCTCAACGCGCTCTTCATCCTCTACGACGTCGTCATCGTCACCCAACCCGGAGCCGCCGAGAGCGAGCTCCGGCTCATCGTCGACATCATCGCCGGCTTCGGTCTCGGAGCCAGCAGCATCGCCCTCTTCGCCCGCGTGGGCGGCGGCATCTACACCAAGGCCGCCGACGTAGGCGCCGACCTCGTGGGCAAGGTGGAGGCGGACCTCCCTGAGGACGACCCCCGAAACCCCGGCGTCATCGCCGACAACGTGGGTGACAACGTGGGTGACGTAGCCGGCATGGGCGCCGACCTCTTCGAATCCTACGTGAACAGCATCGTGGCCGCCATGGTCCTGGGCCTCACCACCGCCGTGGCCGCCGGACTCATCGGCACCAACGACCTCCTCACGTGGGTCCTCGTCCCCCTCCTCGTGGCCGCCGGCGGCATCGTCGCCAGCATCGTCGGCACCTTCTTCGTGCGCGCCGACGCGGACATCACCGCCCACGAGACCCACAGCGCCTTCAACCGCGGCCTCCTCGTGGCTGCCGTCCTCGCTGCGGGCTTCGCCTACGCCGTCATCTGGTACTTCATCGGTACCGCCAACGGCATCGGGCTCTTCTACGCCTTCGTCACCGGCCTCGTGGGCGGCCTCGCCATCGGGAAGCTCACCGAGTACTACACGAGCTACGAGTACGGTCCCACACAGGACATCGCCGAAGCCAGCGAGACCGGCACCGCCACCAACATCATCCGAGGCCTCGCCGTAGGGATGGAGTCCACCGCAGGACCCATCCTCGTCATCGCGGTGGCCATCATCCTCTCCTACTACGTGGGCCTCAACTTCACCGCCGGACCCAGCGGAGGCCTCCTGGGCATCGCGCTCTCCGCCGTGGGCATGCTCAGCACCCTCGGCATCAGCCTCGCCGTGGACGCCTACGGTCCCGTGGCCGACAACGCGGGCGGCATCGCCGAGATGGCGGAGCTCGACCCTGAGGTCCGGGAACGCACCGACACCCTGGACAGCGTCGGCAACACCACCGCCGCCATCGGCAAGGGCTTCGCCATCGGAAGCGCCGCCCTCACCGCCCTGGCCCTGCTCAGCGCCTTCGTGCAGAACGTGGACCTGCGCCTCCCCGCCGGCGAGGTCATGAGCATCGAGCTCACCGACCCCGTCGTCCTCGTGGGGCTCTTCCTCGGCGCTATGCTCCCCTTCCTCGTGAGCGCCCTCACCATGAACAGCGTGGGACGCGCCGCCGGCAAGATGATCACGGAGATCCGGCGCCAGTTCAAGGAGGACCCCGGCATCCTCGAGGGCACCAGCGACCCGGACTACACCCGCGCCGTCGACATCAGCACGCAAGCTGCCCTCAAGGAGATGGTGGCCCCCGCCCTCCTGGCGATCCTCGCCCCCATCATCGTGGGCATCCTCTTCAAACCCGCCGCCGTCGGGGGTCTCCTCGCCGGCGCCACCGCCAGCGGCTTCCTGCTGGCCATCACCCTGGCGAACTCCGGCGGCGCCTGGGACAACGCCAAGAAGTACATCGAGCTTGGGAACCACGGAGGCAAGGGAAGCGACGCCCACAAGGCCGGTGTCGTGGGCGACACCGTTGGCGACCCCTGCAAGGACACGAGCGGTCCCAGCCTGAACATCCTCATCAAGCTCATGAGCGTCGTGAGCCTGGTGTTCGCCCCGCTCTTCGTGGTCCTGACGCTCATCCCCGCCTGAGGACGAACCCATGTACCAGATCGTCGAGATGGAAGACACGGTCCGCATCCCCCCCAGCGAGCTCAGTGGGGAGCAGGACGACATCGTCCAGCGCCTCGTGCAGAAGGGATTCGAGGGACGCCTGGACAAGCGCTACGGCTTCACGCTCCTCACCACCGACATCGAGCGGATGGGCGAGGGCCGCGTCATCCACGGCGACGGTGCCGTGTACCAACGCGTCCGTTTCAACGCCCTCTGCTTCAAGCCGCAGGTCGGCGAGGTGGTGGAAGGCACCATCTGCGAGGTCGTGGAGTTCGGTGCCTTCGTGCGCTTCGGGCCCCTGGATGGCCTCCTGCACATGAGCCAGATCATGAACGACTACCTCAACGTGGACCTCGGGAACGAGCGCCTCGTGGGCAAGGAGACCGGCCGCGTCCTCGCCCTGGGCGACCGCGTGCGGGCCCGCCTCGTCACCGTGAGCCTCAACGAGCACAGCCCCCGGGAGTCCAAGATCGGTCTCACCATGCGCCAACCCGGCCTGGGCAAGGTCGAGTGGTTGAACGACGACCGCTCCGAGGGCGACCAGATCGTGATGCCCGCGCCGCCAACCCCCGCGGAGTGAAGACCCATGTCCAAAGCCTGCGTGGACTGCCACCTCATCTCGAACAAGTCCCCCTGCCCCGCGTGCAAGTCCAACGACCTCAGCAAGGACTGGTCCGGCACCGTCATCGTGGTGGACGCGGAGCGGAGCATCATCGCCGAGAAGATGAACATCGACGCCCCAGGGCGTTACGCCCTGAAGGTCCGGGGGTAACACGTGTACCGCCTCCCCGAGGAGCTCCGTCCGGAACTGAAGAAGCCCCTGGGGCCCGTGCTCCAGGGTGCCGACGCCGTGGCACGCGCCCGGGAGCACGACCCCATCGTCACCGTGGGCGACGTGGTCACCCGGACCTTCCTCGAGGCAGGCACGGTCCCCCACCTCATGGTGGTGGACGACCTAACGAAACGCGAACCCACGGAGGACGCCCTCGAGGCCCTCCCCCCGAGCCACTCGCGCCCCAAGGAGGTGCCCGTGGAGAACCCCGCGGCCACCATCACGGAGGCGCTGTGGGACGCCATCGCCACGGCCCTCACGGACGAGGGGCCCACGGTGGTGCGTGTGGACGGCGAGGAGGACCTCGCCGCCCTCCCCGCCGTGCTCCTCGGTCCCGAGGACGCGGCGGTGCTGTACGGACAACCTGACGAGGGCGTGGTCCTCGTCGAGGTCACCAACGACGTGCGCTCCCGCGTGCGGGAGCTCATCGACCAGATGGAGACGTGACGATCATGGAAGTCGAGATCACGAGCAAGAAGGAGAACCCGCTCCTCTCGCGGGTGGAAGCCCACTTCACCGTGTTCCACCCCGGCCAACCGAGCCCCAAGCGCGAGGACGTGCGGGAGAAGATCGCTGCCCTGCTCAGCACGAGCAAGGGCCTCGTCGTCGTGGACGAGATGAACACCCCCTTCGGCCGCAACGAGACGAAGGGCTACGCCAAAGCCTACGAGGACGTGGACAGCCTCCGCAAGGTGGAGAACGAGCACCTCCTCGTGCGCAACGGCATCCCCACCGGGAACGAGGACGACAGCGACGACGCGGAGGAGTGAAGATGCAGAAGCGCGAGATCTACGACGTGGACGGCGACGACGTGACCCGCCAACGGAAGGAGTGCCCCAAGTGCGGCGACGGCGTCTTCCTCGCCGAGCACAGCGACCGATCCACATGCGGTCGCTGCGGCTACACCGAGTTCGACGAGTGACCCTCACCCCACACCCCGCGGGCCTCCGGAGCTCGTGAGGTGATGAAGGACCGCGGGACGGGTCGAAGCTCCTTCGGAGCAACGACGCACTCGCAACCCATACGCGAACTTCTCTGAAGTTCGCGCATACGCACGCGGCGAAGCCGCGTGCTCTGCCGGAACGTGCTCCGCACGTTCCGTCACGCAACCGTGCCTCAGCGAGCCCGGAGGGCCGGCGGACTCCCCCGACCGACGAAGGAGGGAGGGGGAGGTCGGCGATGGGCTGAGACTCGGCACGGTGCGTTCGGAAATTCCTTCGGAATTTCCTTCACACGCAACCCATACGCGAACTTCGCTGAAGTTCGCGCACTGCACCGTGCCTCAGCGAAGGGCTGAGACTCGGCACGGTGCGTTCGGAAATTCCTTCGGAATTTCCTCATGGGCCCGTAGGGTAGTTTGGATATCCTAGTGGCCTCCGGAGCCATTGACCCGCGTTCAAATCGCGGCGGGTCCGCTT
>CAZDGP010000082.1:0-7553 GCA_964505085.1 uncultured Thermoplasmatales archaeon
GTGCCCTGCGCGAGCCCCACGCAGGCGGCGGCGCGGATCGAGACCGACAAGGCGTTCATGCGGAACCTCCTGGAGAAGCACGATGTCCCCGGTCGGCTCCGCTACCGCGTCTTCACGAGCCCCGAGGGCCTGGAGGCCTTCGTCCGGGAGCTTGGTGAGGTGGCGGTGAAGCCCGCGGGCCTCACCGGCGGCAAGGGCGTGAAGGTCACGGGGGAGCACCTGGACGGCGTGGAGGAGGCGGTGGCCTACGCGACGCAGGTGCTGGAGGAGGACATCGGCGGCGTGCCCAAGGTCCTCATCGAGGAGAAGGCCGAAGGCGAGGAGTTCACGCTCCAGGCCTTCAGCGACGGCAACGTGACCCTCCCCATGCCGGCGGTGCAGGATCACAAGCGCGCGTACGAGGGGGACGAGGGCCCGAACACGGGGGGGATGGGCGCGTACAGCGACGCTGACGGACTCCTTCCTTTCGTCCTGCGGAGCGAGTACGAGGAGGCGGCGCTCATCGTGCAGCGCATCGTGGACGCGCTCCGGGAGGAGGGGTGCCCCTTCCGCGGCACCATCTACGGGCAGTTCATGCTCACGCGGGATGGGCCGCGGGTCATCGAGGTGAACGCGCGCTTCGGCGACCCCGAGGCCATGAACGTCCTCACGCTCCTGGAGTCGGATTACGTGGAGCTCCTGCGCGCCCAGGCCGAGGGGGACCTCCAGCACGTGCGGGCCGGGTTCGAGCCCCAGGCCACCGTCTGCAAGTACGTGGTGCCCGAGGGGTACGGTACCGACCCCGCCGCGGGTGAGCCCCTGCGCGTGGACGAGGAGGGGGTGGCCGATGCCGGCGCCATCCTCTACTACGCCAGCGTGGACGCCAAGGACGCCGACGGACCCGTGGTGGAGGCCGTCACCACGACGAGCCGCTCCCTGGGCGTGGTGGCGAAGGGCGACACCATCGCGGAGGCGGAGGCCGCGGTGGAGGAGGCGCTGGAGCACGTGACGGGTCCAAGGTTCTTCGTGCGCCACGACATCGGGAAGGCGGACCTCGTCGAGCGCCGTGTCGAGCACATGGACCGCATCCGGTAGGTGGGCGCCGCGGACGTGCTCCGGGGCCTCCGATGCGGCCCCGTCCCCCAACCCTTAAAGCCCGGGGGGCTCCTGCCGGGGGACGATGACGGACGACGCCCCCATCTACACCTACCTCATCGGGACCGCGGGGTCCGGGAAGTCCAAGCTCACGTGGGCCACCGAGCGGTGGATGCTCGAGCACGGTCTGGACGCCATCACGGTGAACCTGGATCCAGGCGCGGAGTCGCTCCCGTACAGCCCCGACGTGGACATCCGGGACTGGGTGCGTCTGAACGAGGTCATGGACCGGTACGACCTGGGCCCCAACGGGGCGCAGGTGGTGGCGGCGGACCTCCTGGCGTTCCAGATCCGGGACCTGAAGGAGGCCATCGAGTCCTTCCGCACGGACCTCGTGGTGGTGGATACCCCGGGGCAGATGGAGCTCTTCGTCTTCCGGGAGTCGGGCCGCGCGGTGGTGAACGCGCTGAGCCCGGAGCAGAGCCTCCTGGCGTTCCTGGTGGACCCGTACCTGGCGCGGGACCCGTCGAGCTTCGTGAGCCAGATGCTCCTGGCGGCGAACACGCAGTTCCGCTTCCAGGTGCCCCAGGTGAACGTCCTGAGCAAGGTGGACCTCCTGCAGGCGGAGGAGGAGAAGCGGGCGGGGAACGGTGACGAGGGGAACCAGCGGGGGAGCCCGGACCTCGATGTGGACCTGGAGACGCTCCTCATGTGGTCCCGGAACCTGGACAGCCTCCACGATGCGCTCATGGCGGAGAAGCCGACGCTTCACACCCAGCTCAACACGGACATCTTCCGTGTCCTGGAGGAGATGGGCACGTACACGGAGCTCACGCCGGTGAGCGGGGAGACGCTGGAGGGCCTGGAGGACCTCTACAGCCACGCCACCGCCACCTTCCGCGGCGGGGAAGATATCCGGTCAGACTAGTTCGGGCTCGTCCTGGCCGGATTCTCGGGCGCCGGGGAGATGGTCGGAGCGTAGCGGAGACCATCGAGCCGGTGCCCTGGACGTACGCTCAGACTAGAAGGAGAGGGGAGCCTTGCGGCAGGGGAGAAGCGCGGGGAACGGGACGGGGATGAGGGTGGACGCGGGGCGCCCCGTGGGGGGAGGGGCCTCAGACCCGGCCCACGTCGGTGACCTGAACGGACTGGACGCTGGGGACACCCTCGAAGGACTCCTGCACGGTGTCGGTGCCGCCCTCGATGTCCTCCATCATGATGGTGACCATGAGGGCCTTGAGGCCGAAGGCCACGTTCTCCTCCTCGATGCCCTGGAACTTGGCACCGGAGGGGATCGCGTGCTCGAGCTGCTCCCGGAGCTTCGCGAGGTCCACCTCGGGGCTCTCGGGCATCACCTTCAGGACCGCAACCACCTCGCCCAAGTCAGGGCCCCCGGTAGTTGCAGGAGGTGCACTCGTACACGTGGCTTTGGTCGCGGCACTGCTGGCAGCGGCCGATGGCCTCCTCCCCGCATCCGGGGCAGGGGAAGGAGGTGTGGCCGATGTCGATGAGGCGGATGCCGCAGGAGGAGCAGGTGTCGGTGAGTCGCATGAGAACACTCCTCGGTGGGGTAGGGGTGGCAACAGCCTTCCCCCATTTAACTTTGACGGAGCCCGAAGGGCCCGAGTCCGTAGCCGAAGGCACGCCGTCAGCCGAAGGCGCGGTGGCCGGAGATGGTGCGGCGAAGCCGAACCCTCGGAGGCCATCCGCAGGCGCGCCCCCGGCGCCCGGAGGGCCCGAGTCCGTAGGTGGCACGGCCGAAGGCCGCGCCCCCGGAGGACGAGGAGGACGAGGAGGCGTTCCGGGGAAGGTGCCCACGCGCGGGCCGAGGCCCAGGGGAACCGTTTCCTACTTATGGGTTGCGCATCGTGGAGGGTCGTCGACCCCGCGGGGTGCCCCGCGAGCGCCCGGCGGACCCTGCGGGGAGCAGGGAACCCCGAAATCACCGAAACACTTAAAGCAAAGGATGGCATTACCCGCCCATCCCCGCCCCAGAGGGTCGTATCTGAGGGTGACGTGTGGAGCAGGAGCTTCCGAAAGGCTTCGTTACGCGGGCTTCGATGAACCGACGCGGGTGCATGGTGGTAAGGAAGATGGACGTTGCAAGCGCGCAGGCTACCTGCCGCGACGCCGAAGCGTCCCCGGATCTTCTCCTAGCAGGCAGGAGGGGCCCCTTCCACGATCACCACCTCCGCACCCCGGCCACCCCCGCCACCATGGGCTCGTAGCTCAGCTAGGTAGAGCGCCTGGCTTTTAACCAGGTGGTCGGGGGTTCGAATCCCCCCGAGCCCGCTTCCATCGGCGGGTGCCGATGGAAGCGGGCCGGCCGGCACGAGACGGGTCGAAGACCCGGTGAGGGCCGGTCGTGCCCGTTGCCGGCTTGCCCCGCCCGGGCCCGGAAGCCCCGCCCCACACGCACCCCCGCGCCCCTCATGACGGCCAGGAGCCACCCCATGGGAACCCCCCGCCCCGCCCCGCTGACCGCATCCTGCCCCACCCCCGTACGGGGAACCCAAGGGAACGCTATCGCCAGGTGATGCTATGCTCGATCCCAATGAGGTCATCAAGCACGAGTTGGTCCCGCACCACGAGGTGCTGAGCGAGGCCGAAGCGCATTCGGTCCTCAAACAGTACGATATCAAGCCGGAGCAGCTCCCCAAGATCTTCGCGTCCGATCCCGCCTCCCGCGCCGCCGCCGCCCGGCCGGGGAACGTGCTCCGGATCCACCGGAAGAGCCCCACCGCGGGCCAGACCATCGCGTACCGACTCGTGGTGGAGGGCTGATCCCCATGCGTGCACTCGTCGACGCCTTCTTCGGAGAGCGCTCCGTCGCGAACCACCACCTCATGTCCTACAACGATTTCCTGGACCACTGGCTCCAGGAGATCATCGACAAGATCGGTGTGGGTGACGGTGAGGTCGAGCCCGGGATCATCGAGACCGACATCGAGGGTTACAAGGTGAAGCTGGGGAAGGCCCGCATCGGTCACCCTATCGTGAAGGAGGCCGACGGGTCCACCCGGCTCCTCACGCCCATGGAGGCGCGCCTGCGCAACATCAGTTACGAGGCGCCCATGTACCTCGAGTTCGTCCCCATCATCGAGGACGTGGAGCACGAGCCCGAGGAGGTTCGCATCGGCAGCATGCCGATCATGGTGAAGTCCTCCAAGTGCAACATCACGAAGGAGAACCTCGAGAAGCACGAGGGCACGGAGTTCACGGAGGAGGAGTACCACTCCCGCCTCCAGGAGCTCCAGGAGGACCCCCTGGACCCCGGCGGGTACTTCATCGTGAACGGCACCGAGCGCGTCCTCATCAGCATGGAGGACCTGGCGCCGAACCGCGTCCTGGTGGAGTTCAACAAGCGCTACGGGCGCGAGGTGCCCGTGGCCAAGGTGTTCAGCCAGCGTGAGGGGTACCGCGCCCTCGTCATCGTGGAGATGAAGAAGGACCTCACCATCAACGTGAGCGTACCCAGCGCCAGCGGTCAGGTGCCCCTCGTGGTGCTCATGCGCGCGCTGGGCATGGAGAGCGACGAGGAGATCGTCAACGCCATCGTGGGCGACGACGAGATGCTCCCCTTCGTCCTCGCGAACATCGAGGACGCGGTGGAGGAGCACGGGGTGAGCGACTACGAGGAGGCCATGGCCTTCCTCGGGAAGAAGCTCGCGGGCGGGCAGGCGAAGGAGTACCGCACCCGCCGCGTGGAGAGCCTCATGGACCGGTCCCTCCTTCCCCACCTGGGGAACGAGCCCGACGCCCGCATGAAGAAGGCTATCTTCATCGGGCGCATGGCCCGGTCGGTGCTGGAGCTCCACCTGGACCGTATCGAGCCCGACGACAAGGACCACTACGCGAACAAGCGCCTGAAGCTCGCGGGGGACCTCATGGAGGACCTCTTCCGCGTGGCCTTCACGGGGCTCGCGAAGGACCTCAAGTACCAGCTGGAGCGGGCGCACAGCCGCAACCGCGAGCTGAAGATCAGCACCGCGGTGCGGAGCGACGTCCTGAGCCAACGCCTGGGCCACGCCCTCGCCACCGGGAACTGGGTGGGCGGCCGCGCCGGCGTGAGCCAGCTTCTGGACCGCACGTCGAACCTGGCGGCTCTCAGCCACCTGCGGCGCGTGGTCTCGCCCCTCACCCGGAGCCAACCTCACTTCGAGGCCCGGGACCTGCACCCCACGCAGTGGGGGCGCCTGTGCCCGAACGAGACGCCGGAGGGTCCGAACTGTGGTCTCGTGAAGAACATGGCCCTCATGACGGAGATCAGCGAGGGTCACGGCGAGGAGGAGGTCCTGCAGACGGTGCGGGAGCTCGGCGTGAAGGAGATCCACGGACGCGACCTGGAGATCGGGGGTGAGTAACATGGCTGCTGCAGAGACCATCGAAGGCGCACGCGTGTACATCAACGGCGACCTCGTGGGGCTCCACGACGACCCCGACGAGCTCGTGGAGAAGATCCGGAACCGACGCCGCCAGGGCCTCCTCACGGAGGAGGTGAACGTGCGCTTCGAGGCGGAGACCAACGACATCATCATCAACTGCGACGCGGGGCGCGCGCGACGGCCCCTGGTGGTGGTGAAGGACGGTGAACCCCGGGTGACGGAGGAGGACCTCGAGGGCATCGCCCGCGGCGAGGTCACCTGGAGCGACCTTCTCCGCGAGGGCGCGGTGGAGTACATCGACGCCGAGGAGGAGGAGAACTGCTACATCGCGGTGACCCCCGACGACGTCACCGAGGACCACACCCACGTGGAGGTGGATCCCATGGTGATCCTGGGCATCGGTGCCGGCATCGTGCCCTACCCCGAGTACAACTCCAGCCCCCGTATCACCATGGGGGCCGGGATGGGCAAGCAGGCGCTGGGCTTCGGTCAGAGCAACTACCGGCTCCGACCCGAGACCCGGGGCCACTTCCTGCACACGGCTCAGAACCCCCTGGTGCAGACCCAGGGCATGGAGTACATCAACTTCTTCAAGCGGCCCAGCGGCCAGAACTTCGTGGTGGGCGTCATCAGCTACCACGGGTACAACATGGAGGACGCCATCATCATGAACCGCGCCTCCATCGACCGTGGCCTCGCCCGGTCCACCTTCTTCCGCACGTACGAGGCGGAGGAGCGCCGGTACCCCGGCGGTCAGGAGGACCACTTCGAGGTGCCCAGCCCCGAGGTGAAGGGCGCCCGAAGCGAGGAAGCCTACGTGAACCTGGGGGAGGACGGCCTCATCAGCCCGGAGACGAAGGTGAAGAGCGGTGACGTCCTCATCGGGAAGACGAGCCCGCCGCGGTTCCTGGAGGAGCCCAGCGACTTCCTCACGCCCCAGAAGCGCCGGGAGACCAGCGTGAACGTACGCCACGGCGAGAAGGGTGTGGTGGACACCGTGATGCTCACGGAGTCCAGCAACGGGTCCCGCATGGTGAAGTGCAAGGTGCGGGACGAGCGCGTGCCCGAGCTCGGGGACAAGTTCGCGAGCCGCCACGGGCAGAAGGGTGTCATCGGGCTCATCAGCGAACCGGAGGACATGCCCTTCAACGCCGACGGCATCACGCCGGACCTCATCATCAACCCCCACGCCATCCCCAGCCGGATGACCGTGGCTCACGTCCTCGAGATGCTCGGGGGCAAGGTCGGGTCCGCGGAGGGCCGCCCCATCGACGGGACGCCCTTCAGCGGTGAGAGCGAGGAGAAGCTCCGGGAGTCCCTGGTGCAGAACGGGTTCCAGCACTCGGGCAAGGAGATCCTCTACGACGGGGAGACGGGCCAACGCATCGAGGCCGACATCTTCGTGGGAGCCATCTACTACCAGAAGCTCCACCACATGGTGAGCGGCAAGATGCACGCCCGGAGCCGGGGACCGGTCCAGATCCTCACCCGGCAACCCACGGAGGGCCGGGCCAGGGACGGTGGGTTGCGCTTCGGCGAGATGGAGCGTGACTGCCTCATCGGCCACGGCGCCGCCATGGTCATCAAGGACCGGCTCCTGGACGAGTCGGACCGGGTCACCGAGCTCGTGTGCCGCGAGTGCGGCATGGTGGCCATGCAGGACCGCCGGGGCTTCATGCGGTGCCCCGTCTGCGGTGAGGACGCGGACATCTTCCCGGTGGAGATGAGCTACGCGTTCAAGCTGCTCTTGGACGAGCTGAAGTCGCTTACGGTTGCCCCGCGCCTCCAACTGGAGGACCTCGTGTGAGGTGGTGTCGAGCATGATCACGAACTCCCCCAAACGGATCGGTTCCATCGCGTTCAGCCTCCTTGACCCCAAGGAGATCCGGGAGATGTCCGCCACGAAGATCATCACGGCGGACACGTACGACGACGACGGGTTCCCCATCGACATGGGGCTTATGGACCCGCGCCTCGGCGTCATCGAGCCCGGCCTCCGGTGCAAGACCTGCGGTCGCACCGTGGGTGACTGCCCCGGGCACTTCGGCCACATCGACCTGGCCATGCCCGTGGTGCACGTGGGTTACACGAAGA
>CAZDGP010000083.1:0-2213 GCA_964505085.1 uncultured Thermoplasmatales archaeon
GCGGCCTTGTCGGGGTTCGTGTCCGGCACCCACTCGGTGAAGCGGTTGTGGAACTGGAACTGCGTGGCGCCGGCGCCGAGGACGAGGGTGACGAGGAGCACCGTGAGGAGGACCCCGCGGTGGTGCCGCGTGCTGAAGCGGATGACCTTCGCGAGCTCGTGGGCGATGCGGTCGGCGACCAGGGGGTTCACCCGAGGGTCCGTGGGTGGAGGGAGGACGGGTGGGTGGCTTCAAGGTTTCCCCGGTGGCTCTCCGTCCGTGAGGGGAGGCGAGTTCCCTAACGATGCGCTGCATCCCCCCTAGCTCCCAGGGGGCGGTGGACCCGGGGCGGCCGGGGCGGGGTGTACAGCTTCGGCCGGCGCTCTGCTCCGGCCGAAGCTGGGGGCGGGCGGTGGGGAAACGCTGGCCGAAGCTGGGGGCGGGCGGTGGGGAAACGCTGGCCGAAGCTGGGGGGGGGCGGGTGGTGGGGAAGTGAGCGTGCAGCTGGGGAGGTGTAGCGAACAGGGTCGAAAGTGGTGGGGACGCTCCGCGCCGCGAGCCCACCGACGCCCGTCGAGCCTGCACGAAGGTTCACAACCCCTGGGGCCCTGGTGGGCACATGGCAGAGACGAGCGTCTACCTGAACGTGGAGGATGCTAAGCGATCCATCAGCTTCTACGAGGGGTTGGGTTTCAAGACGATGGAGCGTCACGAGGCCGAGAACGGGCGGCTCGTCCACGTGGCTCTCGACCTCGATGGCGCGTCCCTGGGCTTGGGTGAGATGGGGGCGGTGGAGGACGATCCCGAGTTCGAGGCGTGGGTCTCCACGCCGCTGGGCGCCGGCGTCATCGTCTCCTTCACGGTGGATGACGCCGAGGCGATCTTCGAGCGGGCTCAGGCCATCGACGCCACCATCGAGCGCCCGCTCAACGAGCACATGGGCGTACCCTCGTTCACGTTGAACGACCCCGACGGGTACGTGGTGAGCTTCGTCGAGGGCGGGGACTGACAGGGTCCGGTGGGGCGACGACGCAGGTGCGGGTACCGCCGCGGCACCGACACGCTGAAACCGCGTCACCCCCCTGCGGGGGTCATGCGTGTTCTGCTGGAGCTCAGCATGGAGCATCCGTCGCTTCCGGCAGCGGAGGCGCAGGCGCTCCTGGAGCTCCTGGGGGCTCCGGTGCGGGAGGTGGAGGTGGAGGCGCCTGGGGTGCTCCTGGTGGAGGTCGATGTGAACGGGGTGCGCGGGGAGGGGGAGGGCTCGAGGGTTGGTTCCGAGGTGGGGGCGGGGTTGGTGGGGGCGTTCGCGGAGCGTGTGGGGCTCACGCATCGGGTGCTCTCGCCGGCGGTTGTGGTGGAGGATGCGCCGTCGGTGGAGGCCATCGTGGAGGCGGTGGAGGGTGTGGACCCTGGGGTGTTGGTTCCGCAGGGTGCGAGCTTCGCGGTGCGGGTGCGGCGCCTGGGTGGGGCTCGCGGCGGGTTCGACTCGGAGGCTGTGGCGCGGGGCGTGGGGGAGGTCGTGTCGGGGGCTGGGCGGGCCGTGGACCTCTCGGACCCGATGGTGGAGGTGCGGGTGCTGGTGGGGGAGGATGTGGCGGTGGTGGGGCAGGTGTTGGCGGAGGTGGATCGGGGAGCGTTCGAGGCGCGGCATGTGGAGAAGCGGCCGTTCTTCAGCCCGGTGTCGTTGCATCCGCGGCATGCGCGGGCGCTCGTGAACCTGGCTCAGGTGGGGGTGGGGGAGCGGGTGCTGGACCCCTTCGTGGGGACGGGGGGGCTCGCGCTCGAGGTGGGGCTCGTGGGGGGGCGCGTGGTGGCGAGCGACCTGGATGCGCGCATGGTGGCGGGGACGGAGCGGGTGCTGGAGCACTTCGGCGTGGAGCCGCTGGCGGTGCGCGTGAGCGACGTGGGGGACGTGCCGGGCTGGTTGGGGGAGGTTGGTGAGGGCGCAGGGGGGGTTGGCCTCGTCGCTGCGGTGGTGACGGACCCGCCCTACGGTCGGGCGTCCACGACGGCGCGGGAGGACCTTGCGGCGCTCTACCGGCGGTTCCTGGACGTGGCGGCGGAGGTGGTGGCGCCGGGGGGTCGGGTGGCCACGGTGTTCCCGGGGCAGGGCCATGTGGACGATGCCGCCGCTCACGATGCCTTCACGCTGGAGCAACACCACGTCCAGCCGGTGCACCGTTCCCTGGAGCGGCACTGGGTGGTGCTGGAGCGCACCCACGCAGACCTATAGG
>CAZDGP010000083.1:2313-7498 GCA_964505085.1 uncultured Thermoplasmatales archaeon
CGTTCCCTGGAGCGGCACTGGGTGGTGCTGGAGCGCACCCACGCAGACCTATAGGGCCCTATAGGTGACTATAGGTTCCCCTATGTTGGGGGAGGACCGGAGCGTGATGCGGTATCCCCGATAGTAGCGAAGGGGCGGTGGCCGGGGCGGCCGGGGAGGGGTGTACGACGAGCAGCGTCTCTCCTCGTGCTCCGCCGCTCGTCGGGGGCGGGTGGTGGGGACGAAGCCCGTGCAGCCATGATCGGGACACTGCCATTGCCAGCGGCCCTCGTCACCACCAACCCGGCTTGAACACCATGACGAAGACGCCCAGCACGGGTGCGAGGAGCGCCAGGGCGTCGAGGAGGAACCACCCGATGCTGAGCTTGGCGTAGTCGCCCCCGAGCTCCTCGCCGGCCTCGGCGGCCTCCCGGGCGGTGACGATGAGCTTGTCCTCGACGCGGCGCATGCCGAACCACCACACGGCCATCCCCGCGAACCACAGGAGCATGCCCACGGTGGTCCAGGCGTCGGCGGTGATGCGCTGCCCGGTGAAGGGGCCGCCCAGGGGGAGGCGTCGGGGGAGGTACCCGAGGAAGAAGCCGAGGAACCCCAGGGGGATGATGACCTTGCTCTCCGCCCAGGCGATGCGCTCGTGCTGGTCGGCGATGGTGCCGGGGTCGCCGCCGCGGTCGGCGCTCGCCTTCCACACGGCCACCATGAACCAGCCTCCGATGAAGAGGCTGTAGAACGTGATGTGGAGGCTGACGAGGAGGTGGTAGGCGGTGTCCAATAACGCCATAGGTTCGGAACCGCGGGGACGTGGAAAAGGCTTCCGGGTGACCTTGGCGGCCGGCGTTAGGTCACAGGCCCCCGACCACAGGAGGTCGAGGCCTCGCGAAGCGCGATGGGGTCATCCGCCGCGGATGCGGGTGCGGGCGTCCCGCACGAGGTGCCCGTCGTTGCTGAAGCGGTAGGGGATGGTGCGGACGCGGTGGGGCGCGTGGCGGACCTTGCGCACGTGGAGCTCGCGGTGGGTGCCGGTCCCCAGTTGCTCGGCGCGGACGTCCAGCACCACGTCGGCCACCTGCTCGAGGAGGTGCTCGGTGGCGGTGTCCGCGGTGCCCGGGGACTTCACGAGGACCAGGACGCCGCCGGCCTCGCGGTTCGCGAGGCTCATGGCGCGCACCCCCCGCACCACCGCGTCCGGCGGGTGGAGCTCCAGGAGGAAGTCCAGGCGCTCCACGAGCGTGCGGTCGGGCCGATGCTCCAGCAAGGACTCGAAGGCCACGTCGAGGTAATCGGGCCCGTGGCCGTTCCCGGAGGTCCCCGCGGCGGGGTCGCCGCCGTTGCAGAGGTGGTGGAAGTGGTCGCTGGCGAGGTCCACGACGTGGGGGACCATGCGGGGGTTCCGCTCAAGGAGGTCGGCCTCGAGGACGTCCCCGGGGTCGGTGCTCGCCAGGACGAGGGTGTGCTCCTCGGCGGCGGCGAGGTCCCGGGCGAGGAGCGCGGCGCCGCTTCCGGGGTCGCCACGGAGGAGCACCGTGACGCCGGCACGGTGGCACTCCTCCTCGAGCTCCTGGGCCACGGGCTGCCCCTCCCCCATGGTTCCAGACCTCGCGCCGCCCGGGAGTTCCACGGGGTGGTAGACGGTGCGGTTCCCGAGGTCCCGGGGCTCCACGAGGCCGTCCTCCTCCAGTTGGGTGAGGGTGGCGCGGAGGGTCTTCACGTCGGTGCCGAGCTCGTTGGCGAGGATCGGAAGCTCCTCCCCGGGGTCGGTGCGGAGCCGCTGGAGGAGGGTGGCGCGGAGGGAGCCGCGGGACCCGCCGCCGTTCATGAACTTCGTGCCGCCCACGAAGAGGAGCCCCACGATGAAGCCTCCCATGGTGAGGCCGATGCTGAGGAGGATGCCGTCGCCGAGGTCCAGGCCCGCGACGACGTCACCGAAGCCCCCGCCGGAGCCCCCGTTCGGGTCCGTCACGTCGCCGCTGCCCCCGTCCTGGCTGCCGCCAGCGGTGTCGCCGGACCCGTCGCTCCCGCCGGGGGCGGTGAGGTTCCCCGTGTCGGGGTCCGGTGCCTGGGCGAGGCCCACCGGCAGGAGCAGGAGAGCCATGAGCAGCAGCGCGCCGAGGGCGGCGGCGCGTGCGGCTACGGCGTGGGCGGTACGCATGGTGCGCCCCCGTTCTCCCGCGCATGGGGCATAAGGGGTGAGAGCGGGGACCGTGGGGCATGGGGACGAGGGGACATGGGTCCAAGGGACCGGAGGGCGCATGTCGGGGGTGCCGGCCCCCCCCCGCCACCACCGGAACCCTTACCTTGGGTCCCCGGTTATCGGGGCTCGATGCACGAGCACATGGAGCTGGTGTTCCTGGGCACGGGCGGGTCGTGGCCCACGGCCCAGCGGAGCACCGCGGCGGTGGCCGTGAAGCGGGGTTCCGAGGTGATCCTCTTCGATTGCGGGGAGGGCACCCAGCGTCAGTTCCAGCGGTCGAAGCTCTCCTACATGCAGGTGTCGAGGATCTTCATCACGCACCTCCACGGGGACCACATCCTGGGGTTGCCGGGGCTCCTGCAGACCATGGGGCTCAACGAGCGCACCGAGCCCCTGCACGTCTACGGGCCCCCCGGGACGCGACGCACCCTGAAGACGCTCATGAGCGTGGGGGGTCGGCGAGCGAAGTTCGACCTCCTGGTGAAGGAGCTGGGGGACGGGGACGTGGTGCCCTTCGACGGGTACGAGGTCCACGCCCGGGAGGTGAAGCACACGAGCTTCAACCTCGGGTACGCGTTGGTGGAGGACCCGCGGCCGGGGCGCTTCGACAAGGAGCGTGCGCTTGAGCTGGGGGTGCCGGAGGGCAGGCTCTTCGGTCGGTTGCAGCGGGGAGAGACCGTGGAGACCCCCGACGGGGGCGTGGTGGAGCCTGGGGACGTGCTGGGGCCGGCGCGGCCCGGGCGGAAGGTCGCCTACAGCGGCGATGCGGTCCCCTGCGAGGCCATGGTGGAGCTTGCGGAGGATGCCGACGTCCTCGTGCACGATGCCACGTACGAGTCGAGCTTCGATGGGGCCAACGACTACGGGCACAGCACGAGCCAGCAGGCGGCCTTCATCGCCAAGAGCGCCAACGTGGGCACCCTCTTCCTCACGCACATCAGCCCGCGGTACACCGACACGACGGACCTGCTGGCGGAGGCGCGGAGCGTCTTCCCGGCGTCCCACGTGGCGGAGGACCTCGAGGACCACGTGGTGCCCTTCCCCAAGGTCACCGTCGAGGGGTGACCCCGCGGGTTAGGGGTGCGTGACGCACGGGCCACGGTGGAACACGGAGGTTGCGTGGGGGTCAAGAGGGAGGGGCTCCATGGTGGGGGTATGACGGAGGGAGGAGGTGAGGCGCGGACCATGCGGGGGGAGGCCCCGGACCACCCGCGAGCCGTGGCGTTCCTGTACGAGGTGCGGCCGCTTCCCATGGTGGCCACGTGGCTTGCCATGCTCCTGGGGGTGCTCTACGCACCGGGCACCGTGGACGCGGGGTTGGTGGTCCTGTACGGGATCGTGGTGGGGTCGGCGCTCTACGCGGGGCACGCCGTGGACAGCTACGTGGACTACCACGTGCGGGGGGAGGAGAAGTTCGTGTACATGGGGATCTTCGAGGACAGCGGCGGCCTCCTGGGGCCGGGGGATCTCCTGGGGGCTGCGGCGGTGGCCACGGGGGTCTTCGCCTTCGTGCTCTGGCAGGTGACCGACCCCGGGTCCATCCTCTTCATCGTGAGCTTGCTGGGGTGGGTGGTGGCGGCGTCCTACAGCCCGGTCCTGGACCAGCATCCGGTGACGGTGAGCCTCGCGTACCCTACGGGCACGACGCTGGCGCTCGTGGGTGGGGCGTTGCTTGCGGGGGGTGCGGCGCCGGGGCGGTTGGCGGCGCTCGCGGTGCCGGTGCTCCTGTACCTCGTGGGTGGGAAGGTGGTGTCGGACCTCATCGACCACGATCTGGACGTCTCCATGGGGAAGCGGACGGCGGTGGTGGTGCTGGGTAAGGCGCGGGGGCGGGCTCTGGGTTACGGGATCTGCGTGTTGGGGTTGGTGGCGGCGCTCGGGGCCGTGGGGGTGGGGGTGCTGCCGTGGACGGCTCTCCTGGGCGTTGCGGCGGCGGCTGGGGCGCTGGTGTGGAGCCGGGGGATGCCGCCGCATCGGGCGACGCTCACCATCGTGGCCGGGGGGTACGTGTTCCTGGCGAGCTGCATCCTGCCGGCGGTGCTGTGAGCACAGACCCCAGGAACCTATAGCTAACTATAGGTGACTATAGGTGGGTTCTCCTGAAGAGGCGTTGGGGGGGTGGAGGTTGGGGCGGCCGGGGCGGGGTGTACGGTCAGCGGTGTCCCCTCCTGTCTCAGCCGCTGGCCGGGGGCGGGCGGCGGGTGTCACGCTACCGGGGGAGGTGGCTGTGGGCGGTCGGGGCGGGGTGTACAGCTTCGGCCGGAGCGAAGCGCCGGCCGAAGCTGGGGGCGGGTGGCGGGCAGGTTCTCAGTTACGATGGGGATAGAGAAGCGGGGGGTCCTGCAGGGCTGAAGGTTCGGAGGTGGGAGAACAAGAGGAATGCGGGGGGGAGAAGGGGGGGTGAGGCGGGAGGTGCCGCGGTCCGGTTCAGGGCCGGCCGTTGGCGTTCCCGTTGCCGTTCCCGTTGTTGCTGGGGTGCTCGGTGTTCTCCGCGCACCACTCGCTCACGGTCTGGTCGTTCTCGTCCGCCTGCTCCTGGAGCCACGCGAAGGGTCCGGCGTTACCGGCGTTCCCGTTCTCGCGGCCGTTCTCGTTGTTCTCGTAGGCGGTGCAGAGACCGTACCAGCTCGCCCCGGGCATGCCGTCGCTGGGGACGGCGCCCACGGCGGCGGGGACGGTCAAGGCCGTAACCATCAACGTAGCGATGAGTGCTGCTTTCATTGCGCAAGCCTCGATGCCCTGGAGGGGGTACCTGGGTTTATACGTTCTCGTGCATCCATCGAAGGGTTGCAGAGGTCAGGCGCGCGGGGGGGTGCAGCACACCTACGAAGTAGGGGGGCGCGCCGCCGCAGCGTCTCCGCGGGGTGGTGCAAGACACCTACGAAGTAGGGGGCTTGCGCCGCCGCAGCTCCAACGCGGGGTGGTGCAAGACACCTACGAAGTAGGGGGCTTGCGCCGCCCCAGGAGGGCGGCGCCCAGGAGGCCCACGGTGGC
>CAZDGP010000084.1:0-7427 GCA_964505085.1 uncultured Thermoplasmatales archaeon
ACAGCATCGAGTTCGTGAAGACCCTCACCGAGGACGCCACCCGACGCATCGCCGGCGACGACCACGAGCTCGTGTGGTTCGTGGACCTCGGCGCCGGCGTCGTCCCCCTCCTGGAGGAGCTCGAGGTGCCCTACTGCATCGCGGACCACCACGTCCCCACCGGCGCTGGCGCGCACCACCTCAACTGCCACCTCGAGGGGTACGATGGCGCCCGATGGATGAGCGGCGCCGGCGCCGCGTACCTCGTGGCCCGCGCCCTCGACCCCGAGGGGAACCGGGACCTCGCCGCCATCGCCATCGTCGGCGCCGTGGGCGACCTCCAAGACAGCGACGGCGGCCGCCTCATCGGGATGAACCGCCTCCTCATCGAGGACGCTGAAGCCTGCGGCGCCCTCACCACCCGCACCGACACCCGGTACTACGGGCGCGAGACCCGACCCATCCACAAGATGCTCCAGTACGCCGACGACCCCGTCGTCCCCGGCATCACCGGCCGCGAGCGCGCCGCCATGCGCTTCCTCAAGGACCACGACATCAGCCTCAAATCCGGCGGCGAGTGGCGCACGTGGATGGACCTCGAGCGCCCCGAGAAGGAACGCATCCTCACGGGCATCGCCCGGGCGCTCCTGGAGAAGGGCTTCGGCCACCGCGCCGTGGACCGCCTCGTGGGCGAGGTGTACGTCCTCGCCCGGGAGGAACCCGGCACCCCCGTCCGCGACGCCACCGAGTTCAGCACCCTCCTCAACAGCTGCGGACGCTACGGCGAGTACGACACCGGCCTCGCCGTAGCCCGCGGCGACCGATCCAGCGCCTACACGAAGGCCCTCGGCCTCCTCCGCGGGCACCGCAGGAACCTCGTGGAGGGCATCAAGTACGTGGAGGACGAGGGCCTCACCGAGCGCGCGCACCTCCAGTGGTTCCACGCCGGCGACGCCATCCCCGAGACCATCGTGGGCATCGTCGCCGGCATGATGTACAACAACGACGGCGTGCGCCGCGACCTCCCCATCGTGGCCTTCGCCGCCGCCGAGGAGGGCAAGGTCAAGGTGAGCGCCCGCGCCACCCGCAGCCTCGTGCAAGCCGGCGTGGACCTCAGCGAGTGCATGCACCACGCCGCCAACGAGGTGGGTGGCGGCGGAGGCGGCCACGCGCCCGCCGCCGGCGCCAACATCCCCGACGGTGCGGAGGAGGAGTTCCTGGACCTGGTCGATGAAGCGCTTGCGCGCCAGCTCAAGGGCCAGAAGGTCGCTCCGCAGATGGAGTGACGAACCGGTCCCGGGAAGAGGAGTGGGTTGGGGCGGCTCGACGCTCGTCCCGGGGAGAATGTGGTGGCGACCCGGAGGGATCGCCGGTTGCGGGGTGAGCGGAGTTTGGGGGGTCCGGGCCGAGCGCCGAACGAACCGCCTCCACCCTCCACGTGCCCCAGGGGGTACTTGGGGCTTCCTCTGTCCCCACCGTGACAAAAGCCCCCACGATGGGTCACGTGCGGAGGGTGATGGGTTGGCCGCGGCTTGCCGCCCGCTCCAGCGCTTGCCCCTCGGCGCTGTTCCGCTTCACCTTCACCTCGCCCGTGCCGCCCACGGTGGCGGTGAAGAGCACGTTGCCGTCGATGAGGATGTCCACGTTGTCCCCGGCGAGGTCCTGCCCCACCGTGAGCACCACCTGCTTCTTCGAGCGGCGCACGTCCGGATGACGCGTCTCGCCGGCTCGGGTCTCGCTAACGCGTCGACCCGCACCGCCGGCCTGCGGCGCCGCGCCGCGGCCCTCACCGCCACCGCTGGTGTGGCGTTCCACGAGGTCGTCCAGGTCCTGCACGTCGATCTTGAGACCCACGTCGTCCTCGATCTGCTGGATGCGCTTCCCGCCGCGCCCGATGAGCTTGGGGATCTCCCAGTCCTCCACGTAGAGCGTGCAGCTGTTCCCCCCCGTGAACTCCACCTCGTAGCTCCCGTTCACGTGGCGCTTGAAGGACTCACGGAGCTGCCCCTCGGCGAAGCGGTCCCGCGTGCTCTTCTCCCCACCCGCCTCCTCGATGGGCATGACCACGGTCTGCTCGCCGTACGTGTAGATCTCGTACTTGGGCGTGCCCGAGTAGAAGTCCCGCACGCTGATGACGGGCCGCGCCAGGTCGTCCTCGGTCATGCCCGCCGGCACCTTCACCGTGAGCTCCAGCTCCATCACGTGGCTGATCTCCCCCTTGTCGATGTGGATGACGGTGTCCACCACCTGGGGGATCATGCCAAGCTCCACGCGGCCCAGAAGCCGCTGCACCGCGTCGATGGCGCGGTTCGCGTGGGTGACGCCCACGAGGCCCACGCCGGCGAGGCGCATGTCGGCGAAGATCTCGAAGTCGTCGGTCTTCCGAACCTCATCGTAGATGACGTAGTCGGGCCGCACCAGGAGGAGCACGTCGCTCGTGAGCTCCATCTCCCTCTCCAGCGGCGCGTACTGCGTGATCTCGTTGCTCACCTGGAGGTCCCGGGGGGCCTCCATGGTCTTCACGATGGTGTTCCGGTCCTTCATCCACTCCGCCACGCTCGTGACGAAGGTGCTCTTGCCGCTGCCGGGGCTTCCGGAGACGAAGATGCCGCGCTGGTTGTCGCCGAGGCGCTCACGCAGCTCCTCGTCCAGGTCGTAGTCGTCGAGGTCGAGCTTCACCACGGGCCGCGTGGCCGTGATCTCGATGCTGTCGCTGAAGGGAGGTTGCGCGATGGCGACGCGCATGGGCCCGAGTTGCACCACGATGGCGCCCTCGCGCTCGATCTCCACGAAGCTGTTGTGGTCCCGCCGCGCCGCCTCGAGGATCTCCGCGCGCATCTGCGTCATCTCGCTGAGCTCCAGGGGCTCCTCGCTCAACCGATCGAGGACGCGGTTGCCGGGGGTGCCCTTCTTCGCCATGGGTCGCACCCCGAACTTGAGGTGGACGCTCATGGTGTCGTCGTCGAAGTACTCCATGAGGCGGAGGCTCGAGAGGTCCGCCTCCATCTCCTCGGGCTCCCAGATGGGGCGCAGGTACTCCACGGGGATGCCCTGGGCGCGGCTCACGTGGGCTTGGACGCGGTCGCTCGTCACGAGCTGCGCGTCGTGGTCCCGAGCCACCTGCCGGATCATGGCGTCGAGCTCCCCGGCTTCCGCGAGCTCGATGTGCTCGGGCTTGGGCCTATCGCCCACGAACTCCACCTCCAGGTTCGCGGTGTCCTTGAGCTCCTGGATGGCCAGGATCTCGTCGAGCCCGTTGAACCCGGTCTCCCGACCCTGGTTCGCCTGGTGCTCGAGCTCGCTCACCACCGCCTGGGGGATGAGGAGGCGCGCGTTCTGGAGCTCGTTACGCTGGATGCGCTGGGTGATGCGCCCGTCGATGATGACGCTCGTGTCGGGCACGATCACCTTTCGCTCACCCGAGCTGAAGGGGTCTTCGGTGGTTTGGGCCATGGAGGTCCCAAGGGGGGCATAGGGCCTCCCTCTTATGAGGGCATCGGTGGTGACGGGGCGTTGGTCGGCAAGGGTGCCGGGCTCGGGTCCGCTGGGGTTCCGGTGGGGTCCGGTCCCGGGTCCTGCGCGTACCCTCCGCCGCCGCCGTCGTCGGTGCCGCCGGGGCACCCGGCGAGAGGCACCACCATGGATAGGGTCAAGAGCGCCACGATGACGCGTCGGTCCATCGTGGGGGGAAGGGTGGCGGGTCCTGTGTTTCCGTTGCCTCGTCAACGACCTTGTTCCGTCCCCTTGCTCCCGCGAGGTGAAGGTGCGCCCGCGGGGCAACGTTCGCCGAGATCGGTGCCGCTGGGGGTACTAGGGTGAAGGTTCGCCCGCGGGGGCAACGTTCGCCGAGATCGGTGCCGCTAGGTACCGATCGAGGTGAACGTTAGGACGTCCATCCCGGTCTGCTCGTCCCCGGTGAAGACGTACCCGTTGTGGACGCGGGCGTCCCACACGTTGCTGGCGCCCTGGAACGTGTCGAGGATGCGTGGGGCCGTGGGGTCCTGGAAGTCGATGAGGTGCGTGCCCGTGTACCGCCATCCCATGACGAGCTTGTCCCGGTCCTCCACCAGGGTGCCGAAGTGGGCGGTGCAGGGCGTCATGGGGAGGTTGTCCGTGGGGGCTGGGGGGCTGATCCAGCTGAGGGGTGTGGGGTTCGTCTCGTCGCTGGTGTCGTAGAACCAGGCGGCGCCCACGGGGTCGCTCACGTCGCCGGTGCCGGCGGGGTCGCCGGCGTTGGCGAGGCACCCGGTGCTGGCGGTGGTGCTTCCCGCGTACTCGTCGCCGATGATGAGGAGCTCGCCGTCGTGGGCGGGGACGACGACGTGGTGGATGTTGATGGCGGGGTTCACGATGCGGCTTACGAGGGTGGGGTGGACGGGGTCGGTGATGTCCCAGATCTGCGTTTGCTCCACGGCGGCGCAGTACGCTCGCGGCCCCTCGTCGGTGTCGGCGAAGGCGACGTCGTGGCATGTGGTGGTGAAGTCGATCTCCCGCAGGACCTCGGGGTTCGCGGGGTCGCTGGCGTCCACCACGTCCACCACCTGCTGGGTGCTGAGGCTGCGGCTGTTGTACACGATGTGGGTGCCGGGCACCACGGCGACGTTGTGCACGGGGCTCACGTCCACGGTGGCGAGCATCTCGGGGTTCGAGGGGGTGGTGACGTCCACGAGGTGCATGCCGCCGCCGCTCCCGGCGAGCACGGCCACGGTGCGGTTGGGGTAGTGGAGGAGGTCGGCGTCGCGGGCGTAGAACCCGCTGAGGTGCCCCACGACGGTGGGTGCGGTGGGTGTTGTGAGGTTCACGACGTAGAGCCCGCCGCCCTGCCCGCCCACGTAGGCGTGGTCGCCGTGGGTCCACAGGCCGGCGGCGGCCTCCACGTCCTCCACGGTGGTGACGTGGCTGAGGCCCTTGATGACGGCGGGGAGCTCCCGAGCCCAGCTGGACGCGGTGGCGCTCGCCTCCGAGGGGAGGTCGGGCGTGCCCCCGCTCTGGGCGTCGAGGGGAGCCTCCTGCACGCAACCCGCCAAGGCGACGGGGGCGATGAGGAGGGCGATAACGGTGAGGATGATGCGGGTGCGCATGGTGGGGAAGCCTCCAGGTTCGCACGGAAGGGGGATTGGGGGAAGGTAAGGGTTTGGGTGGGGTGGGTGGAGGGACCCCCGCTGTCGGTGGAGCTTCGGAACGGCTATAGGCCCACCTCCCGCCCCCGGCGGGCGCGATGGTACGGTATGGGACCGCGCCCGCCGTTCACCCCTCCCCGCCGCCCGGCACCTCCACCCCATCGCCCCTTCCACGAGGAGGACCTATAGGGACCTATAGGTGGCTATAGGTCGGTTGGTCGTTGGAGGGGTCGACGCGTTGGGGTCACTCCACGACCAACCGCGCGAAGGTGAGGAACCCCGTGTGGCCGAGCATGCGGTGGTCGGGTCGGCTTCCGCGCTCGTGCACGGTCCAGGTGCGCTCCAGCTGCTCCAGGGTGCGCACGTCGAAGAACCCGTACTCCTGGAGGGCCTCGTGGGTGCGCTCCACCTGCGAGACCTGGGGGCTGTACGCGCAGAGGACGCCGCCCCCACGGGTCGATTTGGATGGGATGGGGACCTTATATATAAAGTCTATGAGCCATAAATCCTTCCGCTTCTGGATGGATTTGTTTATATGAATAACTTCTTTTGGAAAGTGCGAGTGATCGTATGCCTACCAAGGGGCCTCGAGGGAAGGGAACCCTGTTAAGGATTGTTCTCGCAGTGATTCTCGTTTCAGCGTCCACTACCGTTTTCGCCCAGACACCTTTACTGGGTCAAGAAGAAGATCAGCGTCGTCAAGAGATTCCCCTGTTCTGGAGTGAATTCTCTGATGGAGGGGTTGCTAACATCAAGACACCAAACGAGTTCTTCCAGCTGCCGTTGCAGGTTAGCACCATCTTCGTGGATGGACGTCCTCTCAATGATTCGGAACAGATGGATTACCTGATGGCTGGGCAATCCGATGTGCCCTCAAACACGACGGTCGTCCTCCGCGGCAAGAGTGCGGGCGCAACTGGGGTGATGGTCCTTAAGGAAGCTCGTGTCTCAGGGGCGTTCAACTCTCCGATGGGTGAGAGCCTTCGATTCAACATTCCTCCCCTAGAGCGCCAGCAACCCGAAGTGGAAGAACAGGAGGATGTGCTCGACCTAACATCCCCCGAACAATTCCGAGGGCCAATCCAAAGTGATGTACAAGTGGCGAAGAGCGGTCCCTTCGAAGGGGTTGATGTCCTCCACATGTCCCCCAGGGGAGGAGGAAGCGTCTGGACTAGTCTCCACATCTACTCTGGTGGAGACCCCATCGATCCCATGAACGCGTGGTTCTACGACTCTGCGGGCGAATCGTACGTTGATTCCGCTCTCACAGACGCAGGTTGGAGTGAGGAGGGGCGGTCCTGGTGTGCTTCCACGAAGGAGGTGCTAATCCGCGACCATCTCCATGGGTCAGGGACGGATTACTGGGATGAACAAAGCAGGCACTACACGGACCCCCAAGAGTGTGACGGTGCGCGATATCACCTCCGCACTTTCCCAAGTCGCTATGGTGACACGCACACCCCTGGCTTCGATACCTACTTGCTTGCTCCGGTCCATTACGAGGACGGTATAGGTCACTCCAATGTATACCCCCAGACGGGGCAAGATAAACTACAGAGCGATATGGCTGGATCTCCGTGGATCTCCAACTATTGGGCGGTCAGCGTCCCGAACGATGCTAGCGAGTGTGCGAATTGTGACGAGTGGGACGGCTGGATCGACATCTACCAACTCGACCTAGACGGCGTGGACCCCTGTGGAAGCGTTGACTGGACGATCTACTGGGGGAGTGTCGACGAGATTAACTTCTGGTGCGATTGATGGCTAACACACAACTGAACCACCCGAGAGGTTCCGGATGCGCTACCTGAAGATAGATCGAAGGACCAGCGCCTACCTCGCGTTGCTGGCGTTGGTTCTGTACCCCATCGGGGAGGTCATCGCCTTCTATGCTTCCTCCCCGGCCGCGTGGTTGCTTCCATCGGCGATCGTGTACGTCGGGTTGATGTCCGCGGTGTGGGCAACCGTGGGGGAGGGTCTTGAGTTTGGCTCCGAGCGGGAGCGCGCCGTCGCTGTGGCGGTGGTGGGGACCGTCCTCTACATCGCGATGGGGTTCGTGTGGATCGTGCTGAAGTTCGGGCCCTCGCAGATCGGGGTCGTTCCCCTGGTGAACTGGCCGTTCTTCTTCCTGTGGCATCTCGGTTGCTACGGGCTCTTCCCGTGGTGCCCCGGTTGACGGGACTTCCCCGCCCGTCACCAAGGATGGCGGTGGTGGGGGGCGTGGGGAACCGGCGGCGGTACGACGCGGTGGACGTGACGAAGGTCACTCCAAACCCAACCGCGCGAAGGTGAGGAACCCCGTGTGCCCGAGCATGCGGTGGTCGGGTC
>CAZDGP010000085.1:0-7188 GCA_964505085.1 uncultured Thermoplasmatales archaeon
CCCCTCAACTCACCTCCATGCTCTCCACCAGGGCGCCGCGGCGTTGGCGTCCGCCCCGGCCTGCCACCTTCTCGAAGGCCCGGTCGAGGTGCGTTTGCGCGACGCGGCTCTCGGCGATGGCGTCGGCGTCCCGGGGGTCGCCGCCCTGCTGCACGTAGTCCCGGACGGCGAGCATGGTGGCCTCGTGGGCGAGGGCAGCGAGCTCGGCGCCGGTCCAGCCCTCGGTGCGGGGCACGAGGGCCTCGAGGTCCACGTCCTCGGCCAGGGGCACGTCCCGCGTGTGGATGGTGAGGATCTCGCGGCGGGCGGCCTCGTCGGGCTCCGGCACCTCCACGAGGCGGTCGAAGCGCCCCGGACGCAGTAGCGCGTCGTCGACGAGGTCCAGGCGGTTGGTGGCGCCCACCACGACGACGTTCCTGAGGGACTCGAGGCCGTCGAGCTCGGTGAGGAACTGGCTCACCACGCGCTCGGTGACGTGGCTGTCGCCGCCGTGGCCGCCGCGGCCGGGGGCGAGGCTCTCGAGCTCGTCGAAGAAGACGACGCAGGGTGCGGCCTGGCGGGCCTTCTGGAAGACCTTCCGGACGCCCCGCTCGCTCTCGCCCACCCACTTGCTCAGGAGCTCGGGGCCCTTCACGCTGATGAAGTTCACGCCGGCCTCGTTGGCCAGGGCCTTCGCCATGAGGGTCTTCCCCGTGCCCGGGGGCCCGTGGAGGAGCACGCCCTTGGGCACCTCCGCGTGCATGTGATCGTAGAGCGCCCCGTACTGGAGGGGCCACTCCACGGCCTCCCGGAGCTCCTGCTCCGCCTGCTCGAGGCCCCCAACGTCACCCCAGGTGGTGCTGGGGCGCTCCACGAGGACCTCGCGCATGGCGCTGGGGTGGGTCTCGGTGAAGCCGTACTCCATGTCGTCGCCGGTGACCTGGAGCTCGTCCATGACCTCCGGGGGAATCTCCTCCTCCGCGAGGTCGATGCGGGGGAGGAGGCGTTGCACCGCGTGCATGGCGGCCTCCCGGGCGAGGGCGGCGACGTCGGCGCCCACGTACCCGTGGGTGCGCTCGGAGAGGCTCGTGAGGTCCACGTCCTCGGCCAGGGGCATGCCGCGGGTGTGCACCTGGAAGATCTCGTGGCGGGCGTCGCGGTCGGGCACACCGATCTCGATCTCGCGGTCGAAGCGGCCGGCCCGCCGGAGCGCGTTGTCGATGGCGTCGACGCGGTTGGTGGCGCCGATGACCACGACCTGGCCGCGGTCCTCGAGGCCGTCCATGAGGCTGAGGAGCTGGGCGACGATGCGGCGCTCCACCTCGCCGGTGACGTCCTCGCGCTTGGGTGCGATGCTGTCGAGCTCGTCGATGAAGACGATGGCGGGCTCCTGCTCCTTCGCCTCCTCGAAGACCTCCCGGAGGCGCTCCTCGCTCTCACCGTAGTACTTCCCCATGATCTCGGGGCCGCCGATGTGGTGGAAGCTCGCCTGCGTCTCGTTGGCCACGGCCTTGGCGAGGAGGGTCTTGCCGGTGCCGGGGGGGCCGTGGAGGAGCACGCCCTTGGGCGGGTCGATGCCCACCTTCTGGAAGACCTCGGGGTGGCGCATGGGCAGCTCGATCATCTCGCGGACCTTCCGGATCTCGTCCTCGTACCCGCCGATGTCCTCGTACGTGACCTCGGGGAGGGGGCGGGATGCGGTCTCGCGGGCGGGGCGGTCGCCGATGGTGACCTCCGTGTCGGGGGCGACGATGACGGCGTCGGCTTGGGGTTCGTGCCCCGTGACCACGAGGCTCACCTGGTGGCCGAGGACGGAGAGGTTGATGGCGTCGCCCTCCATGACGGGGCGGCCCGTGAGGTGGCGGGCCACGAGGCCGGTGAGGGCTTGCGCCCGGATCTCCTCCGTGGGGGCGAGGGTGACGCGGGTGGCGGGTCGGGCCTCGGCCTTCCGCACCTGCACCTTGTCGTCGATGCCGGCGGCGGCGTTGCGCCGTGTGGCGCCGTCGATGCGTATGCGGGCGGTGCCGGCGTCGTCGGGGTAGCCGGGGTAGACGGTGGCCACGGTGCGGCGCTGGCCCTCGATGAAGATGACGTCGCCTGTCTGGAGGTTCATCTCGTGGGCGACCTGCGGGTCGAGCCGGGCGAGGGTTCGCCGGGCGTCCTGGGGCCGTGCTTCGGTCACCTTGAGCTCGTGGTCGTGCTTCGTCATGGTGGGTTCACCTGTGATCGTGATGGGGGAAGGGGGGAGAAGGGGGGCCGCGGGGCGGTGTGGCTCACTGGACGTCCACGGTGCGGCCCTCGTCCGCGGGGTGTCCGCTGCGGGTGCTCACCGTGAGCTCCAGGATGCCGTTGTTGTACCGGGCGGTGGCGGTGTCGGGGTCGAGCTCGTGGTCGGACCCCACGGTGGTGCGGTACCGTCGCTCCTCGCCCTCGGCCTGGATGAGGACGCGGTCCTCGTGGACCTTCACCTGCACGTCGTCCTTCTCGATGCCGGGGAGCTCGGCGGTGAACCGGACCTCGCCGGCGTCGGTGTCGGTGACGCTCGTGACGAAGGGTTCGCGCCAGCCCTCGTCGAGCTCGGCCTGGTTCGGCCCCATGTTGCCGAACTCCCGGACGCGGGGCACGCCGTCGGGCCCCATCTGCATGGTCCACCCGTAGACGTAGGGGCCCTTGCCCTCGCGTCCCTGGCTGGGGTCCTGGAGCAGGGTCTGCATGCGTTGCTCCATCTGGTTCATCTCCTGCTCGAGCTCCCGGAAGACGTCGCGGAAGCGTCGGTCGAATGGGCGTGTTCCGAACATCGTGTATCATCCTCCGGCGATGGGGTCACCCATCGCTTCGTTACAAAGAGTCTATCGTGACTTCTATAAGTATCTTTCGGGCCTTGTGTGGGGTGGTCCTGCCGGGGGACACACGGTGCCACGGCGGACGACCCGGTACGCCCCACCCCTACCGCTCCACGGGGAAGCACCGGGTGCGGCGCCCCTCCCGCTGCCGCCGCACGAGGCCGCGGTCCGCGAGCTTCTTGATGTGGTAGTGCACCGCCTGCCGCGACGTCCCCACACGCCGCGCCACATCCGATTGCCCGAGCCCCGGTTCCTCCCGGATCGTGTCGAAGACCCGCCGCTCCATCCCCGCGAGCTCCTCCACGGGGTCCGGCGGCGACCCCGCATCCTCCTCGTCCTCCTCCCCGGAGGACGGTGCCGGGAGGAAGCGGCGCGTGCCAGCCTCCCGCGTCCTCACCACCTTGCCCGCCCGCTCCAGCGCCGCCAGGTGGACGGCAGCCCCCCGGGGGTCGAGGCCTGCCAGCACCGCCACGCTCCCCTCGGGAGCTCCCGGATGGTTCCCCACGACCCGCAGCACCCGCTCCCGCAACGTGGGGTCCCGGTGCTCCTCCGGGCCCAAGACCTCCAGGATGGGGAGCACCACGTCCCGCCGCACCGCCTCCCGACCGGCCGTCGCCGCCAGGAGCACCACGCCACCCAGGAACCCGGCGGCAAGCAGGAGCGCGTCCCGGCTCGCCGGCGCCGACAACACGGAGCCCTCCCCGTCGGCGGCGGGGTCCTCCCCCACGACGTGGACGCGGGGACTCAGGGTGGCGTTCACGAGGCGCACCCGCTCGGAGGGGCCCTCCACCTCCACGTCCCATCGCGTGTTCATGTACGTGTCCCCCTCGGAGGTGAACCAGGCACCCTCGGTGCGGACCCCCACCCCGTTCCCCTCGTAGGTGGAACCCCGGCTCAAGACGCTGTACCCCGAGCCCTCCAACCGGAGCCCCACGGTGCTCCCCCGCACCTGCGTGCCCAGGAGCTCCAGCACGGGGGAGGCCTCCAGGGTGCGGGTGCCGTCCCCCACCACCTGGACGCCCTCGGGAACACCCCCCACCACCTCCACGCCCTGGAGGATGACGTGGGGCCACGTGGACCCGGCGCCCTCCACGAGGACGGGGGTGGAGACGTTGAGGACGCGGGCACCCTCCAGGGTCACGGTGCCCGCCTGGGGCGTAACGTGGAGCCCGCGACCCCCATCCTGGAGGGTGACGTCCTCCAGCGTCACGTGCCCGGGGGCGGCGGCGTGGATCCCGGTGCCGCTCACGTCCTGGAGGACCACGTCCTGGGCCACGATGCGGCTCGCGTTCCCCACGGTCTCGAGGCCTCGGGACCCGCCCTGGAACGTGACGGAGGAGAGCGCCACCTCACCGCCATCCACCTGCAACGCCGCCGCACCGGTGCCGCGCAGGTGGGTCCACACGAGGGACGCGTTCCCCCCGTCCACGACGAGCGGCACCCCGATGCGGGCAGGGTCCGTGGCGTTGCCGTTCACCACCAGCGACCCCAGGACCCGGATGCTCCCCTCCCCCCGGATGCTCGTGCCGGGGCACACCGTGAGCTCCTCCCCCGGGTCCACCCGGAGCTCCCTGTCCAGCGTGGTGGTGCCGCCGCAGAGCTCCGCGGCGCTGGCGCTGGAGGCCGTGAGGAGCACCAGCACGAGGAGGAGGACCGTGGGGAGCCACCAGCGCATGTTGTGGGTGAGGTAGTTGGTGGGGCGTCAAAACCGTTCCCCTACCGGCTCACGTGGGGGTTGCCCTCCACGTGGAACCGAAGCGGCAGGTCCTCGCCGCCCCGCACCCCCACGCGGGGCGTGGAGACGACGCGCGTCACCGCGTCCCCTCGAGCGATGTAGAGCGGCGGCTCCAGGAGGTCGTGACCGTCGTATTCCCGCGTGATGCCCAGGGCCTGGGTGAGCTTGCCGGGACCGCTGGCGGCGTTCGTGGGCTCCGTCGTGCCCCGGTCCTCGAGCATGGCCTCCTGGCCCTCCAGGGGCTCCAACGCTCGGAGGAGCACGGCCTCCGGCCGGCCCTCGGTGCCGGTGCTCACGTTCACGCACCGGTGCACCCCGTAGATGAGGTACACGTAGGCGAACCCCGGCTCCCCGAACATGACGTCGTTCCGCTCCGTGCGCCCGTTGAACGAGTGGCTCGCTGGGTCCCCCTCCCGCGCCACCCTCCGAGCCCAGGCGGGAGCGTGCGACCGCCCGTCCGCCAGATGCGCGTGGGCACCTGGCGGGCCGAAGTAGGCCTCCGACTCACCACCGTCTCGACCTCGTTCCTCGGCCTCGCCGGCGCCGGACTCCGGCCGTGAACGTTCCGCCAGGTGCGCGTGGGCACCTGGCGGGCCGAAGTAGGCCTCCGTCTCCACGATGCGCCCCGCCCGGGCGCCCTCCGGGGTCTCGTGGACGAGCACGTGCCCCAGGAGCTCCCGCGCCACCACGTGGGCGTCCCGGGCGAGGAGGGACCGGGGCAGGATGGACCACGCCATGGGTTGGGGTGAGGACGCAGAAGCAAGAAGTAGCTTCGGTCCCGGGGGCCAACGGTTATGAGGAGCCGCCACCGTAGGTGCCTCCCATGTCCCCGGCCCGGTGCGAGGCGTGCGGCGCCCAGGAGGACCTCCCCTACACGTGCAAGTTCTGCGAGGGACGGTTCTGCGGTGCCCACCGCCTCCCCGAGAACCACGAGTGCACGGGTCTCGGCGCGTACAAGGAGCGCCTCCGCCAGGAGGGGCGCCTCATGCACCAACCGGGGGAGCCCGTCCGCGCCGACGTGAGCCGCACCGCGCGATGGGGCGCGAAGCTCGACGAGGCCCTCGCGGGGGTGTGGAGGCTCCTGGAGGGGCGGGCGGCGTACACGATGCTCGGCATCATGGGCGGGGTGTTCCTCCTGCAGGCGCTCGCTCTCTCCCTGAGCCCGGGCCTCATGGAGCTCCTGTTCGTGCTGGACGGGACCTTCTACCTCAAGCCCTGGACCATCGTCACGAGCATCTTCGCCCACGGCGGCCTCCAGCACCTCCTCGTGAACGGCATCGTGCTCTTCTTCTTCGGACCGGCGCTGGAGAGCCTCATCGGCTCCAAGCGCTTCACGCTCCTCTTCCTCGGCACCGGCGTCGCCGCCGGCCTTGCCCACGTCCTCGTCTTCAGCTACGCTCTCCCCGCCGCGGGCATCCTCCCGGCGTCGGGACGGGGCGTCGTGGGCGCCAGCGGCGCCATCATGGGGCTCCTGGGCACCCTCACGGTGCTGGCGCCGAACATCACCGTGTACCTCATGTTCATCCTGCCCTTGCCCCTGTGGCTCGTCACCATCGGGTACGCGTTGTACGACCTCGCGGACCTCTTCACGCCCGGCGGCAACGTGGCGAACCTCGCGCACCTCGCGGGCCTCGCCATCGGCCTCTACTACGGGTGGTACCTCAAGGACCAGGGGCTCCGCGTGCGCCGCCAGCAACGGGGCCGCGGTGGCGGCGGGGGTGGCGGCGTGAACTGGAGCCAGTACGTGGGGCGGCGGTAGCGTGGCCGCCAACGGGGACGGCGACGGGGACGCGATCGGGGGCACGCATCCTGCGGTGTTCCTGGACCGCGACGGCGTCATCAACGAGCGTCGGTGGCTCCTCGTGCGCCGCTGGGAGGGGTTCCGGTTCCGCCCCGGCGTCCTCGACGCCCTCAAGCGGTTGGCGGAGGCTGACGTCCGCATCGTGGTGGTGACGAACCAGGGTGCCGTGGGGTGGGGATGGATCGAGGAGAGCGAGTTGGATCGCATCCATCGGAACATGGTGGAGGAGATCACCGCCGCCGGCGGGCGTGTGGACCTCGTGAAGGCCTGCACGTGCCGGGGCCGGGGGGACTGCGCCTGCAAGAAGCCCCAGCCGGGGATGCTCCTGGAGGCCGCGGAGGAGCTGGACCTCGCGCTGGATGAGCGGAGCTGGATGGTGGGGGACAAGGGCTCCGACATGCGGGCCGCCCGGGCCGCCGGCGTGCGACCCATCCTCGTGAACCCGCCGCTTCGCACCCGCATCAAGCGGGAGCAGCACCTCGCCGACCACGTCCTCCCGGGTCTGCCGCAGGCGGTGGAGCTTATCCTGGAGCGCATCGGGAAGGAGTAGGTCCAGGAGGGGGAGGAAGAGGCCCCCGTAGATCCGTTCCCCCCCCCCTCTTCCAGTACCTGCACCATCAAGGGGGCGGAGGCGGGGGGCGGCCGGGGCGGGGTGTACGGCGAGCGGCGTCTCTTCTCGTGCCCTTCCCGCTCGCCGGGGGCGGGTGGCGGGCGTCGATCAGGTCGCAGTAGAAAGGAAGAACGTGAGGCGTTGGCCGGGTGCGGAGGCCATCTCGCCGCTGGGGCCGGACCCGCCACAGCCTCAATCCTTGCAAGCGTCGAGGAAGTTC
>CAZDGP010000086.1:0-640 GCA_964505085.1 uncultured Thermoplasmatales archaeon
ACGTACGTGGTGAGGACGGCGGTGACGGTGCGGGCGCTGTCGTGGTCGAGCTCGGCGGTGGGTTCGTCAGCGAGGAGGAGGGCGGGGGACTTGGCGAGGGCGCGGGCGACGCTGGCGCGTTGGGCTTCGCCGCCGCTCACCTCGCTGGGGAAGCGGTCCGTGAGGTCCCCGAGGCCGAGGTCCTGGAGGCGTTGCCGGGCGGCGTCCCGGGCGCCCGCCATGGGGAGGCCGCGGATGCGGGCGGCGAGGGCGACGTTCTCCTCCAGGGTGAGCTCGGGGACGAGGGCGGGTTCCTGGAAGACGAAGCCCACGTGCTCGGCGCGGAGGGCGAGGCGTTGGCGGGGTGTGAGGTCGGCGAGGTCCTGCCCCATGACGTGGACGCTGCCCTCGTCGGGGTCCTCGAGGCCGGCCACGAGGTTGAGGAGGGTGGTCTTGCCGCTGCCGCTTCGGCCTTGCACGGCGGTGAGGTGCCCGGCGTCGAGGGTGAGGGTCGCGTCCCGGAGGGCGTGGACGGGTTCGCCCCGCTGGCGGTAGGACTTGGCGAGGTCCCGGGCATCCAGGAGGGGCGTGGAGGGCATCGAGTCCATGGGAGCGCGGCGGGAGGGTTAAAGGGTTGCCCTGGGGGGCGGTGATCCAGTGG
>CAZDGP010000086.1:650-7086 GCA_964505085.1 uncultured Thermoplasmatales archaeon
GTGTGCGGGGTGCGTGGGATGGGGTGTGGGGGTGTGGGTTCGGGGTGCGTGGGATAGGGTGTGGTTGGGGGGTGGCGGGTGGCGCCGTGAGGGGGGTGGTGTGGTTCCGGGAGCTTCATGTGCGGGGGCGTCGTTCCTGCTCCCATGGTATCGTTGGTGGAGGTGAACCTGGCGGCGGTGCTGGTGGCGGCGGCGTTGTACTGGTTGTTGGGTGCGTTGTGGTACAGCCCAGTGCTCTTCGCGGAGCGCTGGGTGGCGGCGGTGGGGTTCTCGGATGAGGAGATGGCGGCGGCGGAGCCGGCGCCGGGCATGGTGATGACGGCGGTGGGGGACCTGGTGGCGGCGTACGTCTTGGCCACGGTCCTCGTGTACGCGGGTGCGGCCACGGCGTTGGAGGGCCTGTGGTTGGGGGCGCTTCTGGGGTTGGGTTTCGTGGCCACCACGAACCTCACGGACGTGGGGTTCGAGGGGGACCCGTGGGAGCTCTACGCCATCAACACGGGGTACCACGTGGTGGGGTTCACGATCATGGGGACCCTCCTGGCGGCGTGGCCCTTCTGAAGAGGTGGGGGAGGAGGACCTATAGCTACCTATAGGTCCCTATAGGCCTCTCTCTACCTCCCCTACGACATGTGGGGGGGTGGAGCCGGGAGGAGGGGAGGGGTGTACAGCTTCGGCCGAAGCGAAGCGCCGGCCGAAGCTGGGGGCGGGTGGCGGGCGTCAAGTCGGGGCATCAAGGGGAACGCGGCGCAGCGAACCCGGATCCAGCACCGCCCCTCAACCCTCCCCCCCGTCCGTCCCCTCCAGCACCTCACCCAGCGCCCCCAGGTACGCCCGGAACGCTTCGTCACCCTCCGGCGTCATGCGCACCCGCACCTCGAAGCCGTCCCGGGTGAGGACGCGGCCCTTCTCCAGGAGCCCCGCGGTCACGAGCTTCTCCACGTGGCTCCCGAGGTTCCCGGGGGTGAGCTCCAGCGCCTCCTGCACCCACGTGAAGTTCGCCTGCCGGTTCCGGTGCATGAGCGCCATGATGCGGAGGCGCGTGCGCTGGTGGAGCAGAGGGTCGAGGTCCGGCACCGTCACGGTGCCCGGCGGCGCTCCGGGGTCGCCATCCGCCATGGGAGCTCACCCGCGGTTGGCGAGGAAGAGGCCCGCGCCGAAGTACACGAGGGCGCTCACGCCGGCGCCGTAGGCGGTGCCGGCCGCGTGGACCAGCGGGCGTTCCAGCGTGCCCAGGAGCGCGCTGCCTGCAAGGGCCGCCACCAGGAGGAGGATGCCTGCGACGAGCCAGAGGCGCCGGTCCAGGGCGTCGGCGCTCAGGTACCCGGTGGCACCCAGGGCGAGGCTGGCGACGCCGAGGCCCGCGAGCACCACCATGTCGTCGAGGAGGTGCCCCACGTCCAGGAGCCCCGTGAGGGCGAACACCCCGTAGATGGCGGCGAGGAAGATCCCCGTCGCCACGACACCCCGGCGTGCACCCTCGCCGTTCCGTTCCACCGGGATCACGAGGCCGACGCTCCGCCAGAGCGTCACGGTGGCGAGCACCCCCATGAGGACGAAGGGCACCCAGAGGATCGCGTTCACCCACTCCAACCCCATGAGGCGGAGCGTGGTGCCGAGGGCGCCGTACGTGAGGAAGATGGCGGGGCTCACGATGCCCCACACCATCCACGTGAGGCCCGCCGTGCGGCGGGCGAGCGCCTGGTCCACACCCTGCAGCTTGCTGATCTCGTCCATGGCCTCCCGCGCCGAGAGGTTCGCGGTGTCCGTCATGTGCTTCACCGAGCCCAAGATACGTGTGGAGGTACTTCCCGGAACCCATACTTTGCGATGCAGAGCCGGCGGAACCAGGGGGGGCGTCCATGGAAGGGTTCAAACCTCCCGTGGTGGATGCACGCTGGGTGACGCGGTGGTGCACGAGGCCAACGTGGAGGATGCGGGCGACACCGACGCGCCGGGGACGCCGCCGTGGTTCGACACCGTGCGGAGCCTCCTGGGCATCGTGGTGTTCCTGCTGGCGTTGTGGACGCTTCGCAGCACCCTCGCGACCTTCCGCTTCGAGGATGCCCGGGCGGCGCTGGAGGCCACGAGCGCACTCCAGATCGGGTTGGCCTTGGCCTTCACCTTCGCCGCGTACGTCGTCATGAGCCTCCACGACGGGCTCGCGCTCTGGTACGTGGACCACCGCTTGCCGGCGAACCGCTACCTGGTGCCGGGCTTCATCGCGTACGCGTTGAGCCAGAGCATCGGCCTCGCGGTGTTCACGGGTGGGAGCGTGCGCTTCCGCCTCTACCAGGAGGAGGTGCCGCCGGGGGACGTGGTGCGCATGGTGGCGTTCCAGAGCTTCGCGAGCTGGCTCGGGCTCGCGGCGCTGGGCGGCTTCGTGTTCCTGCTCTCACCCCCGACCTCGCCGCCGCTGGCGGTGGGCCCGAGCCAGCCCCTGCAACCCGTGGGGGTGCTGCTGTTGGCGTTCGTGGCGGCGTACCTCGTGTGGACGACGCGACGCCGCGAGCCCCTGTCGTTCCGGGGGCGGGAGCTCCCGGTGCCCACGCCCCAGGTGGCCGCAGTCCAGGTCCTGCTCGCCAGCGCCCGATGGGGGTTGGTGGCGGCGGTGCTCTTCACGGTGCTTCCGCCGGGACCCCTGGGGTACGTGGGGATCCTGGGGGTGTTCCTCCTGGCGGAGACCTTGGGCCGTGCGAGCCACGTGCCGGCGGGGTTGGGCGTGGTGGAGAGCGTGGTGCTGGCGTTGCTTGGGCCCGTGTACGGGGCGGGGCCCCTCGTGGGGGCGCTCGTGCTCTACCGGGGCCTCGTGTACCTCCTGCCGCTCCTGGTGGCGAGCGTGCTCCTGGGGTTGGAGGAGGCGGTGCGGGGCCGGGGTCTCCTGGGGGAGGCGGCGGACCACGTGGCGCCGGATGTGGGCCCCGCCGTGCCCCAGGTGCTGGCGCTCACCACCTTCGCGGGGGGTGCGCTCCTGCTGCTTACGGGGAGCCTGCCCTTCGGCGCGAGCCCGCTCCTGGTGGAGGCCCCCGTCCTGTTGCCGACGCCGGTGGTGGAGGCAAGCCTCTTCCTCGGGAGCGTGGTGGGCGCCATCCTCCTGGTGCTCGCCCGAGGGCTCCAGAAGCGCCTCCACGCGGCGTGGGTGCTCACGTCAGCGTTCCTGGCGGTGGGGGCGGTGCTGGCGCTCCTGCGGGGCTTCGACTGGGTGGAGGCCCTCGTGCTCCTGGTGGTGCTCGCGGCGCTCCTGCCGAGTCGGCGACGGTTCCCCCGGCGCGCGAGCATCGTCACCGAGACCCTGACGCCGGGGTGGGCGACGGCCATCGGCGTGGTGGTGCTTGGGGCGTTGTGGATCGCGTTGCTTGCCAGCGGCGCGTTGGGTCCCGCGGACCAGCCGCTGCTCCAGATCCTGGTGGCGGGGGAGGCGAGCCTCACGGTGCGCGCGAGCGTGGCGGCCGTCACCCTCGTGGTGCTGGTGGCGTTGGCACGGTTGCTTTCCCCTGCGCTGGACCACAAGCCTTAACGGATGACCACCGTTCCCGGGAGCGAGGGATGCCATTGCGGACGACGACCTGGACCATGCGGTGCGTAACGGTGCTGCTTACGTTGCTCCTGGCTGCGGGGGGAGCGGTGGCGGCGGAGAAGAGCGGAAGCAACACCATCGACGAGGACGCGTTCGTGGACATCACCATCCCCTTCGAGGATGGGTCGCCCATGAAGATCACGTACGACGTGACGGTGACGGACGGACCGCGCATCGACGTCTTCGTCATGGACAACGCGAACTTCCAGAAGTACGAGAGCAACGACGACTTCCACTACGTGGAGCGCGCCAGCGACCTCGACGTGTCCAGCACCTCCAAGAGCTTCACGCTGGAGCGGAACGACCAGTGGCACCTGGTCCTCGATAACACGGACAAGGGCGGTGCCCAACCACCGCAGAACCTCCAGAACGACCCGGCCACGGTGCAGTGGACGGTGGAGGGCCAACCGGACGTGCAGGGGACGCTGGAGCAGATCCCCGGACCCGGCGTGCTCCTGAGCGTGGCCGTGCTGGCGGGGATGGGCCTCGCGCTGGCTCGTCGCCGCGGAGCCTAGGAGCACCCCATGGAGCTCTCGTTCCGTACGCGGCGCTTGCTGATGCTCTCGAGCGTCTTCGTGGTGGTCTTCGTGGTGGTGAAGAGCCTCGTCACGTGGTTCCTCGAGGGGTTCGATGCGGCGTTGGCAGAGCTTCCGCTGGCCTTCGTGGGAGCCATCGTGGGGGCTGGGGTCTTCGTGCTCATCATGCGGTGGCGGGGGAAGGCGTAGGGCGTTGTGCAGGGGCTTAGTGGTCCTCGAGCCTGTCCCGAGCCCACGCGTAGAGTTCGGCGCTCATCCGGAACGCGCTGCGTGCGAGAGCATCGAGAACATCTTGGCCCCGCTCCCGCGGCAGCTCCCCGGCGTCCACCGCCGCCACGAGGAACCCTAAGAGCCCCGTGTACTCGAGGTCGAGGGCGTCGGCCACGACGCGGCCCTCGGGGTCGTCCATGAGCAGCGTGTCCTCCGGTGCTGCTTGACGGAGGAGGGTGGTCTCCCCCGCGTCGAGCTCCGGTGCGTCCACCCCTCGCACGGCCTCCTCGGGGTTCAACACTACGATCCATGGGGAGCGGAGCGCCTGCCGGAGCGCGCCGGTGCTGGGGAAGCTCCCGCGGGTGGCCTCGTGGGCTACGGTGGGGGTGACGTGGATGGTGCCCGCGAGGTTCCGGAGGAGCGTGAGCTCCCCAACCTCCGCCATGGCGATGAGCACGGAAGCGTCCACCAGGAGCCGTCCCATGGGTTCACCCACGGTGCTCCTGGAACCAGCGCCGGGCGGTCTCCACATCCGCCTCGGCCTCCTCGGCGCTGTAGCGGAAGTAGGGCACGCCGCGCTCGGCCGCGGCCCGGGCCATGCGCACGAGGCTCACGTCGGCGAGCTCGGCGGCGCGGGCGAGGCTCACGTCGCCGTCGATGTACCGGTGGAGTGCGTGGTCGAAGCGGATGACCTGGAGGCCCTCGGCGAGGGCGCGGCGCATGGCTTCGCTGCGGCTCGCGTGCATCTGAGCCGCGAGCTCCTCGAGCTCACCCTCCATGTCGTCCGGGAGCCGCACCTGCACGTTGCCCATGTTGTGATGCGTTGTGATGGAGCGTACTTAAACTTTCGTGCGTAGGGGGCGTCCCGACCTATAGGCGACTATAGGTCCCGTGTGGCGGTGGACGTGGGCCGGGTGGAGACGGGGCCCCGCCCCGGCCACAGCGTCACCGCCAGCAGGACCCCCAACCACAGGATGGCGGCCGTCTCGAGCACCCCCGGGCAGTGGATGCCGCCCTGGGTGCCGAACAACCCGTACCCGGCGCTGTTCCCGGGACCGTGGAACCCCATGAACGCTAGCACCGCCGGGTCCGTGCCAGTGGGGATGCGTCCGCCGCCCACGTCGGTGGCGCTCCAGGTGACGCACCGGCCCAACGGCACGAACCCCACGGCGAGCAGGAGGCTGACGAGGGCGGCGCGGAGGGGCGTACGACGCCACGCCAGGAGCGCGGGCCCCACCACGAGAGCCAGCGCCACGACCCACAGGGGGATGCCCCAGAACCAACCGCCAAGGCGCCACGAGAGGACGAGGACCACGAGACCCGCGAGCCACCAGCCCGAGAGCTCCACGGGACCCCGCCCCCACCGCCAGGCGAGGAGGTTCCCCCGGGGAGGCACGGTGATGCCGTCGGTTAGGGCACCCCCCACGCCCGCCGCAGGGAGCAGGAGACCGAGGCCCGCGAGGACCCCCGCGAGCATGCCCCCGTTCGCTGGCGGCAACCCCTCCGCGATGGACGAGGCGAGGCCCCACAACACGATGCCGGCGGCGGCGATGAGGCTCCACCGGCGGTCCGCTTCGAAGGCGGCGAGGAGGGCTGCGGGAGCCACCACCGCGAGCCACACGACGACGTAGAGGAGGGCTTCGCCGTAGTTGGAGCCCAGCGCGGTGAGCCCCACGTCACCGACGCCCTGCACGATGCCGAGCACGATGGCCGTGGCGAGCCCGGCGAAGGCCCAGCCCGTGCGCTGGAGGGCCCGGGGCGCCACCGCGAGGAGGAGCACGAGGCCCAGGAACCCCGGCACCACCACGAGGAACCCCCCAGTGAAGAGGCCGCCCGGTTGGGCCAGGGTCACGCCCAGGGTCCACGCGCCCAGGAGCGCCAGGAGCGATCCGTGGATGAGGAGGGTGATCCGGATGAAGCTGAGGTCCCCCGCATCGCCCCGGAGCCTCCCGTCGAGCATGGCGCAGGATGAGGGCGAGGATGCTTGAAGGGTCCGGTTCGGTGCGAGAAGGGAAGAGTAGGGGGAGAAGGAGAGGGCTTAGTGGTTGGGGAACCGCCCCCCTCAACTCACCTCCATGCTCTCCACCAGGGCGCCGCGGCGTTGGCGTCCGCC
>CAZDGP010000087.1:0-6861 GCA_964505085.1 uncultured Thermoplasmatales archaeon
CCACGCGGTAGATGGTGACACCGTCCTCCTCGTACACGGGTGTGAAGAGGTCGGTATCGAACTTCTCGAGTGCAGCCGGGCTCAGGGGTCGCGCGTTCTCCCACTGGTAGAGGGCCACACCGTGCTGGGTCATGGTGGGGCTCACGAGGACGTGGGTGACGCGGTGCTTGCCGCTTGGCATCTCCAGGGGGTCCATGGCCTCCCGGGCGGCGTCGGCCGTTGGGGCGTGGAGGACGCGGCCGCCGGTGTCCCAGCTCGCGTTCACGCCGGCGTACCCGAAGAGCATGCTGCTTAGGCGGTGGTCGGTGGCGACGGCGGCGTCCGCCGGCAGGTTCACGCGGGCCCAGTGCACGGCATCCATCTCCTCGTGGGTGATGCCCTCCTGGAACCCGCCGAGGATGCTCGGTGGGGGGTAGGCGGTGGCGGCGTTGGCGGCCACCAGGAGCACGAGGCCCACGATGGCGAGGCGCCGCCCCGTGAGGGAGCGGAGGGGTCGTGTTAGTTCGAGGGCGGCGGCGCCGGCGGCGAGGGCGAGGGGGATGATGAGGGCGTCGGCATGCCGGTAGGGGAGGATGACGCGGCTCCCGGCGAGGGTGGCCGCCAGGAGGCTCGCGGCGAGGGCGAGCGTCCACCCCTGGACGAAGGCGCCGTGGCGGTGGGCGGTGAGGAGGCGGAGCCCGGGGATGGCGAGGGCCACCACGACGAGAAGGGGAGCCACGTAGAGGAGGCTCGCGGGGGTGACGTGGATGGTGGTGCCGGGGATGCTCGTGACGGTGACGATGAGGCTCAACGCCACGAGGGCAACGAGCGTGATGCCGATGTGCTTGAGGAGCGTCCAGGCGCCGGGCACGTGGACGCGGTGGTGCAGGGCGTGGTCGGTGTCGAGGCGGCGCTTGAGGCGGACGAGGAGGGGGAGGAGGGCGAGGACCAGGAGCGCCAGGAGCGCCACGAGGACGGGGTGGATGGGTAGGAGGTCGCCGACGATGCGGTCGCGGAAGGGCGTGGCCACCCCCAGCCACCACAAGCTGGCGGCGAGGACGAGGCTCCCGGTGAGGAGGGTCTCCCACCGCCAGGCGCGGCTCGGGGGGGAGCCGAGCTCCCGGAGGAGGGCGCCGCCGGCGAGGGCGCCCACGAGGAAGTAGAGGGTGAGGTGGTGCGTCACCAGGAGCGCGAGGCCCACGGGGGCGAGGAGCAGGAGCTCGGGGGCTGCGTCCCGTAGGCGCCCATGGGCTTGCACGCGGCTGGCTCCGCGGAGGGTGAGGAGGAGGAAGGTGACGGCGAGGAGGTACCCGGCGGTGGCGGGCATGGGGTGGCTCGTGACGAAGACGAAGGGCATGGCGGTGGCGGCGAGGAGCCCCGCCACGAGGCCCGCGCGGGCGCTTCCGAGGACGTGGTGGGCGAGGAGGCCCACGCCCACGGCAGCCAGGGCGCCGACGAGGGGCCCCGTGAGCTTCACGCTCCAATCGAGGGGGAGGCCCGCGGTGGCGTGGAGGGCTCCCGCCAGCACCTCGTACCCGGGGAAGTAGGGGTAGGCGAGGCCCCACCCATCGTAGGGGAAGGTGATGGCGCCGGTGGTGACGAGGCGCGCCGTGAGCGCGTGGTACTCGCCGGTGTCGCTGCCCCACACGGCGAAGCGCGCAAGAGGGGTCAGACGCAGGATGAGGGCCACGAGGAACGTGACGAGCACCGCTCCGAGCCCCAGGGACCCGCGGGTGTCCTCGGGGTTCCGGGCGGTGGTCTGGTGGGGGGTGCGGGTGCTGCGCCCGGTGGCGTGACCCATGGTGCGTGGTGAGGACCCGTGGTGGGGAAAAGCCTTGTGGGGGACGGGCGGGGGACCGATGCGTTCATGCACCCCCACGGGGTTCACGGGGCTCGTGGCCGGCACCGCCCTCATCGAGTGGTTGCAACGGTTCCGCACCCCGTGGCTGGACGCCTTCTTCATCGGCGTCACGACCCTGGGGGATGCGGCCTTCTACGTGCTGGCGCTTGCCATCATCTACCTCCTGGTGGATCGCCGCAAGGGGTACGTCCTCGCCACCATCGCCGTGGGGAGCGCGCTCCTCAACGACGGGTTGAAGGCGTTCTTCAACGAGCCCCGGCCCCCGGAGGAGCTTCACGTGGTGGAGGAGGATGGTCTCGGGTTCCCCAGCGGTCACGCTCAAGCCAGCACCGTGTTCTGGGGGACGCTCGCCCGCATGTACCCCCGGTGGCGCACGTGGCTCGTGGCCGGGGCCTTCATCGTGCTCGTGAGCCTGAGCCGCGTCTACCTTGGCGTGCACACGCTCCGGCAGGTGACGGCGGGGGTGCTCGTGGGGTTGGCCGTGGTGTGGGTGGCGTGGGGGTTGGAGTCCGTGGTGGAGGACCCTCTGCGGGAGATGGCGTTGGGGTGGAAGCTCGCGTTGGGGTTCCTCGTGCCCACGCTGGCGTTGGCCACGTTCCCGCGGCCGGACAGCTGGATGTTCGCGGGGGCGCTCACGGGGTTGAGCTGGGCTTACGCGTGGGAGACGAGCACGGACCGCGACCTCATCACGGGGTGGCGCGTGCTCGTCGCGGGCCTCGCGGGCTTCGGCCTCGTGCTCGCTCCGCTCCTCCTGCTGCCCGAGGCCCTGCCGGTGCTGTGGCTCCAGGGGGCGCTCCCGGCGCTGGCCCTGGGCACCGCCGGCCCCCTCGTGGGGGCGTGGTGGCGATCGCGGGAGGTGGTGGCATCGTAGGTATCGTGGTCATGGGGACGCTCGCGTGGGATACCCTCGCCCGCGTGGAGGAGCTGCCGGGCCCCGACGAGGCCGCGCGCGTCACGGGGGCACGTCGGGAACCGGGGGGTGCCGGCGCCAACGTGGCAGCGGCGCTGGCGCGGCTCGGTGGGGAGCCCACGCTCCTCACGGCCGTGGGCCCCGACTTCGCTGGGAGCGCGTACGAGGCACGGTTGCAGGCCCTCGGTGTGGACCTCCAGGCGGTGGTGGACGAGGCGGGGACGGCCCACGCGTGGGTGTTCACCGACGGTGCGGAGCGCCAGCACATCTACTTCCACGAGGGCGCAAGCCCCGCCATGGCGAACCTGCAACCCGTGGAGGCGCCCTGGGGGCACTTCGCCCCGGGGGAGCTTGGCGCGTACCCGCCCTTCATGGAGGCGGTGGAGCGCGTGAGCTTCGACCCGGGGCAGGAGGTCTTCCACCGGGACCCCACCGATGTGCGGGCGTGCCTCCCCCGCGCCGACGTGCTCTTCATGAACCGGCACGAACGCGAGCGCATGGAATCGGTGCTCGGTCACCCGTTGGTGGAGCTCCTCTCGGACGAGCTGGAGGTCCTCGTGGAGACCCGCGGGGGGGAGGGGACACGCGTGGTGACGGTGGAGGATGCCTTCACGGTGCCGGCGGTGCCCGTGACGGTGCGGGATCCCACGGGCGCCGGGGACAGCCACCGCGCCGGGTTCCTCCACGCCCTCATGAACGACTGGGGGGTGGAGGCGGCCGCGCGGTTGGGGAACGTCCTCGCGAGCTTCACCGTGGAAGCGCCCGGCACGCAAGCGGCGTTGCCGACGCTGGAGGAGGCACGCGGACGGTACGAAGGGACCTACGGCTCCGGGCCGTTCTAGGATGGGAACTCGCTGGGTGTGGGCCGGGTCGCGTGATGCTGCTCGGGGGATCGTTGCTCCAAGAGCTTCTCCCGAGGTAACCCCACGTCCACCGTGGAGAGGTCCCGCGTGGTGCCGCACTCGAGGCAGCGGGCGTCGTCACCCTGCACGAAGGACGTGAGCGTCACGTGGATGGCGCCGCCGCACCCCATGCACACGACGCTCACCTCATCATCTGGATGGTCACCCATGGCGCACCCCTCGACGCAACCCAGTTCCTGCGGACACATAAGGGTTGCGAATCCAGGGGCGGGGTCGTGGACGGGGTAGGCGAAACCTTCATGAACGGGGGGTGGTGTGCCGGAGCCACGCGCAGAGGCCTTACGATGGAACTGACCCCGCCCCATGGTGGCGAACTGCAGGAGCTCCTCGTCGACCGAAGCACCGCCCAGGACCTCAAGGAGGAGGCGGTGGAGCTCCCCGAATGGCACCTCACCCCCCGGCAGGTGTGGGACATCGAGCTCCTCCTCAACGGAGGCTTCAGCCCCCTCACGGGCTTCCTCACGGAGGAGGACTACAACGGCGTCGTGGAGGACATGCGCCTCGCCGACGGCACCGTCTGGCCCATGCCCATCACGTTGGACGTGGAGCAGGACCTCGACGTGGAGGAGGGGGACCGCGTGGCGTTGCGCCACCCCGAGGGCATGGTGCTTGCCATCATGGACGTGGAGTCCCGGTGGGAACCGGACCGCAAGCAGGAGGCGAAGCAGGTGTTCGGCACCACCGACACCGCCCACCCCGCCGTCCGGGAGCTCCTCACGAGCATGCACCCCGTGAACCTCGGCGGTCGCTTGCACGGGATCGAGCACCCGCCCCACCACACGTACAAGCGCCTACGGCACACACCCAAGGAGCTCCGTGCGGAGTTCTCGAAGCGCGGATGGAGCACCATCATCGGGTTCCAAACCCGCAACCCCATGCACCGCGTCCACGTGGAGCTCACGCGGCGGGCGGCGGCGGAGGTGGAGGGGAACCTCCTCATCCACCCCGTCGTCGGTCGCACGAAACCCGGGGACGTGGAGTACTTCCACCGCGTCCGATGCTACCAGGCCGTGGTGGAGCAGTTCCCCGAGCAGACCACCATGCTCTCCCTGCTCCCCCTCGCCATGCGCATGGGCGGGCCCCGGGAGGCCGTGTGGCACGCGCTCGTGCGGCAGAACTACGGGTGCAGCCACTTCATCGTCGGCCGCGACCACGCCGGCCCCGGTTCCCTTAGCGACGGGCAGAGCCCCTACGGGGACTACGAGGCGCAGGAGCTCCTGGCAAGCGTGGAGGACGACCTCGAGATCCAGCCCGTGACCTTCGAGGAGCTCGTGTACGTGGAGGAACGCGGCAAGTTCGTGCCCAAGAGCGACGTTGCGGAGCACGAGAACGGGAAGTACATCAGCGGCACGGAGCTTAGGCGGCGGTTGCGCGAGGGCGCCGACGTGCCCGACTGGTTGAGCTACCCCAGCGTCCTCGACCAGCTCCGGCACGCCTACCCGCCCCGCAGCGAGCAGGGCTTCACCGTCTTCTTCACGGGCCTTAGTGGCTCGGGCAAGAGCACCATCGCGAAGGTGCTCCACGCCAAGCTCATGGAGGACGGGTCCCGCCCCGTGACGCTGCTGGATGGCGACCACGTGCGCAAGACGTTGAGCTCGGAGCTCGGGTTCAGTCGCGAGCACCGTGCGTTGAACGTGCGCCGCACGGGCTTCGTCGCCCGGGAGATCACGAAGAACCGCGGCATCGCCATCGCCGCCCACATCGCGCCCTACCGCGACGTACGCAGCGAGGTGCGGGAGATGATCGAGGAGGTGGGTGGCGGGTTCCAGCTCGTGCACGTGGACACGCCCCTGGAGGTCTGCGAGGAACGGGACCGCAAGGGCCTCTACGCGCAAGCTCGCAAGGGCATCATCGACAACTTCACGGGCATCAGCGACCCCTACCAGGAGCCCGCGGAGGACGAGGCGGATATCGTGGTGGATACCACGGAGAACACCGCCGACGAGTGCGCGCACAAGATCCTGCTGCACCTGGAGAGCCAGGGTTTCCTCGACGGGTTCCAGTAGGTGCGGGGTTCCTTCACCCCTCTTCTTCCCCTCCCTATGGTCTTCCGGTTCCCAGCAGGACGCGGGCAAGCGGAAGATACAAGTTATACAACGTATACAAGGCATACGATGTCCACGACCGTGCGGGTGCGGGACGACGACAAGCGCGTGCTGGACGAGCTCCAGGCGAAGATCCGTCTCCGCAGCGGGGAACGCGTCCCCCTCGAGGAGGTGGTGCATCGTCTCGTGAAGGTAGCTCGGGACCACGAGGACGATGTGGTGGGCGAGGACAGGGGGCCGGACCTCACCGAGGATGAGATCGAGGAGATCATGGGTCTCTCGTGGGACTTCGGCATCGACACGAGCCACGAGACCATCGATGACGAACTGTACCGGGTCGACTGGAGGAAGGACGGGGAGGAAGCGTAGTGGCGGTCCTCCTCGACACCAGCGTGCTCTTCGCGAAGGTGAACGAGCGGGATCGCCACCACGACGAAGCGAACGCCTTCCTTCGCAGGGTCCTACAGGGTGAGTTCGGCACCGCCATCATCACATCCTTCGTGGTGGACGAGGCGCTGACGTTGATGCAGTTCCGGGGTCAACCGGCGGACGGGGCTCGGAAGCTGGGGTCGCTGTTGGGCCTCGACGACGCCTCCCCCGGTTCGCCCTTCCACGTGGTGTCCGTCCAGGATGGGGACTTGGAACCCGCTTACCGCCGGTTCCTCCAGCACTACGAGCGAGGGTTGAGCTTCACGGATTGCACCCTGCTGGCGGTGGCGGACCGGCTGGATGTGGACGCCGTCGCCACCTTCGACTCGGACTTCGAGGGGCTAGTCCCCGTGGTGCCGTGACGTCTTCCAAACCCTCTTGTACGCGTTGCGCGTTGCGGTCCCCATGAAGGCCGTCATCCCCGCCGCGGGCCTGGGAACCCGCATGCTCCCGGCGACGAAGAGCATGCCGAAGGAGATGCTGCCCGTGGTGGACAAGCCCGTGATCCAGTACGTGGTGGAGGAAGCCGTGGAGGCCGGTGCGGATGAAGTGCTGCTCGTGACGGGGCGGGGGAAGCGCGCTATCGAGGACCACTTCGACCACAGCTTCGAGCTCGAGCACCACCTCCGGAAGAAGGGGAAGCTCGAGCTCCTGGAACGCGTGCGGGAGGTCTCCGACCTCGTGCAGGTGCACTACGTGCGCCAACCCGAACCC
>CAZDGP010000088.1:0-1447 GCA_964505085.1 uncultured Thermoplasmatales archaeon
GTGGAGCGGGCGCGGTACCCGATGCGGGGCGTGCGGTCCACCATGAGGTTCAGGTCGTCGTCGAGGCCCTTCGCCTCGATGCCGTCGACGCGCACGCTCGTGAACTCGCTCACCTCCTCCGCCATGTGCGTCACCACGACGCCCAGGCTCTCGGTCTCCCGCAGGAGCTCCACGAAGGTGCCGATGATGCGGGCGGCGGCCTCCAGCTCCGTCATGGCCTCCAGCTCGTCCGCGAGCACGAGCTTCCGCGTGGGGCTCGTGACGATGGGGACGAAGTCCCTGAGGAACGTCTCGAAGGCGCCGGCGTCCATGCTGCGCTTCTGCGTGAAGAAGTACAGCGCCTCCACGTGACGCACCTCGGCCCGCGTCGCCGGCACCGGGAGCCCCATGTGGGCGAGGATCGTGACCTGGGCGAGGGTCTCCAGGAGCGTCGTCTTCCCGCCGCTGTTGGCCCCCGTGAGGAGCACGACGTTCGGTTCGGTTTCGCTCGTGCCCACGTGGTAGTCCACGGGCACGCCGCCGTCCTCCCGCGTGAGGTCCAGGTGCAGGGCACCCTCCACGCGCACCCCGGGCCCGAAGCTCGCGGGGTGGAGGTCGTGATGCTCAACGAAGCGCCCCAGGGCGAAGGTGTGGTCGAACTCCAGGAGCGCCTCCACCTCGCGCTCCAGGTGGGGGCGGAGAGCTGCGAGCTCCTGGGCGGCCTGGGCCTTCTCCCGGTGGGCGCTCCGCTTCCACCGTCCCACGATCTCCCGGCGCTTCCGCTGCATCCGCTCCTCGTCGAGCTCCAGGGGGAAGTTCCCTGTGAAGAGCCCCGTGAGGTCCTCCCCCAGCTCCTCCATGAGCTCCTCCCGCACCTCCTGGATGATCTCCGTCTGAAGCTGCGCCACCTGCTTGGGTTGGTCGCCGCCCATCATGCTCAGGAGCTCGTCACCCTCCAGGGAGAGGCCCTGCATGGCCTCCCGGAACCGCGCGTTCACGTCCTCCACGGCCTCTCGCAACCGCTCCTCCACGTCCTGGAAGTCCCGCCCGTCGCCCCCGTGCTCCGCCAGCACCTTCAGGCACGCGGCGGCGGCGCTCTCCTCCACGGGGTAACGCGGCCCCAGGAGGTCCTGGAGCGCCACCAGGGTCTCCAGGAGGTCACGCTGGTGCTCGAACCGGTGGAACACGGCGTCGGGCACGAGGCGGCTCACGTCGTCGGTGAAGGCCACGGTGACGACGTTGTCGGCACCCTCCAGGTCCAACCGGCCTTGACTGTACGCGTACACGAGGAGGTCGAAGCCCTCGTTGTAGCTCGCGTCCTCGGGGGTGAGCACCTGGGCGTGCCGGTCCACCCCGGCCTCCACCAACCGCTCGTAGTCCTCGTCGGTGTCCACGAGGATGGCGAGCTCCCCGTCGTAGTACGCCCGGGCGGGGTCCCGGGGTGGGTGGACACGGCGCAACCGCCTCG
>CAZDGP010000088.1:1547-6633 GCA_964505085.1 uncultured Thermoplasmatales archaeon
GGGTGAGCTCCCGGATGCGGGCGCGGTCCTGCAGGGGGACGCGCACCCGGATGCGGTTCCGGGCGTGGTCGGTGTTCGCGAACCCCAGCAACCGCTCCTGGATGTCGTCGAAGAGCCGCCGGGCCCGGGGCGTGCGGAGGAAGTCGTGGGGTTCGCGACCGAGCACCCGGAGCACGATGTCCACGGCGCGGCGTCCCGCGAGGCCCTCGACGCGGCCGATGCGGTCCAGCTCCAGGTTCGTCGCCGCCTCCCGGAAGGCGTCCTCGCTCCCGAACTCCTCCAGGATGCGTTCCGCCGTGGTCTGGCCGATCCCCTCGATCTCGGTGAGGCCCATCTCGTGCGCGTGGCATCCCTGTCCTGGGGGTTTAACCTTTCTCCCGAGGTTGCGCCACACCCGGGGAGCCCGCCCCGCCGGCCCCGGCGCCGCCGGAAGCTTCTTGCCTCCCGCGCTCCCATGCGGCCCCATGGATGGTCGGGGACGCGACGATGGCTTCTGGGACCGCTTGGAGGGCGTCTTCCACCGCCTGGAGCGGGACCCGGAGTTCGCGAGCAACGTCTTCCGCTGGTTGTGGATCGTGAGCGTGGGGTTCGTCCTCTTCGGGTTCCTGGTTATGGCGTGGGTGCTGCTCCTGGGCGGGGACTGGCCGCCGTTCTGAGGGGGTTCTGGCGGCAGCCATGCCTCCGTCGTTCCTTCGCCCGGCTCCGACAGCTTGCCCGCCACCCGCCCCCAGCGAACTCCGGAGACAGGGAGAGACGAGTTCGCTGTACACCCCTCCCCGCCGCCCCGGGTCCACCCTCCCCAAGTGTTCCTCAAGATGAACCTATAGTCACCTATAGGTCCCTATAGGTGCCTGGTGGGGTAGGCGAGAGTGGTCGACGTGCTTCTCCCGGGAGCCATCGAAGGCTTCATGGCCGCCCCCCACCCTCCAAGCCCGTGCGCCGCCGCCTCGCGCTGCTCGTGGTCCTCGCGCTCCTCCTCAGCCTCAGCGGAGCCGCCGCAGCCCAGGGGAACGGCACCAGCACCACCACCGGACCCCTCGACGGCACCGACGGCAACGCCACCACGACCACCCCCGCCCTCATCGACGGCGGCACCATGCCCTGGTGGGGCTTCCTCCTCGTCATGGTGGTCCTCGTCATCCTGGCGAGCCTCCTCATGCAACGCCTCTGGAACGTGCCCGAGCAGAACCCCCGAGCCGAGATGGAGCTCATGGAGCACCTCCAGGAGCTCCAGCACCGCCTCATCACCGTCCTCACCGCCTGGGGCTTCCTCGTGCTCTTCTTCTTCAGCTTCGGCCCCGGCACCGTGGAGGTCAGCGGCCGCACCATCCCCAGCCCCGTCCCCACCATCCACGGGAGCTTCAGCGCCCACGTCCTCGACCACCTCCGCACCGTCTTCATGCCCGAGGGCGTCCAACTCGTCGTCCTCGGCCCCACCGAAGCCGTCCTCGCGCAGCTCCAGGTCACCGCCTTCATCGCGCTCCTCGCCGCCAGCCCCCTCATCACCCACCAGATCGGCGCCTTCCTCGCCCCCGGCCTCCTCGAGAACGAGCGCCGCTTCCTCCTCCGCACCCTCCCCCTCGTCACCATCCTCTTCGTCCTGGGCTCCGCCTTCGCCTACGCCCTCATGATCCCCATCACCATGGAGGTCCTCTACGGGTACGCCCAAGCCATCGGCGCCGTCGAGCTCCTCACCCTCCCAGAGCTCGTGAGCTTCGTCATCGTCCTCATGGTGCTCTTCGGCATCGCCTTCGAGCTCCCCGTCATCATGGTGGCCCTCGTGGAGCTCGAGCTCGCCACCAGCGACACCTACATCGAGTACTGGCGCCACGCCGTCGTCGTCATCGCCATCCTCGCCGCCGCCATAAGCGACCCCAGCATCGTGAGCCAGCTCCTCGTCGCCGGCCCCGTCGTGGGGCTCTACCTCCTGGGCATCCTCGCATCCAAGTGGGCCGAGGGACGGAAGGACCGCCCCCACCTGCCCTCCTGACGCGTCAGTTCCGCGTCTCCTGCGGGAGGTCCGCCGCGAAGAGCTCCTCCAGCTCCAACGGCACCGGCAGATCCTCAGGATCCAAATCCGTATCCTCCAGGTTCCCCCGATGCAACTCCAAGATGGTACGGTAATCCGCGATGAAATCCGCCACATCCAGGTCGCGGTCCATCTCCCCCGTGTTCAACCGCCCCTCCATCGCCATGAGAACGAACTCGAACCCATCCAGGAACGCACCCAGGTACTCCCTCGACGTCAACGCCATCCAACCACCACCCAAACCATCCACGGGAAGTGATATAACCGAACCCATGTCACCCCGTATCATCCCGGCGTGTGTCACCGCGGGAACGAACGAACACCCCCCCAGATGCAACCACCCGGTTACATCTCAGGCTTCGCTGGAGCCCCCGCCTTCGTCCCCCCCATCATCCTCCACCGAGCCCTCCACGTCCTCCCCCGACGCGGGGCCCCCCACCCGCTCCCTCAACCGCTCCCGCACCTCCTCGTAGCCCAACCCCTCCGTCTCGATACCCATAGCCTGCGCCGCCGCGAACACCTGCATCTCCTCCCCGAAGCCCCCACCGTGCTCCCGCACGCGGCGCTCCCGCTCCATCTCGAAACGCATGGAATCCAGATCCTCCCCCCACCGGGCCCGCTCCACCTCCTGGTCGAACTCCGCCTTCCACTCCGTCACCCGAGCCTGGGCCCGACCCACGGTGCGAGCCAGGTCCGGCACCTTGTCCACACCGAAGAGGAGCACGTACACGAGGATGACGAGACCGACCTCGGTGGCGCTGAACCCAAGGAACGCCAGCACCGGGAGCGCACCGAAGCTCATGATGGAGGATAGAACGGGAGGAAGGTTAAAGGGTTGCGCCCCGGGACCGCCCAGGGGGCGCCAAGCATCACTTCGACGACCCGATGCGGAACACCTTGGTCCCGCACTCCGGGCACGTCCCCCGCGTAGCCGGACGGCCGTTCTTCATCGTGATCTCCTCGGGGTTCTTGATCTCCACCTTCTCCTTGCACTTGACGCAGTAGGCTTCAGGCATGGAACGACCTCGAACCCGCCAAGGACGCCAACAGGCAAGAAGCTTCCGACCGACGACAGGTTCAAACCCCCCCAGGGACGTAGCGCCCACCATGCCCGAACCCCCGAGCGCCGTCTACGTGCCCTGCCCCAGCTGCGGCGAGGAGGAGCTTCACACCGTCCTCAAGGGGGAGGTGGGCACCCGCGGCGACGTCACCCTCGACGCCACCGTGAAGTGCCGCGCCTGCTCCCACGTGCACCAGGTCACCCTCAGGGAACCCGGCGACCGCCAGGTCCCCATCGTCGTAAGCGTCGGAGAGGAATCGAACCGGTCCACCATCCAGCTCCCCCGGGACGCCGTGGTGGAGGTGGGGGACCAGCTCGTGGTGGACGGACGCGAGGTCCTCGTCACCGCCGTGGAGCTCCAGGGCGGCAACCGCCCCGAACACGCCGCCGTGGAGGACATCGGCACCCTCTGGGCCAAGGACCACGAGACCGTCACCCTCAAGTTCAGCATCAACCGCACCCAACGCACCGAACCCCGGGAGATGGAGGTGCGCCCCGACAAGGTGGTGGCCGTGGGGGACGAGGTGGACCTCGTGGGTGAGCGCCTCCGCGTCCACGCCATCAAGGTGGAGGAGAACATGCTCCGGGACCGGGGCAAGAGCGCCCCCGCCACCGACATCGTCCGCGTCTACGCCCGGCCCCTGTGAGCGCCGCAGCTCAAGGCCGAGGGATCGAAGAGAGGGGAAGGGGGGATGAAGGGGGGGAGGTTGAAGCTCGTGAACCCGAGGGTTCAGCGCTTCTTCCGCAGAAGCGGAAGGTTCGTCCGGTCCGAGTGGGTGACCTCGTAGCCGTTGGGGAGGTCCGTGGGTTCGCCGCTCTTCGGCGACTTCTTGCTGAAGAAGTAGATGGTCTGCGTTCGACCGCCGTTGAGCTCGACATCGCGCTTGTAGAGGGTCCAGTCACCTTCGGTGTATGCCATGGTGCATCCCGAGACGTAAGATTGCCGTCCACATACATAAACTCAAGGGGTTCTGCGCCCCTTAGGGACTTGACATGTAGGGTACGTTCTGGGTGGGGGGGCATCCAGCGCCGCTCAAGGGGCGCGACCACACGCCCCTGCTACGGTCCCCACCCCCGTGAACGCGCCAGGCTCACGCACCGCGCACCCCACACGCCGCGACCCCCGCGCGAGGGACCCTGGGTAGCCTTCATGTACCCCCACGGGCCTCCCCCGCCGGAACCATGGCCGCCACCCGCATCGACGGACGGGCCATCGCCCAGGAGGTTCGCACCGAGGTCGCCCAGGGCGTCCAGCGCCTCGTGGACGCCGGCCACCGGGCACCGGGCCTCACCGCCGTCCTCGTGGGGGACGACCCCGCCAGCGAGGTGTACGTGGAGATGAAGGACCGCGCCGCCGCCGACGCCGGCTTCGTCTCGGACACGCTGCGCCTCCCCGGGTCCATCCCCCAGAGGGAGCTCCTGGAGCGCCTGGACGAGCTCAACAGCGACCCCAGCGTCCACGGGATCCTCGTGCAGCTCCCCCTCCCCGACCACATCGACGAGTCGCGGTTGCTCCGGGGCGTGGACCCCCGGAAGGACGTCGACGGGTTCCACCCCGTGAACCAGGGTCGCCTCCTCAGCGGGCGCCCCCGCTTCGTCCCCGCCACCCCCCGAGGCATCGTGGAGCTCCTCATGCGCAGCGGCCACGACCCCCACGGTCAGGACGTCGTCATCGTGGGCCGCAGCAACATCGTGGGGAAACCCCTGGCCGCGCACCTCATGAACAAGGTGGAGGGAGGCAACGCCACCGTCACCGTCTGCCACAGCCGCACCCGGGACCTCGCCGCCCACACGCGCCGCGCCGACATCCTCATCGTGGCCATGGGCCAACCCGAGTTCATCACCGACGAGCACGTGAGCGAGGGCACCGTCGTCGTGGACGTGGGCACCCACCGCATCGACGACCCCACCCGGGAGAAGGGCTACCGCCTCACCGGGGACGTCGACGCCGACCGCGTCGAGCCCGTGGCGAGAGCCCTCACCCCCAGCCCCGGCGG
>CAZDGP010000089.1:0-6629 GCA_964505085.1 uncultured Thermoplasmatales archaeon
TACGCCACCGTGGCCGAGGTGGAGATCGAGTCCCAGTACTTCCGCGAGCGCACCACCCCACGGGGCGCCGACTCCCTGGAGGAGTACGGGCTCCTGGCCATGGCCTCCGCCACCCGCGGCGAGGGCACGCGCAAGGCCGTGGGCGTCACCGTGACGGGCATGACCGCGTGCCCCTGCGCCATGGAGAACACCCGCGCGATCTTCGAGGCCGACGGCCACGCCATCCCCGACGACGTGCCCTCGGTGACGCACAACCAGCGGAACAACACCTTCCTCATGGTGGAGACCGGCGGCGAGAACGGGGACATCGAAGCCGACGACCTCATCGACCTCGTGGAGGAGAGCCTCAGCGCCCCCACCTTCGAGTACCTCAAGCGCGGCGACGAAGCCGACCTCGTGCTCCAGGCGCACGAGCACCCGCGCTTCGTGGAGGACGTGGTGCGCGAGGTGCTGGACCGCGTGCTCAAGACCTACGGGCATCTGGCCGACGACACCGTCGTCCACGTCCGGAGCGAGGCTGAGGAGAGCATCCACAAGCACAACGCCTTCGCCGAGCGCGTCACCACCCTAGAGGAACTGAAGGCGTAACCGGACAACGCCACTACAGAAGCGAAGCCCTTACATCTCCGCGTGCTGCAGGCGGTCCGTGGGGTAGTACGCGACGCTACGGCCCTCCCGAACCTTCTCCACAGCGTCCACCTCCAGCAACCGCTTCACGTGGTACACCACCGTGCCGCTGGTGACGCCCACCGCGTCCCCCACCTCGGTCTGGTTCGACCCGGGCGCCTCCCGGATGGCCTCGGCCACGCGGGCCGTGCTCGGGTGCTGGAGGGTCGCCAAGAGGTCCCGGTCCCCGGGGTCCTCGTGACCGTTCACGAAGTGCCGACGGTACCGCCCGTAGCGCTTGGAGACCACATGGCGGTGGTCCTCCAGGATGCGCAGGTGGTACGTGAGCGTGCCCCAGGCGAGGTCCAACCGCTCCTGCACCTGCTTCGTGCTGAGGCCCGGGCGCTCCCGCAGAAGCGCCACGATGCGCTTCCGCGTGGTATCGTCCAGCACGTCGCTGCGCTGCAACCGCGTGCTGAGGGGCACGGCGGCGCCGAGGCTCGTGAGGAACCGGAGCAGGAGCACGGCAGCCGCCACGGCACCGGTGGCCGCCAGCACCATCGCCCAGGCGGTCTCCTGGTCGTAGGGGGTGCCGGCGGTGGCGGTCCAACCCTGGATGCTGGCGCCGCTGGAGCCCGCGTTGTGCAGGAGCATCACCGGGAGCTTCACGTACGCGTGAGGCTCCAGGATGGCGCCGGGCAAGCTCAGGGTGAACCCGCCGGGATCGCATCGTCCCTTCAGGCTGTCGGCGGATCCCTCGCAGGCGGGGCCGACCACGGTGGCGTTGCCTGCGTCGGCCTCGGCGCGTCCCCCGACGCTGGCGCCTGCAGGGGCCGCGCGGGGCGCCTCCACCTCACCCTGCAGCTCCTCCTCCGGAAGCTCCACGGTGTAGTTCCCCGTCTGCACCTCGTCGGCCGCCACGGTGGGCGCCACGAGGAGGAGGACGGCGAGGGCTACGAGGAGCGCGTTGCGACGGTGCATGGGGGTGCCTCCCTCCGGCGTGGGCGTCACGGTACTTCAAGGGTTTCGTGAGACCGTATCCGCTTCCGACGGGGCCCGAAGGCGGAAGCGCGCGGTCCCCTCGCTCCTTCGTCACTCGTCGGCCACGCCCTCCCGCACCTCCACACCGGCCCGGCCTCGGTTCCGCGGCCGCTCCTCACTCGTTGGCCACGCCCTCCCGCACCTCCACCGCCACACCCCGCTCGAAGGTCCCCATCTCCCGGGCGGTGAGGAGCGTGCGGCCCACGGCCACCAGCTCGTCCCCCGGACCGGTGACGAGGCACTCGGACCTGGGGCGGAGCCGAGGATCGGCGTCAGCCACGAACTTCGCGAAGACGCTCTTCCCATCGCGGTTGAAGGGCACGCTGTCCCCCAGGACCTCCACCCGGAGCCGCGGCGCCTCCAGGGCCTCGTGGAGGCGCTCGCCCCCGGCGGCCTTCAGCGTGAAGAGACCGTCGCTTGCCCGGAGGCTCAGCACGTGGTCCCCATCGGCCTGCACCGTGCGGATGCGCCCCGTGTTGGGGCTCGTCTCGAAGCCCACCTCCCCCCCAAGGAGCGCGTCGGCTGCGGTGGGGCCGAACTGGAGGGACGCGATGAGCCGGGTGCGCTCCTCCAGGAGGTCCCGGGGAGCGTCCAACCGCTCCGGAACAGCCTCCCGCAGCGCCTTCACACCCTCGAAGGGGATGGCCCGCACATCCCAGGCCTCCAGCACGCCCTCCCGCGCGGCGGCCCTCGCCGCCTCCAGGCCGCCACCGTGGGGGCTCGCGGCACCGCCCCCCTCGTCGTCGCTCATCCGGGGGAGCTCGCACTGGGCCGCGGGGTACGTACCGTCCAAGCCCAGGGGCACGGGCCCGAGGATGCTGTCCACGCAGAGGGTCACGGGGAGGTCCCGCGTGGCCTCCACCACATCGTGGTACGTGCGGGACCACGGGCGGGCCGCCGGCGGCAACAGCACCACCGTCCCGTGGGGGGGTTCCACGCGGAGCGCCAGGCGCTCACGGAACCACGCCACCTCGGGCCGGCGCAGGCTCATGGCGCTGGTGACGAAGAGGGCGCTCTCCTTGCTTTCGGCCTCCTGCGCCCCGATCCAGCCCGCGTGCTCCAGCGCCTCCCGCAACCCGTCCAGGAGCCGGGGGTGAGCGTAGGCGCGCTGCGTCACGAGCTCCCACAGGGTCCCGCGGCGGATGGCCTCCCGGACGCGGCGCATCTCCCCGAAGCTCACGTGGAGGTTGTGCTCCGCCAACCGCCTCGCCCGCTCCGCATCCGGGAGCGCCCGGAGATCCGCGGCGGTGTGGTCCCCGCACACGGGGCAGGCGCAAGGGAGCTCCGTGAGGTCCTTGAGCTTCAGCGTCCCCGTGGGTGTCAGGAGGCGGTCGTCCTTGGCGAACTTCGCGTAGCTCGCGCTGTCGAAGAGGTCGCACCCGAGGAGCGCCGCCAGCGGGAACATGAGGGGGTGGCCGGCGCCGAAGAGGTGCACGGGTTTGCTCGGGTCCAGGCCCTGCTTCGCGGCGACGATGACCTCCACGAGCTCCCGGTACCGCTGCTGCTCCATGAGAGGCACCACGCCGCCGATGGGGTGCACCTCCCCGGTGCCCGTCTCCGCGTACGCCTCCGCGCATCGGGTGCGCAGGTCCGGGTAGACGCTCCCCTGCACGGGCGCCGCGAGCATCATCTCCCCCTGGAACGCCTCGGCGGCGCGGGCGCGCTCCACGGTGGTGTCCACGTCGGCCAGCGCCTCCTCGTGGGTGCGGTCGGGGGTGCTGAAGACGTCGAGGATCGTGCCGATGTCCACGCCCATGTCCCGCTGGAACGTCACGATCTCCTCGTTCGTGACATCCACGTCACCGTAGACGTACGCCTGGAAGGTGCCGCTGTCCGTCATCACGGGCCCGTCGAAGCCCAGGAGCTCGTGGACGCCCTCCTCGAGGGCCCGCGCCCGCAGCGCGTCGCTTTGCCGGATGATGTAGCTGTTCGTGATGACGATCTGGGCGCCGAAGCGGTCCCGAAGCTCCGAGGCGGGGAAGAGCTCGAGGTTCGGGTTGATGACAGGAAGGAGCGCCGGCGTCGTCACCTCACCGTGGGGCGTGGTGAAGCGGCCCAGGCGGGCGGCGGCGTCCCGTTGGAGGAGCTCGAAGGACATGGGTGGCGTGGGAACCCGCCCCTGGGAGAAAAGGGTTGTGCCCCCGCGGCGCGTCAGGGCGCGGCATCCTGCACGAAGGCCGTGCGGCCCCCGGCCTCGATGCCGCCCACGTCCACGGGGCCCGCGATGCGCACGTCGCCGTCGGCGTGGAGGAGCGCCGCGGCGCTGCGCTCCCGCGCGTGGAGGTCCCCCCGGGCACGGACCTCGCCCCGCACCTTCGCCTCCTTGAGGACGTGGACGTTCCCGCCGGCGGTGACGTGACCGCCCACGAGGGCCCGCGCCCCCACCACGACGTCCAGCGCCGCCCGGATGCTCCCCCGGACGACGGCGGCCTTCGAGAGGTGCACGTACCCGTCGGCGTCGATGTCCCCGTCCACCTCCGCCCGGGGACCTACCACGAGGCCCGCGGGGCACCGCACGCCCAGCTGGACGTGGGCGTCGGCCCGGAGCGCGTAGTTGCCCTCGATCTGGCGGAAGGTGTCGGGCGTCACTGGGAGGAGGAACGGCCGCGGGGCTTATGTACCTCCCGGATGCCGCCGCCGGCAACCACCCGGGACGCAGCCGCTCATCCACCGGTAACGCCAACATCCCCCACGCGCTTCCCCCGTCCCATGACGCAAGACGGGTTCCCCAAGGGACGGTGCTTCGTCTGCAGCCCCGACAACCCCCGGGGCCTCGGGTTGGAGGTCCATCCCCGGGACGAGGGCGAGGGCGTCGAGGCCACGTACACCCCCCACGAGGACCTCCAGGGCCCACCCGGCATCCTCCACGGCGGCCTCCAGGCGGCGCTCCTCGACGACGTCGCCGTCTGGGCCATCCACCACCGCTACGACACCCTCCCCCTCACCGCCCAGATGGAGTTCGACATGCGCGCCCCCGTCCCCGTGGGCGAGCCCCTGCGCCTGGAGGGGGAGGTGGCGACGCGGAGCGGGCGCCGCGTCCTCGTGGAGGCCAGGCTCCTGGTGGAGGGCGAGGTGGCCACGGTGGGGCGGTTCGACATGCGCATCTCCAGTGGTGTGCCCGAGGACCTATAGGTGACTATAGGTCGCTATAGGTCAGGATGTTCCACCTCCCAGGGCAAACCTTAACCGTCCGTATAACGAACCCTGTTACATGACGGCGTCGCCGGACGATGACGACCGCGTCACCCTCCGCGGCAAGATCCTGAGGTGGGGCAACAGCTACGGCATCCGCCTCAAGAAGGGCGACATCGAGGGCACCGACCTCGCACCCGGCCGCGAGGTCACCGTGCGCATCGAACCCCAGGACCACAAGATCGACGTGAGCGACGCACCCTTCTTCCGAAGCGGCCACACCGACACCGTGGAGCGCCACGACGAGCTCCTCGCGGAGTACCGATGGCGTCGCATCCAGGAGAGCAGACGGGAACTGGACCCTGAGGCAACGGACGAGCAGGAGGAGGCCGACTAGATGCCCCGCGTTGCGGACTCCAACGCCCTCTACGCCTTCTTCGACCGCGACGATCCCCACACCGAGGCCGCCATCCAGGGCATCGAGGACCCCGACCCCATCCACATCCCCCGGGAGATCCTCGTGGAGACCTCCAACCTCCTCGAGCTACGCCACGGGTACAGCCTGGCCCTCGAGGCGGTCACGTACCTCCTCCACAACCTCCCCCACGCGCACCTCGCGATCCCCGTGGACCTCCCAGCAGCCCACCGCGTGTACCGGGAGGCCGACGGCACCCTCAGCCTCGCCGACGCCATCGTGGTGCAGACGTGCCGCACCCTCGGTGCCGAACCCTTCAGCTTCGACGCGCGCGTTCGGAGCGCCGTGTGACCGCCCACCCCCACAACCTTCATACCCCCCAACCCGCATCCAGCGCCCACCCCCGCGGGGGTAGGTGCACCATGTTCGACAAGGTCCTCGTGGCGAACCGGGGCGAGATCGCCATCCGCGTGATGCGCGCCTGCCGGGAGCTGGGCGTCGGCACCGTGGCCGTGTACAGCGACGCCGACGCCGACGCACCCCACGTGCGGTACGCCGACGAGGCCGTCCACATCGGCCCCGCCAAGGCCGCCGAGTCCTACCTCGTCATGGGGAAGCACATCGACGCGGCCGAGGACCACGGCGCCGGGGCCATCCACCCCGGGTACGGGTTCCTCGCCGAGAACGCCGACTTCGCCCAGGCCGTGCAGGACGCGGGCCTCGCCTTCGTGGGGCCCGACCCCGAGCCCATGCGGACGCTCGGGAACAAGGTGGAGGCGCGGAAGGCCGCGCAGGACGCCGGCGTCCCCGTAAGCGCCGGCACCGACGAGGCCGTGTCGGATCCGGACGAGGTGCAGGACCTCGCCGACGACGTGGGGTACCCCCTCATGATCAAGGCCGCCGCCGGCGGCGGCGGAATCGGCATGCGCATCGTCGAGAGCGAGGACGAGCTCGGGGACAAGCTCGAGGCCGCGCAACGGCAGGCGGAGGCCGCCTTCGGCGACCCCAGCGTCTTCGTGGAGCGCTTCCTCACCCGCCCCCGGCACATCGAGGTGCAGGTCATCGGCGACACCCACGGGAACGTCGTGCACCTGGGCGAGCGCGAGTGCAGCATCCAGCGCCGCCACCAGAAGCTCATCGAGGAAGCACCCAGCAGCCTCCTCACGGACGAGGACCGCGCGTGGCTCGGGTCCCGCGCGGTGAAGCTCGCGAGCGACGTGGGGTACCACAACGCCGGCACCCTCGAGTTCCTCTACCAGGAGGACCTCGGCGACACCCTGGAGGAGCGCTTCAACTTCATGGAGGTGAACACGCGCCTCCAGGTGGAGCACACGTGCACCGAGATGGTCACCGGCGTGGACCTCGTGAAGGAGCAACTGCGCGTCGCCAGCGGCGACGAGCTGAGCTTCACCCAGGACGACGTCACCTTCCACGG
>CAZDGP010000090.1:0-6576 GCA_964505085.1 uncultured Thermoplasmatales archaeon
TGAAGAGCGTGGCGAGACCCACCGTGAAGACGGCGTCGAGGCCCCCGTCGGGGTCCCGCACGGCGATCTTGAGGTCGGTTCCGGCGTGGGCCTCCAGGGTGTCGGGGTCCTGCACGAGCCACGTGACGAGGAGGATGCCGATGACAGCGGTGAGGGCCGCGATGAGGAAGGCGGCGTCGAACCCGCTGAGCACGAGGTCGGTGACGAGCCAGTCCAGGGGGTAGGGTCCCTGCTCCACGATGGCGCCGGCGGCCACGGGTCCGGCGCCGAAGCCCACGAGGCGGAAGGTGTTGAATATGCCCATGTTGCCGCCGCGGGTCTCGGCGCTCGCGAGCTCGTTCACGAGGGCGAGGGTGGTGGGGATGGTGAAGGCGACGCCGATACCCTGGACGGCGCGGAGGGCGAGGACGCTCACGTACGTGTGGGCGAAGCTGTACCCCACGTTCGTCACCGCCAGCACCGCGAGCCCGATGAGGATGTACACCTTGCGTTTCCCGGTGCGGTCGCTCAACCGCCCGGTGAAGGGCTGGAGGAAGCTGTTGAAGAACCCGAAGACGCTGAGCACGACGCCGATGATGAGGCTCTGGCTGAGGCCCAGGAGGTCCCCCTGGACCACGCCGCTCCCGATGTAGAGGGGGAGCACGAGGATGAGGAAGCTGTTCCCGACGCTATCCGCCATCCGCGCGATGCTTAAGGCGATGACCTTCTCGTTCGTGCCGAGGAACTTCATGCGGGGGCTCCGGGGGTTCGGGGCAACCCTCTCCTGTGGTATAAGGTTGTGCTGGGGCGGCAACACCCTTCAGGGATGGCATCATAGACTCTGGAGGATGCGACCTAAACGCGATCGTAGCGTCCAAAACTAACTCCGGAATTTGGACAATATTGTATAACAGCGGGAGCCAAGCTTCGCCCGGGTCACCCCTACGACCTGTTCACGAACTGGGGGATTCGGCGTCTACATTCTTAAGAATGTAACAAAAGCGGGGAGGGGATCACCAGCCCCTCCTCCGAAGAAAGCAGCCGCCTCATGCGCCTGTGGCTGAGGATTCCTGCGACTGGACCGCCCAATGGAAGAAACCGAACCCGAGGCCGCCAACCAAGACAAGAGGAAGGAAGGCACCACCGACGCCGGAACGGAGGGCGAGCGAGGTCGCACCCAGTCCGACGATGGCGCCCCAACCCACCAAGAAGGTCCTGGTCTCCACCGCCCAAAGAAGGACGAGGGCTACCAACACAGGGACGGCACCCACGGGTACCGCTCCACCATAGAGGCCGAAGTAGGCAAAGATCCCAAACGCCCCTATGGAGGCGGCGGCAGCGAGTGCCGTCCACCGCGCATATTTCACGATCCGCATCATGCCCACCCAACACGACTCACTTGCATAAGTACTCCCATATCAAGACACCTCGCAGGTCTGGGCGAACCCCGTTCCGGGGCCGGAAGGGTACGATCCAGCGTAGTCCCCCCAGCACGAGTGGTCCCCGCTATCTACGGCATAGATGTTGGACCAGAGCGTGTGATAGTACTGAGGGGAGGCATACCACGGGTCCCAATGGAAGTCCCCATGGTTCTGTCTCCAGAGATGATCGCCCCCATACTCGAAGCGGTCAATGGCACATTCATCATTCTCCCAGCCGTTGTAGGCCGCCCACGTACAGCCTCCATCACCGAAGAGGGCCTGCACGACGTTTGCGTTGGAGTCCCACTCGTACGTCACTTTTTGCCAAACCTCCGTGAGGAGGTCCCCCTTACCACCGCCTCCATGGAGCCAGTAATGGTGCTCAACGGTCTTCACCCCTGTGTGGGAACTCATCGCCATCGTGGGTCCGGGTGCCCGAGTATCTTGGTTGCTATCAGGGTTCAAGCTGGAATCCCTCCAATCCGCCACTTCCTGATATGCTCCAGAACCGCGGAGGTCTACTTCTTCGACCGAGCTAATGCCCATCGACGCTACCACCAAGTCACACTGTGAGGTAAACTGTAGGTCCAGATACGATGCCTGGCCGGCCATGTCAGCATGAGCTGGCAGAACAACCACAGGTGCATCTTCGACCAAACACGACTGGCCGACCAGTTCGCCGTCGGCCACCATCTCGCCCACTTCTAGTTCGTGAATGAAGACCATGTCTTCCAAGTTGGGGACGGGAACGGAGGCATCCGATGTGGCTGCAGCAGCGGGCGCCGCCGCTATCAGGCCGACAGTCACTACTACCATCGTGACTCTATCCAAGTCTGTTTTCATGATTCCACCCATAGTGGAGAGGGAGAACACCAGAAGCTCCGTCTATGCTCCCACTCCTATGACATGTCATCCATGTAGCTGTTAAAGAGCATAGTGCCTTTGAAGCTTCTCCGTTGCAGCGCTCGTCATCGAAGATGATAGGTTGCTCTGCCTTCCCGGGAGGATTTGCCGGAGAGGGACGATCGGCCATCAGGTGGGTGCAACCTCTGCAATACTACCTGAGGGTGGAGTTTCCTCTAGGGTACTGGTTTTACACCGCATCCACTCGTATATAACTCGGGCGCAGCGACCGCGGCGCCGGCATCCGTCAGGCGGCGACGTCGCGGGGGCTTGGGGTGGGGCTCGTTCGTACGCCGAGAGCCCGAAGCGACCGCGGCGTCGGCAGGAGGTTGGGGCGCAACCACCCGGCGTGGACCAGCCGCTCCTCCGCGAGGGCCTGCTGGCAGGGAGTGCAGACGAAGCTGCGCATGGCGCTGCGGTTCGCGGGGATGGGTCCACCGCAGAGGGCGCAACCGAGGCCGGGAGCCGGACGCTGCATGGGGGGCGGGTCCGGGGCCTTGGGGATGAAGGTTCCGGTGTCACCCGGGAGGCGGTCGTGACGCGTTGGCATGGCACGCAGGCGCGTGGTCCTCCGGGGCTCGCAGGGGGGAAACGCTTTTCCGCCCCCACGCGCACTGCCCTCGCCTGGAGGCTCCCCCAGATGCTTGGCTCCCGAACCCCCACCCACACCATCCTCATCACGATCCTGCTCCTCACCGCGAGTCTCGCCGGTTGCGTCGGCGGCGACGAGCCTGTGGACGAGCAGCAGGCTGACGTCCCCGACGTACCCGACGGGTTCCCCGCGGACTGGGCGCAGCACGCCCTCGCCGGCGGCAGCGGTCACGACCACGGGAACGCGGCGCACCACGCGAACCTCACCACCCCGAACTTCGACGTGCTCGGGTACAGCCCCCTCGCCGGCGACGAGGCCACGCCCCGGGGGAACCTCTGCGGTGACGCGAAGCCCACCGAGGACGGGCGCCAGCTCGCCGCCGCCGAGAGCCGGGAGGACGTGGCCTTCACGGTGGCCGACGTCACCGACCCCGCCGCACCCGAGTACCTGGGGCGCTTCATCATGCGCACCACCTACGTCTACGACCTCGCGGTGGTGCCCGACGGCGAGCACGTGGTGCTCGTCACGAGCAACCCCAAGACCCCCCACGACGGGTCCGCTGATGCACGGAGGGACCTGGGCGTCTCCTGGGAGAGCCCCTGCGCCCCCGGCGGCTCGGTGCCCCTCGTGGGCGAGCCGCTGTACGCGTGGGGGAGCCACCCCGCGCGGGTGCTCCTCGTGAGCATCGCGGACCCCGCGAGCCCCCAGGTGGTGGACCAGCGGCCCCTCGCCGGCCTCGGCCACAGCGTCTGGAGCGGTAACGCGGCGGACCGCACGTGGGTGCTCTCCAGCACGTGGGCCGCCACCAGCGGGTCCAGCACGTACGACTTCTACGAGGTCGCCGACGCGCCCCAGGGCGGGAAGATGCTCCACCGATTGAGCACGTGGAGCCTCGCCATGGACCCCGGGAGCGAGACGGAGAACCAGACGCGGTACATGGGGCACAACGACGGCGTCATCCAGACCCACCCCGTCACGGGGGACACCCTCGCGTACCTGGCGCTGTGGGACCACGGCATGCTCGTGCTGAACCTGAACGAGCCCCGGACGCCGGAGCTCGTGGGGCGGTGGAGCGACTACGACCCCGCCACGAGCGACGACGAGTCCGGGAACGTGCACGAGGCCATCCCCCTCTCGACGACGTGGGACGGGCGCCACTACACCTTCGTGGGTCCGGAGCTCGTGAGCCACCCCGAGACCACGCCCAGCGGCGTGGTGCGCGTCCTCGACACCACCGACCCGGGGAACCCCCAGGAGGTGGCGGCGTGGACGCTCCCCCACGACGTGGAGTGGGAGGAGCGCCTCCAGTGGAGCACCCACTACATCGACGTGGACGAGGACACCCGCACCCTCTTCGTGAGCATGTACCACGGCGGCGTCTGGGCCATCGACCTCACCCCCGTGGGTGATGGGAACTGGACGAACCTCGACAGCATCGGCGTCTTCATGCCGAACCGCGAGAGCCCAACCCCACCCAGCGACCCCTTCCGGTGGACCCCCACCATGGAGGAGGTGCACGTGCTCGATGACGGCACGCTCGTGACCTTCGACAGCAACGTGGGCCTCTACACGCTGAGCTTCGACGCGGACATGCCCGCGCCCACGCCGACGCCCTGGGACCTCCCAGCGCCATCGGAGCGGTAGGGGAAGCTTCACGTACCCCAGCGAGGTTGGGTCCCCGATGCCTGTCACGGATTTGCGGTCGGATACGGTGACGAAGCCCACGCCCGAGATGTACGACGCCATGGAGGCGGCGAAGCTCGGGAACGACGCGTGGGGCACCGACCCCACCGTGAACGCGTTGCAGGCGCGCTGTGCGGCGCTCTTCGGGAAGGAGGCGGCGCTCCTCGTCCCCAGCGGCACCATGGGGAACCAGGCGGCGCTTCGCGCGTGGACGAAGGGCTCGGTGGCGCCGGAGATCATCTGCCACGAGCGAAGCCACATCCGCCTCAACGAGGCCGCGGGCCTCGCCACCGTGGCCGGCGCCCAGATCCAGCCGTTGGCGGGGGAGGGCGGCGTCATCCCCGTGGAGGATATCGCAGCTGCCATCCAACCGGACGTGGCGTTGAAGCCCGAGACCGCCGTCATCGCTTTGGAGCAAACCCACAACTACGAGGGCGGCGCCGTGCTCCCCCTCGAGTACCTGGCGGAGGTGCGGGAGCTCGCGGACGCGAAGGGTCTCCCCGTGCACTTCGATGGTGCCCGCGTCTGGAACGCCGCCACCGCGCTGGATGTGCCCCTCGCGGAGGTTGCAAGCTTCGCGGACAGCGTGCAGTTCTGCTTCAGCAAGGGCCTCAGCTGCCCCGTGGGGAGCATGGTGGTGGGGTCCGAGGCCTTCATCCGGGACGTGCGCAAGGTCCGCCAGGCCCTGGGCGGCGCCATGAGGCAAAGCGGCATCCTCGCCGCCTGCGCCGACGTCGCCCTCGACAACGTCCTCCCGCGGCTCCACGAGGACCACGAGCGCGCAGCCCGCCTGGCGAAGGGCATCCGCGACCTCCCCGTGAGCTTCCGGGAGCCCGAGACGAACATCCTCATCGTGGACGTGTCGGAGACGGGGTTGGCGCCGCAGGAGGTGCAGGCGCGCTGCGAGGCGGAGCACGATGTGCTCTTCAGCGTCGTGAGCGACACCGAGGTCCGCGCCGTCACGCATCGCGAGATTACGGACGCCGGCATCGACCAAGCGGTGGCGGCGTTGCGGAGCGTCGTGGGGTAGGACCGGACCCCGCACCTTCGATGCACTCAAATACAGGCACCCGTTTCCTCATGCCCACTGGACCCGTAGCCTAGACTGGATAAGGCGACAGCCTTCGGAGCTGTAGATCGGGGGTTCAAATCCCTCCGGGTCCGCTGACGTTGCGCCCGCGACCGTGCTGCGCACGGTCTTGGTCACAACGACGTCCCTCCGGGACGCGCTCGCTACCGCTCGCTCCCGAACCCGGGCCTTCGGCTCCGGGTCCGCTTCTCAACCCTTCCTCAGATGTCTAGGTGAAGGGTTGAGAAGTGCCACGAACCGAGACTCAGCCCGTCTCCTTCGGTTCGTGAGCATCTCGGAACCGCAGCGCGGTTCCGAGTTCCATCTTAACCTTAGGTCGAGCCCTCCCCGCCACCCCATGGACCCATAGCGGCCTATAGCCACCTATAGGCCTACCACCTACACCCATCACCAACATCAAGTAGTAAGAACATCTTACTTCCTTACCATGTCCGAGGTCGAAACCACCCGGGTCTCCACCCGTGGCCAGGTGGTGATCCCGCGATCGGTCCGGGAGAAGGTCCACCTGGAGCCGGGGCAGCTCTTCGTCGTGTACGGGGAGGGTGACACCATCGTCCTGAAGCGCATCAAGACACCCGACGAGGAGGAGATGCGGCGCCTGCTCGAGTGGGGGCAGGCGCACGCCGAGGAGGAGGGGATCAGCCGGGAGGATGTCGAGCGGGCTATCGCCGAGCTGCGGGATGAGGCCACGTGAAGCTGGTGCTCGACACGAACGTGCTGGTGAGCGCGTTCTTCTGGGACGGGAACGAACGGTCTGCGGACCTCACCTCATGACGACGCTCGCTGGGGTAAGCAGGCCGCTGGTTCATGCACGGTGGGGAACCCCGAAGCTGTCCATGCACCTCCACCCCCACCCCCGCGACCGAAACCCACTTGAACCCCCACCGTCATCCGGCGGCTGATACCTA
>CAZDGP010000091.1:0-6546 GCA_964505085.1 uncultured Thermoplasmatales archaeon
AGGATGTACGTGCCGGCGCTGAACGCCGTGGCCCCCTGGGGACCCACGTACGTGATGACGGGGACGTCGGCGTTCAGCAGGAGCCCCACCACCTCCCGGGTGCTGGAGACGAGGCCGCCGGGCGTGTTCAACCGCACCACGAGGGGTGCATCCCGTCCCTCGGCCTCCTCCAGCGCCCGCTCCACGTCCATGACGGTGTGGGGGCCCACGACGCCCTCCACCGCCACCACGACCACCGTGGGTTGGTTCCCCTGGGCCAGGCTCGCGGGGGCCAGCGTGGACGCCAGGAGCACGACCACGAGGAGCGTGAGGAGGGGGCGGTGCCGCACCATCTACCCCCCGTAAGGGTCCCTGGGGGCCTTACCTTTGCCCCATGGGACCCTTGATGGCGTCACCCGGGGAAGTACGCGGGCTCGTTCCCGGGAGCCCACTTGATGTTGCACCCCATGCTGGGGGACTGCTCGTCCGCGGGCACGCCCTCCCCCGCGAGGACGCGGTCCACGGCCTCCCGGAGGTCCTCCCCCGTGGTAGGTTCGTCGTTGCCGGGGCGGGACCCGTCGAACTGCCCCCGGTAGGCGAGCTCGAGGTTCCCGTCGAAGAGGAAGAGGTCCGGGGTGCAGGCGGCGCGGTACGCCTTCGCCACCTCCTGGGTCTCATCGTGGACGTAGGGGAAGACGTACCCCAGGTCCTGGGCTTCCCGACGCATCTCCTCGGGACCGTCCTCGGGGTACTGGTCCACGTCGTTGCTCATCACCGCCACGACGCCCACGTTCTCCTCCACCAGCTCCCGCGCGTAGTCCGAGAAGGTGCGGCGGATGTGCTGGACGTAGGGGCAGTGGTTGCACCAGAACGCCACGAGCACGGCGTCGCGGCCCTCCGCCACGTCCTCCAGGGCCACCGTGTCCTGGTCCACGTGGGGGTTGTGGTTCGGGAGCTCGAAGGTGGGCGCCTTCGTCTTCAGGGGGAGCATCTGGGACTCGACGGAGACCATGGCAACCCCTCCCAGGGGCCGGGGGCATGATGAGGTTTGCGGAGGCGCAACCCCCCGGGGCAACCCGTTCCGCGTCCTGAGGCCTCACTCGTGCAGGCGCGTGAAGGAGGCGCACCAGGCGTGGCCGCCGCCCTCATCGTGGATGGTGGTCTCGTAGAGCGCCGCGTCGATGCGGTCCACGCGGAAGGCCGCCGCCTCCCCCTCGGGTTCGCCGCCGAAGACGCGGCGCAGCTCGGCCTCGGGGATCCGCCGGGGCCCGCCCCAGTCCTCGGGTTCGAGGTCGCTGAAGCAGAGCACGTGCACCCGCCCGCCGGCCCGGGTCACGTTGGCGAGGCCCTCCACGTACCGCTCGGCCTCTCCGGGGGTGAAGGTGTGGTAGAGGCCCACGTCCAGCACGGTGTCGAAGCGCCGACCCATGAGGGGCAACCGGAGCGCGTCGTACACCTCGAACGTGACCTCCACCCCCCGCGCCTCCGCCTTCGCCCGCGCCGCGTCGATGGCGCGCTCCGAGGCGTCCACGCCCAGCACGTCGAACCCGGCCTCCGCGAGGTACAACGCGTGCTCCCCCGTGCCGCAGCCCACGTCGAGCACGTGCCCGCTGTAGGTGCCCTCACCCCCCGGGCTGCCGAAGGCGTTCCGCTCCAGGAGGTCCAACACGACACCCTGGGGACGTCCGATGTCCCACGGCGGCGTCCCCTCGTACGCCTCGTCCCAGGTCTCGAACCGGGCCCCGTCCGTCATGGGCGTCACCATAGCTCGACACGTTCATAAGCTCGCGGGTTGCTCTCCGCGCCATGCCTGACCGGGAGTTCGCCGAGACCCTCCACAGCGAGGCGGACGCGTGGGTGGCGGACGACATCGTCAACGAGGAGCAGGCCGACGCCCTCCGTGCACGGTACGCCCCCCTCCTCACGGGGGAGCGCCGGGACGACGAGGCCGGGTGGAGCACCGGCGTCCTCCACGGCGCCGCCGCGGTGCTCCTGGGCGCCGCCGCCATCGCCTTCGTCCTCATCGGGCTGGACCCACCCCAAAGCACGTGGCACCTCGCGGTGGCCGGCGCCGCCCTGAGCGGCACCGGCCTCCTGCTCCTCCTCACCCAACCCCAGCGCGAGCGCCTGGCCGACGCCGTCCTCGCCAGCGGCATGGCGCCCCTCGCCGCCGCCACCTTCCCCGACCCCCTCCACGTGGGGGTGGCGCTCCTGGCTCTGGGCCTCCCCGCCGCGCTCCTTGCCCTCCGGCGCTCCCACGGCTTCGTCCCGGCCTTGAGCGTCGTGGCCTTCACCGTGGCCGCCGGCGGCTCGAGCCTCACCCTCCTGGACGGTAACGCGAGCTTCATCATGTGGTTCGGGCTCCAGGTCGCCCTGGTGGCGGCCACCGTGGTCCTGGACCGCGTCCTGGACGCCGAGGACCGCACCTTGCCCGCGGCCCTGGCCACGGCGGGTCTCGCCGTGAGCTTCGTGCCCTACGCCCACGAGGCTCTGGCTCTGGGCGGAAGCGAGGAGGTGGAGATCGCCCTCGGCGCGCTCATGCTCGTGGTGGGCGGCATCGCCTACGCCATCCGCCACCGGGGGCTCCTCGTGGGCGCCGCCATCGCCCTCAGCGTCGACGCCATCGTCTTCGCCTTCGACTTCGGACAGGTGTGGGGCGGCACGCTCACGCTCCTCGCCCTCGCCGCCCTCCTGCTCTGGCAGGGGGAGCGGGTGCGGGACGCGTTGACGGATCCCAGCGAGTTCCTCTGACCCGGTGACCTAGCGTGGAGGGGCTCCCTGGGGCGCGCCCGCGCCCGAACCCTTTTCCACCCCCGCGTCCCTCCCCGCCCTCGTGCCCCCCATCACGAAGCGCGTGGTCATCGTCGGCGGCGGCATCCTGGGCGCCTGCACCGCCCACGCCCTCCACGAGCGCGGGGAGACCGACGTCCTCCTCGTCTCCCGCATGGGGCCCGGCAGCGGCGCCAGCGGCGTCGGCGCCGGGCTCCTCTGCCAGGCCGCCTGGGACCCCGTGGATGTGCGCCTCGTGCGGGAGAGCCGGGAGGTGTACCGACGTGCCGCCGCGGAACCCCTCGACGGCGTGAAGGACCTCGCCTGGCACGAGCCCGGGAACGTCACCCTCGTCCCCCCCGACCGGGAGGGCCGCGCCAAGCGCGCGCGGCGCCTCCTCCGCAACGCCGACGTCCCCGCGAAGCTCCTGACCCCGGAGGAGGCGCGGGACCTCCCGGGGCTCGACACCCTCGACCTCGACGGCGTCGCATCCGTGCTCCACACCCCCACCGATGGGTGGAGCCTCGTCACCGACGCCATCCGGCGCCTCCTGGGGGAGGCCCACGTGGAGGGCGGCGTGGACGTACGGTGGTTCGACCCCGTGGAGCGCGTGGAACCCGGCGCGGACGGGCCCCGCGTCGTGCTCGGGGGCGACCGCGCGGTGGAGGCGGAGCACGTGGTGGTGGCCGCCGGCGCATGGACCCCCCAGCTCCTGTCACCCATGGGGCTCCCCGTGCCCATCCGGGGGTACACGGCGCAGCTAGCGCTCGTGGACTGGGCACCGCCGGAGGGCCTCCCGCTCCTCCACGACGCCGCCCGCGGCTTCTACGCCCGCCCCGAGGGCCAGGGGAAGCTCCTGGTGGGGGACGGCACGCGCCTCGAGCCCGTGGAGCCGGAGCCGGATGCGGAGTTCCAGGAGCGCGGGGCCGACCGGCGCTTCAAGGAGGAGGTGGCGGAGCACATCACGACCCGCGTGCCCGCCGCGGGGACGGCGCGCATCGTGAGCTCATGGAGCGGCATCGAGGCGGCCACGCCGGACCGCCACCCCCTGGCGGGGCCGGACCCCCGCATGGAGGGCCTGCACCTCCTCGTGGGTGGCAACGGCTTCGGGTTCATGCGTGCCCCCGCATTGGGCGATGCCGTGGCGGCGGGGATCCTGGGGGAGGCACCCGGGGTGGATGCGTCCCGGTACCACCCCTCGCGCTTCGAGGAGCGCTGGGACGTGGACTTCACGCCCCGGGAAGGGTTCACGTTGTAGGGTTCGAGAGAAGGGAAGGGGGGGTGGGGGTGACCGGCCCGCCACCGGATGGCCGAGGGGGAAGGGGGGGGGGAACGGACGCGGGGGGGGCTTCAGGTCGGTGGGACCTTGTTGAGAGCCTCCTTCACGACCTTCCGCGCGTCCTTGGGGACCTGGTAGCCCACGGTGCGGCCGTCCTTCTCCTTCCGCAGGAGGTCGGCCTCCAGCAGGCGCTTCGCGTGGTGGTGCACCGTGGCGTGGCTCAACCCCATGGCGTCCGCCAGGGCGCCCTGGTGGATGCCGGGGCTGCGGAGCACGCGGGTCACGAGCTCCCGGCGGGAGGCATCCCGCAGGAGCACCATGGCCTTCTTCAGGTCCGGGGGTGTGGCCTTGGGGAAGTACCGCCGCGTCCTCCCATCCCGGGACGCGGTGATGAAGCCCTCCTGCTGGAGCTTGTCCAGGTGCCACTCCACGGTCCCCGCGCTGAGGCCCGCGTGGCGCTGGAGCTCCGGGAACGAGAGGCCCGGCTGGCGTTTGAGGGCGTTGAGCAGTCCCTTGCGCACCTTGTGCTCCAGGACCTGCTTCCCCGTGATCCGACTGTACAGGGACTCGGCCTTGCTGGCGCGAGCCCACTTGCGGCGCAACTTCGCGATCCACGACCTGAGTCCCATGGTACCCCTTGTAGTGCCCTCCAGGGTATAAGGGTTCACGGGGACCCGTCTACACGTTGCCGATGCATCTACACGTCGCCATAGCCCGTGGAACGTGTAGATGGGAGGCGGTTCCCAAGGGGTGGAACGTGTCGATGCATCCGTTGGGACGCCCACCAAGCCACCTATAGGGTCCTATAGGTCCGGGGTTGGCGGTGCACGGTCTCCGAGCCGCGGACGCAACCCCGACGGGCATCCTCCCAACGGTGAGAACGGTATCAGGATGCCTGAACCGGCTCCGCGGGGAGGACCTCCAGGAGGTCCCGGGGGTGCCCCACCTCGGCCTCGGCGCGGTCGCCGGGGCGGTCGCTGGCGAAGGCCTGCTGGAACCCGTAGCGGGCGAGGACCGTGGGGAGCCCGAGGGCCCGGGCGGAGCGCACGTCCCGGAGGGGGTTGTCCCCCACCATGGCCACCGCCTCCGGAGCCAGGTCCCAGCGTGCCAGGAGGTCCCGGAAGGGTGTGGGGTCCCCCTTGCCGCCGGGGTGCTCGCTCCGGGTGAGGACCACGTCGAAGTAGCGGTGGAGCCCGGTGCACCGGAGGCGCTTGCGCGCCTTGGGGCCCGGGGCGTCGGTGACCACCGCCAGGCGCTTCCCCCGGGCTCGGAGGGTCCGGAGCAGGGTCTCGACGCCCGGGAAGGCCTCCACCTCCCGTTCCGCCGCCTCCCAGGCGTCCTGACCGGCCTCGTGGAGGGCGTCGTCCACGTGGCCCAGGGTGTCGATGAGGAAGGCCGCCACCACACCGTCCCACTCCACGTCGAGCTCGTGGAAGACGAGCCGCAGCATATGGTCCCGCATGGCCGCCACGGGCCGGCGGAGCCCGGCTCGCCGGAGCGCGCGGGCGGCGGCGGTGCACTGGGTCTCCTTCATCCCCACGAAGTCCACGAGGGTCCCGTCGAGGTCGAAGGCCACGGCCTCCACGCCCCGGAAGGGGGATCCCGGGGCTGGCGGGTCCTCCGGCCTTCCCGGAGCGGGCCGGGGGTGGTGGAGGGGGTGCGCGGGGGTCGCGGACGTGCGGGGATGCTGGCGGGCGGTGCTCAGTTCGGTGTACACGTCGAGGGGCACGGAGCTCATCACATCCGGTATGGTACCCCCACCGCCTGGGATTAACTTCAGATAGTTAGATAACATATCGAACTAACTAACGTAACCGATAGGTTGCTTGGGTGTTAAGAACCAGGACCCGCCCTGGAGGACCAACCCATGACGCGCATCTTCGGCACGCTCGGCTTCACCCCCCAGAAGCTCATCCCCACCATCCGGCAACGGGACAACGTCGAGGGGGTGGTGGTGTTCCACGACACCCACGAGCGGAGCCGCGCCGCCGCCAAAGCCGTGCGCACCTACTGCCGCGACCTCGACGTGGACTTCGAAGCCCGGGAGCTCGACGCCTTCGACGTGCTCACCTGCGCCCGGGCCATCCGCACCCGCGTGCGGGAGGCCCCCGACGACGATGTCGTCTTCAACATCACCGGTGGGACGTCCATCATCAGCAGCGCTGCGCTCCTCACGTGCCTCCTCGAGGGCGTCCGGGCGGTCACGGTGGACGAACGCTCCGGCGGGGAGACCCAGCTTCCCCTCCTGAGCATCCGCTACGAGGAGATCCTCAACGAGCAGCAGCGGCGGATCCTGCGGTACATCATCGACCATCCCGGCTGCACCCAGAGCGACCTCGCCGAGGCCCTGGGGAAGAGCAAGGCCACCGTGAGCCACCACGTGGGGAACCTGAAGGCCAAGGGGCTCCTCCACGCCGAGGCCCTCCCCGACGGCCGCACCGAGGCCCTGGAGGTCATCGAGTCCGGGGAGCTCCTCTTCCTCGACGACCCGGAGGACCCCGCATGAAGGTCCTTTTCAC
>CAZDGP010000092.1:0-6524 GCA_964505085.1 uncultured Thermoplasmatales archaeon
GTCCTCGTGGAGGTCGAGGATGTAGGCGCCGCTTTGGGCGTCCATGGTGAAGACGTGCCCGTCGTCCATGACCCAGGCTTCCATTACGATGGGGGTCCACGTGTAGCTGTAGTCGCTGAGGCCCTCGGGTTGGGGGTTGGGGGGGACGCGGTCGGGGACGAAGACCCCCAGCGTGGGGAGTTCAGGGCCCTGCGAGGGGTCGGCGTCCACGGCCCAGAGGCCGCCGTGGTACGTGCTCACGTAGAGGATGCGTTCCTCCTGATCCACGTCGAAGTAGTGGGTGCTGAACTGGAGGGTCTCCTGCCAGGAGACGTCCACGGGGAGCGTCCACCGCGCCACGGGCGTGGGGTCGGTGGGGTCGGTGGTGTCGAGCATCACGACCTGCCCGGTGGGCCGGCTCTCGGGGCGTTGGCTGACCTCCTGCCCCACGAAGGTGTAGTGCTTCCCATCCCACGTGGTGTCCAGGGGGCGGGCGCCGTGGTACTGCCCCACCATGCCGCTGCCGGCGTCGGGGTCCCAGTCGCTCCAGCGTCCAAGCTCCCGGAGGTCGCCGGGTCCGTTCATCTCCAGCACCAGGAGGCCGCCGTTCCAGTTGGCGAGGTACGCCAGGAGCTCACCGGTGTCGGGGTGCTTCTGGATCCACCCGTCCACGTGTCCGTTGGTGAGGGGCGGTTCCTCGGCGTCCCCCTCCTCCTCGGGGGTCTGGCTGGACCACGTGCCGTAGGTGAGGAGCTGGGGTCCGGCGAGGGACTCGTCGATGGTGAAGAACCCGAAGTAGCTGTTGGAGTGGGCGAGGTTCGTGACGCCGGTGAGGACGTAGTCGGTGCCGTCCACGTTCGTGCTGAAGACGCTGTGGACGCCCAGGGCGGGTTGGGGCTCGTAGTCCACGACCTCGGGTTCGGTGGGGTCGGTGATGTCCACGAGGACGAGGCCGCTGTCGTAGGGCACCTGGTCCGTGGGGCCCTGGTACGTGTTCCCGCAGGCGTCGGTGAAGGTGGGTTGCATGGTGTGCGTGAGGCCGCGCTTGCCGTCGGCGTCCTCGTCAGGGCCCGAGTCGAGGGGCGTGGTTCCGAGGAGAGCGTAGCGTGCGTCCTCCGTGATGGCCACGTCGTACACGTGGGTGTTGGGGAGGGCAAGCTCCCCCACCTTCTGGGGGTTCGTGGGGTCGGTGACGTCCGTGAGGATGAGGGCCACGTCGGTGCCGAAGCTGTGGGTGGCGGCGATGCGCTTGTCGCCCGTGGTGCTCACCTCGCCGCAGAAGGTGTCGCCGCTGGTGGCGCCGTGGTACTCCGTCTCCAGGGGGTCGTACCCGAGGACCTCGAGGTTCGGCGTGGAGAGGTTCCGGTGCTGGGCGGGGTCGCGGTGGTCGTGACCGTCGTCGTAGGGCAGGGCGAGCTCAGCCCAGTTCTGGGGCACGGGGCCGACGTCGTCGCCGGCGCCGGGTCCGCCGGTCTCGTCCCCGTCGTCGCCTCCGAGGCATCCGGCGAGGGCGGCGGTGAGGAGGATGATCACGGCCGCCAGGGTGAGGCGGTGGCGCGGCGCGGGGGGATCTCCCAAGCGTGGCATGGGTGCGTCAGGGACGTGTCGGGTTGAAGAAGGTTTCCCCGGGGGGTTCACGGGTCCGTGGCATGGCCGAAGTCTTCATGTACCCCCCCGTGAACTGCGAACCATGCGCTTGGAGGCTATGCTAGCGTCGCTCCTCCTCCTTACGGCGGCCTTCGCGGGCTGTTTGGGAGGGGACGACGACCTCGACTCTCAGAGCACCGACATCGCCATCGACGACCCCACAGGCACCGTGGACGCGGGCACCGACGCCGCCGAGGGCGCGGCGGAGGCCGGGCAGGCCGCGGTCGCGCAGGCGTTCGCCTTCGACGGGGAGAACATGCACGTGCCGGTGGAGGAGACCGGGTCCTTCTCCGCCGCGGACACCTGCTACCTGGGCGGGTGCTTCACGGGGAACGCCTTCGACGAGGTGGACCTCGGGTCCAAGGCGCCCGCGGGGGTGCCCGTCCACGTGATGCTGACGCTGGACTACAGCAGCGAGGGCGGTTCCGCGGACATGTGGCTCTCGGGAGATGGCGCCACCTTCTACACGTACGATTACGAGTACGACGGGGAGGCTGACATCGTCCAGATCTCCGCCATGGTGGGTCTCGAGAGCGCTGACGACCTCGTGGCCAACATCGGCGGGTACTTCCCCGGTGATGGTGGGAACGTGGAGTGGAACCTCACCGGCACCGTCATGACCCACGCCACCGTGGTGCCTCAGCACGTGCCGGTGGCTCTCGACGTGCCCGAGGGCACGAACGGGTTCCACCTGGGTGGTGCTCACGGCGCCCGCGCCACGGCCAACGCCATGGTGTGGGGCCCCGACGACACGTTCCTCGGCACCTTCACCGGGGACCAGGGTGTGCCCGTGGACCTCGGTGAGAACGCCACCCCCGGGGAGTACGTGGTGCTCCTCAGGAGCTTCGAGGCGGAGCCCGGTCCGAACGCGGAGGAGCACGCGAAGCACCTGGCGAAGATGGGTCTCGAGCTCCATCCTCTCGGGTTGCCGGAGGAGGGGGCCGAGCTTCCGGCGCTTCGCATGCTGGACCTGGAGGTCTCCATGGGGGAGCTTCAGCAGGTGGACCCCGGCAGCACGGTGGAGTGGACCGTGGAGCACCCCACGGCACCCGTGGCCTCGGGCCTCATGGTGCACGCGCCCGGTCCCGCCGGCGTCAACAACCTCATCGTGAAGGACGCCTTCGAGGGCACGCTGTCGAGCCCGGCGGGCACGCTGGTGGACGAGGCGGACAGCGGGTACGTGCTCTACCTGGGGGAGCTCATGTACGCCCTGGGAAGCGGCACGGCCCACGAGAACCTCGTGCCCGGCACGTACGATGCGAGCTTCACGCTCCACGAGTCCACCCCCGTCGAGGTGGCGACGTACACCCTGAGCTTCGTGCGGTAGGTGCCCCCGCACCCAGACGCTTCCGCGAGGAACGCTTAACGTGATGCTGGCGGATGGGGGCGGCGGAGGCTTCCCCCTGACCCGCCACATCCGACTCGTGACCGCTCTCGTGCTCGTGCCGCTCCTCCTCGCAGGGAGCATCCAACCGGCCGCCCCCAGCGCAAGCGATGCGGATGCGGCCTCCGGCTCGTCGGGTGGGGCGCTCCCAGGCTCCATCACGGGGCTCTCCCACGTGACCCACGTGGCGGACGTGCCCCGGGGCTCGGGCCTGTGGGCCGAGGGCGACCACGTGTACGTGGCCGGGTTGGACGATGGGTTCTTCGTGGTGGACGCGAGCACGCCGGAGAACCCCCAGGTCGTGGGGGAGGTGGATGGCTTGTTCGGTCGGGACGTGGACATGCTCCACTACGCCGACGGCCGGAAGGTGGCCGTGGTGGCGGCGGAGTGGGACGGCATCCACCTCGTGAACGTCACGGACCCCACCGACCCCACGCACCTCAGCACGGAGTACGTGGGAAGCCACAACGCCGCCGTGCTCCCGGGGACGCACCTCATCTACAACAGCCGCAGCATCAGCGTCGGGGCGCAGGGCGTCGACATCATCGACGCCAGCGACCCCGCGAACCCCCAGCCCGTGCGCTTCGCCGACGACGTCCTCACGTGCCACGACATCACGTTCCACGTGAGCGACGATGAGGCGCGGGGGTACTGCGCGGGGGTGGCCGCCACGCAGGTGTGGGACCTCGACGACCCCCTGAACCCGCAGGTCAAGGCCACCATCGCGAACCCCGCCATCAACATCCATCACTGGGCCAAGCCCGCGTGGAACGGGGACCTCCTCATCATCGGTGACGAGCACACGGGTGCCCTCACGTACGGGTGCGGAGCGTACGCGGAGGCGGGGGGCGTATCGGCGAGCGACACCGTGGGCGCGTTGTGGTTCTACGATCTCACGGTGGAGGAGGTGCCGGTGCCGCTGGGGTACGTGAGCGCTCCTACGCCCGAGGACGATGCCGACCCCTTGCCGCCGCTCTTCCGCCCCTGCACCAGCCACTTCGGGGACCTCGTGGGGGACCGGGACATGCTCGTGGTGGGATGGTACATGGCGGGGACGGCCCTCGTGGACTTCAGCAACCCCGTGAACCCCCGCATCGTGGACCGCGTGGACCGGGGTGGGAGCGTGTGGGATGCGCAGGTGCTGAACGGGTACGTGTACACGGGGGACCGGTTCACGGGCATGGACGTGCTCACGTTCACAGGGTCGTGACGGGGGACATGAGCAACCCCGTCACCACAAACCTTATCCTCCGCCCTGCCGACGCGGCGAGCATGCGCGCTCGGACCCTCCTCATGCTCGCCCTTGCTCTGTCCCTTCCGTTGGCGGGGTGCCTCGCCGACGACGGCGGGGCCGCCGTGGACCCCCAGTCCAACGACGGGGACAACCCGGGGCCTGACGGTCAGGACCCCCAGGCGAACCTCCAGAACGTCACGCCGTTGACCTTCGGGGACATGGACCCCATGCGGCGAACCCTCGAGGAGTCCGGCACCTACGGGCCCACGGAGACGCTGCTTCCCGCGGGCTTCGTGAACGGGCAGTGGGAGCGCACGGTGGACCTCACCACCTACGTGCCCCAGGACGTCCCCACCCACGTGAACGTCACGGTGACGTACGAGGACAACGCGCCGGGCTTCGTGGAGATGGATGCGTACCTGAGCTCCGAGGAGGGGGAGCTCTACCGGTACAGCCACGTGGAGAGCTTCGGTCAAGATACGATCTGGCTCGATGCCATCGTGGGCTTGAACGGCGGGGAGGACCTGGAGCTGATCCTCCAGGGCATCTGGCCGGATGACGGGTCGGTGGAGTACACGGCGAACATCCTCGTGGAGGAGGACCCCAGCTTCGTGCCGCACTTCGTGCCCGTGGAGGTGCCGGTGACGGAGACCACCGGCGGCTTCCTCCTCACGGGTATCGATGGGGCGCCGGTGGAGGCTGAGGCCATGGTGTGGGGTCCGGACGATGCGTTCCTCGGTCGCGTGAGCACCGTGGACGGGTCGTTGATCCTGAACCTCTCCCAGGACCGGGAGCCGGGGCAGTACGTGCTCTTCCTCACGTCCGTGAACAGCCAGAACGAGGCGCCGCCCGTGGTGCAACTCAGGCCCCTGGCACCCCAGGACGAGGACGTGGCACCGCCTACGGTGCGCATGCTGGACACGGAGCTCCAAGAGGGCTCCATGCAGACGGTGGAGCAGGATTCCACGGTGACGTGGACCTTCACGCCGCGCCCCGTACCCCTCCAGGCCGGGATCCTCATCCAGGACCCGCAGGATTACGCCGTGCACTACAGCTTCCAGAACGATTGGGAGGTCGAGATGTCCAGCCCCGCGGGTGTGCTGCTCTCCTTCGCTGACGGGGACTTCCCGCCGGTGTGGTTCGGGAACAGCCAGGTGTACTGGACCCAGATGGGCGCCGAGAGCCTCGTGGATGGGACCTACGACGTGAGCTTCACGCTGCACCAGAGCACCCCCGTGGACACCACGGAGATCCTGCGCACGTACGTGCGGTGATGGCGTCCCGCGGGGGCTTCGCCTACCTCACGTTCAACGCGTTATCCACAACGCTTATACAGGCGTCAGGGCGACTTGGGGCATGATGCTGAGGCTCCGGGTCACCGTGCTCGCTGTCCTCCTGCTCGCCGCACCCATGCTCGCGGGGTGCCTGGAGCAGGCTCCAGGCGACGCCCTGAACCCCTCCGAGGGCACGGGGACGGACGACGGTGACCAGGCGCCAAGGAACGGGTCCACCCCGGAGGATGAGGGCCCCAACGGCTCCGACGGGGAGACGCCCGATGATCCTCCGGTGGATGACGACGGGAACGCCTCGGAGGAACGGGGCGAGTACGCGCCCGGTTGGCCCGCCATGGCCGAGGCCGCGGTGCGGCCCGGCGTGAGCGTGGCGGACGGCACCTGCACGGCGAACTTCGTCTTCTCGAGCCTCGACAACCGCACCCTCTACGTAGGCACCGCAGCCCACTGCGTTGAGAACGTGGAGTTGGGTGAGCGCGTGACCCTCGCGGAGGGTGAGGCCATGGGCGCCCTCGTGTACGATTCCTGGAAGACCATGGACGCGGCGGAGGAGGGGAGCGACGCGGCGCGTTCGTACAACGACTTCGCCCTCCTCATGGTCCTGCCCCAGTACCGGGACGAGGTCCACCCGGCCATGCGCGTCTACGGCGGCCCCACCGGCATCGTGGACCCCTCGAGCGTGAGCTTCGGGGACGAGGTGCTGATGTACGGGAACAGCGCCATCCGCGAGGGAAGCGCCGACGACCTGGACCCCCACGAGGGCGTCGTCACCGCCAGCTCCACGTGGAGCACGGACATGTACTTCAACAGCCCCGGCATCCCCGGGGACAGCGGAAGCCCCATCACCCTGGAGGACGGGCGCGCCCTCGGCGTGCTCATCCACCTGGAGGTGAGCCCGGGCCCCGGAAGCAACGACGCCGTGAACCTCGCCACCGCCCTCGCCTACATGGAGGAGCACACGGACCTCCAGGTGGAGCTCAAGACGTGG
>CAZDGP010000093.1:0-6369 GCA_964505085.1 uncultured Thermoplasmatales archaeon
CGCGGCGGGTCCGCTTTCGAACCCTCCACTTAGCAAGTCTCAGAGGAGGGTTCGAAAGTCCACCGCGAAGCGTTCTCTGCCCGTCTCTCCCTTCGCGGTGAAGACCGAGGAACTTGCGGAGCAAGTTCCGAGCCACCCTCCACTTAGCAAGTCTCAGAGCAGGGTTCGAAAGTTCCCCGAACCGGAGTTTCAGCCCTTCGCCAGGCTCGCCCTCCCTCCTACATCGGTCAGGCGAACCTGCCGGCCCTTCGGGCTCTCGTCCGGTTCGGGAGAACCGAGGAACTTGCGGAGCAAGTTCCGAGCCCCCTCCACTTCGCACTTCTGCAGCGCGGTTCCGAGCCCCCTCCACCTAGCACTTGCGAAGCAAGTTCCGAGCCCCATCCTGACCTGATCCGCAGCGAAGCGAAGGATCGAGCGCTCGACCATCACCAGGAAGAATAAGAGAAGAGAAAGGAGGGGAAGGCGGGGGTGAAGGTGGAGGGGACGAACCCCCTCTGGCTCGAGGATCGGCCCTCAGATGACGTCGTCGAAGCGCGTCTGGACCTCGTCCCAGTTCACGATGTTCCAGAAGGCGTCGACGTACTTGCCGCGCTCGTTCTGGTAGTTGAGGTAGTAGGCGTGCTCCCAGACGTCGAGGCCCAGGATGGGGGTGTGGCCCTCGATGTAGGGGCTGTTCTGGTTGAGGGTGTTGAAGACGTCGAGCTCGCCGTTGCTGTCCACCACGAGCCAGGCCCAGCCGCTGCCGAAGCGGCCGCCGGCGGCGTTGGTGAAGCGCTCGCGGAAGCTGCCGAAGCTCCCGAACTCGGCGTCGATGGCGTCGGCGAGGCTGCCGCCGGGCTCTCCGCCGCCGTTGGGGCTCATGACCTCCCAGAAGAGGCTGTGGTTCACGTAGCCGCCACCGTTGCGTCGGACGGCGGTGCGGATGTCCTCGGGCACCTTGTTGAGGTTCCGGAGGATCTCCACCGCGTCACGCTTCTGGAGGTCCTTGTGGCCCTCGAGGGCGTTGTTGAACTTCCGGGTGTACCCGGCGTGGTGCTTGTCATGGTGGATCCGCATCGTCTGCTCGTCGATGTGGGGTTCCAGTGCGTCGTAGGCGTACGGGAGATCGGGAAGCTCGAAGGTCATGTGTCGGTCCTCCTTGGGGCGGTGCTCCCGGGGGAGGGTCCCCTAGCGGGATGGTGTGCGTCCGCCCCTTGCGCGTTCCAACCCCCTGAGGTCAGATAAACGTTACCCCCATCCTCGAGGTGTGCTTCCTCGCGGTGCGCCCTGCCGCCCCGGGGAGGGCGAAACGTTAAGTAGGGGTTCACCATCGGGGGGGTCAAGGTGTTCACATGAGCGTACTCAAGAGACGCCTCGACCCGATGGTGGGCGAGGAGATCATCGTCGTGATGTCGGACGAGCGAGCGTTCCGCGGTCAACTGAAGGAGTTCGACGACCAGAGCCTGGTCCTGGAGCATGTGGTGGAGGGTACCACGGACAACGCCCGGAACTGGGAGGAACCCACGGCGGGCACGGGGGTCGTGCACAAGGTCGTCTCCTGGAAGGGCATCTACAACCATGAGGACGATGACAGCGATGTCGTGCGCATGAAGGACGTCATCGTGCAGCTTCCGGGGGTCCTCCGGATCTGGTCCTGGTCCCGGGAGAACCTGGAGGAACCCGAGCACATGGACGTGGAGCGGAAGCGCGGTGGCAACACGGGCAACCGCAACCCCATGCGTCGCGAGCAACGCTGACGGGGCACGCTTCGCGTCACTTGAAGCGGCTCGGGCCGATGGTGCGGAGGACGAAGCCCGCGGCGAGCCCTCCGAGGCCCAGGAGCGCCGTGACGGTGCGGGGAGGCGTGACGACGGCCCCGTCCACGGCCCTCAGCAACGCGTCCTGGGGTGTCCGGGGTTCCTCGAAGTAGTCCCCGTCCCCCCGGAGCTGCGGTGGGTCGCCCAGGCTGCCGGAGCCGTCGGGACCCTGCATGACGCGGGTCTCGAGCACCGTGACGTACCCGTGGAGTACGTAGTCCGTCTGCGACACGGTGGACCGGGGCTCGGCGCGGACGGTCCACGACCCGGGTTGAGGCACGGAGACGTTCATCGTGACCTCCTGAGTGGGGTCCTCTGACGTGAAGGGCCCCAGCTCCCGGTTGCCGCGCTCCAGCGTCACCACGAAGTCCGCCGAGGACGCGGTCCATGAGAACGTGAGCACCACGTTGCGCCCTCGGGGCGGCACGTCCACCGTGTGCTCCACGGCGTCCCGCGGGGGGGCGCGAGCGCTGCGGTCCTCTACCACCACCCCATCCTGCGCCACGACGAGGGAGCCCTCCTCGTGGACGGGGACGCGGCGCTCGCGCGTCACCACCACCTCCTCACCCTTGTCAGCGGATAGCGCCTCGAGGGCGGTGTGGGCGTTGACGAGGCCGTAGCCGTAGGCGTCGTCGGGACCTGTCTCGCCCCGGTCCACGGCCGCCGCCTGCAGGAGGGACTTCACCGCCAGGGGCGTAAGGGTGGGCTCCTCATCTAGGAGGAGCGCCGCCACCCCTGCCACGTGGGGTGCGGCCATGCTCGTGCCGTTCATGGAGACGTAGTAGCGGTCCTCGCTGTTCCGCACGAGGGCGTGGAGCTCCGACCCGTCACCATCCTGGGTTCGGGCGCTGACGATGCTGTTCCCCGGAGCCACCACGTCGGGCTTCGTCCACGGGAGGGGCTCACCCCGCTCGTTCAAGGGGGGGCCCCGGCTGCTGTACTCCGTCACGTGCCCCTGGTCGTCGGTGGCTCCCACGGTGACGACGTTGGGGTTCATGGCCTCCAGCGTGAGGCTCGAGGGGGCATCCCCCTTGTTCCCGGCGCTGAACACCACCACGAGGCCGTCGGCCACCAGGGCGCTGCTTGCGCGGACCACGGGATCGTCGGGGTCGAAGCGGGTCTCGTCCCGGTCGCGACCCCAGCTGTTGCTCACCACGCGGATACCCTCCTCCTCGTGGTTCTCGTGGATCCATTCGAAGGCCCGCAGGGCGTTCTTGGTGGTGAAGGGATGGCTGATGTCGAGCCCCACGAGACCGGCCTCGGGGGCCACACCTCGCTGGCGACCATCCCGGCTCTCGGCGCCGTTGCCGGCGACGATGCCTGCGATGTGGGTGCCGTGACCGTCGGCGTCGCGGCGGTGCTCCCGGGCTCCGTCGTCGCTGAACCGCATCCCCACCTGCACGCGGTCGTCGAAGGCGGGGTGGTCGGCGTCGATGCCGCTGTCCACCACGGCCACCGTGACGTTGGCTCCGGCGATGCCGGTGCTCCGGGGCACGTGGTCGGCCTCGATGGTGACGCGGCTCTCCGCCAGATGCGCTTCCAGGGGTTCGCTGGGGTACACGTCCTGAACCCCCACGGTGCCAAGGGCGGCTCGAGCCTCCAGGGGGGTTCCACGCGCTCCCACCGCGGGGATGATGGAGAACGTCGCCAGGTCGGTGAGCCCGTGGTCCCGGAGGGCGTTCACCTGGTGCTGCGTGGGGGGTGCCTCGAAGAGAACGATGAGCTCCAGGTCCTCCCCGGAGGGATGGTCCAAGACACGGTCGATACCTGGGGTCACCACCGGGTTGCCCCCTCCGCCTCCACCCGCCTGGGCCGGGAAGGCGGGAACCAGGAGGAGCACGATGCAGAGCAGGACCCACCACGCCCTCGACCCGTCCGCCGCCCAGCGTCCGTCACCGCAGGCTGGGGACGTCGCGGAGCGAGGATCGTTGCGGAGGCGGGTTCCACGGGCCATGGCGTTCCCGCCATCCCCGTCTGTGACCACCTACGCATAAGGGGGCAAGCGCAGCGCTCATGGGACCGTGCCCGTTCAGTCAACAGGGGACCGGGGGAACTTGGGAACCTGTCCGCTGAAGGATCGCACGCGTCGGGGGAAGGCCGCGGCTGGGACCCGTCGTTGGTTGGGAAGGATTTGGCGGGCGCCGGCGGGCTCGGGTGGACGTTCAGCCGCATCTGCGAGATGCCCGGGAACCTTCTCGACCCCGCGACCCCACGAGCGTCGCTGGTCCACGGTGGGGCTGCTCACTTCCGTGCCTGACCCGGTGCCCGTGGTGAATCACGGTGTGCCGCCCTCCGGCTGCATCGACCGTGCACCCATGACCCCGAGGGACGAGGTCTCATCGTCGGTTCCCGGCTCGCAAACGCGCTGGGCACGCCGCCCCGCGCCTTCAACTCCCGCTTATAGGCCATTTCGGGTGACAGGGAAGGCCTACCTCCCCAGTTTAGCCGGCGCCTTTCGCCTCGCGCACCCAACCTCCACCTGCAGGGGTCGGTTGCGCGGCCCCTCGTAGCATGGCCAAGCGTTTATAACTTTCGTCCCGCCGGAGGACAGCCTGGAAGGTGAGGTTAGGAAGAGGGTCGTCGCGGGGTATCAGGCGGGAGCGGCGCTGCCGAGGTCCGCCTGGATCTTCATGACGGGGTTGGCCCACTCCATCTTCTCGCTGGGGGCCTTCTCCACCAGCGGGACCACGGTCTCCTCCAGGCGTGCCCGGGGTACGAACAGGTGGGCGGTGCGCCCTTCGCGGTTCTCCTCCACGAGACCTGCTTCGAGGAGCGCCTTGAGGTGCCAGTTGATGGTGGTGGCTGTGACGCCAAGGCGCTCGGCGATGCGGGCCCGGTACGTGCCGGGGTGCTCGAGGATGTCCTCGAGGACGCGCATGGCCTCGCAGTTCTGAAGCAGGGGCAGGAGCTCGCGCTCCTCCTCCGTGAACTCGCCGCCGTTCTGGTAGAAGCTCAGGCGGTTCCCGTCGCGGTTCACGACGACCATGTCCGCGTCACGGAGGCGGTCCAGGTGGTAGGATGCCGTGCTGTAGGAGACATCCGCGGCTGCCGCCAGCTCCTTCACGCCCAGACCAGGTTCCTCGCACACGCGGTCGTAGATCGTCTTCCGCGTGGGGTTGTTGAGGACGGCGTGTCCGCGGATGCGGTGGTAGAGGACCCACGCCAGGTAGGGCAGGAGGCCGGCTGCGGCCGCCGCGATGGCGGCTGTGGTCCCTTGGTTCAGGAGGATCTCGGGAAGGGCCGCTGTCCGGGTCTGCACGGTGGCGTCCGAGGTGCCCGAGCTCGTGGGCCCTGCCACGTCGTTGGGTGCGGTGCCTCCGTTGGCTTTGGCGTGGTTGGCCGACGTGGGACCGTTCGCATCCGTGTGGACATCGCCCACTGTGGGGTCCATGGGGGAGGTGAAGGTGGCGAGGTCCCCGGGGGAGCTCGACGGGATGGGGGTGGAGGTCCCGAGGGCTGCGGCCCCGAGCTCCTCCTGGGTGGTCCGCACGAAGGAGACCGTCGTCGCGATGTGGGCCTCCGCCTGGAGGCTGGCGGTGGGGATGCTGTCGAGGTCGAGGAGGGGGATGACGTCCGGGTCGAGGATGATGCCCTCATCCAGGGCGAGGTCGAGGTCGATAACATCTCGGGGGAGAGCCTGGTAAGCGCGGTCGGTGACGCTGCGGGCGGCGTTATCGGTAGCTTCCGTCCCTTCAAGCAGGGCTTCGGTGGTGCCGTCCGTTGTGGGCATGGAGACGCTTGTGGATCCGGTGTCGGGCGCATCCACGTGGGGGGCATCGACGGGTTCAACGGTCGGGTCGACGTCGGCGTTGGGGGTGCTCGCATCAGCTTCCATCTCGGTGGTTTCGTCGTCCACCTGGGAGCTTGCGTCGGCACCGAGACCCGATGTCCCTGTGTCGCCCACGGAGGCGTCGACGCCGGCGTCGCCGTTGTTGGCCAAGCTCAGGGAACCTTCGGCCGTGACCCAGCCTGCGGTGATGACGAGCATCACCACCGTAAGGATGGGGAGGAATCGACGTGAACCGCTGTCCGTTTCCATGCTCGGAACACCCCGGGACCTTGGGAGGGTCCGGCACGGGGGTTCCCGTGAGGCTACTTAAGGGTTGTGGCACGGAGGTGGAGCAGGGCGCGGCACCGCCCACGAACCTTTAAGTAAGCTCGCGGGGCTCCCTTGCATGGGATGGGATACCCTTGATGACCGAGAACCTTGAGAAGCGGGACGTGAAGCGGATGCTCTTCTACGGGGACATCCTCGTGGTGGGCATCTTCGTCATCGCCTTGGCGCTCCTGGTACGGGATGCGTACTCGGCAGGATTCTACTACGCGGCGAACGACCTGGACGCGCACACGCGGAGCCTCTGGTACATGGCCCGGGAGACCGCGTTCCTCACGGCGGCGTTGGCCTGGATCTTCGTGCGCTTCTTCAAGGACAAGCTGGTGGACCTCCAGAACCCGTGGACCTGAGGCCACGCCCGGAGAGTTCCCCTGGGGAGCTTCCCCCAAGGTTGAAGGCCAAGGAGCCACAAGGTAGCGATGCTCAGGGTGGTCGAGCGTTCTTTGCCTCCAAGCCTCC
>CAZDGP010000094.1:0-6364 GCA_964505085.1 uncultured Thermoplasmatales archaeon
AAGGGCCGCCTCCTATTTGAAGGTTGCGGCCACCGGAGGGTGGTGTTCGCCTGATCCCCGAAGGGCCCAGGCGTATCCCCCCGTACGAACCCATCCTATTTGAAGGTTGGGTGCGGCGTGGGGGGTGGCACCCGTCCCCGGAGGGTCGGGCGCGCAGCCCCCCTATGCTGACCTCCTACTTATAGCTGACGGCTAGCGTGGCCCATCCCAGCGGGTGCTACGCGCACGCGCGCATAGAAGCGACATAGGGCAGATAGGGATGGGCGGGGACCTGGCGGCGGACCAAGTGGGTGCGTGGTGGGTGCAGGATGGAGCCTCGGAGCTGGCGGGTGGAGGTCGGTGGGTAGGCTACGCTCGCGGGGGTTCGAGGCGGGTGAGGTTGCGTGGGTCCGTCGGAGGCTAGGTGGCGCGGGCAGGCATCCCGTGGGGGTCGACCTTCTCGCCGAAGACGGATTCGGAGGCCAGGCTACCTTCTCGGTAGATCCGGTGCTCCCGGACGATCCACCCTCCGCTAAGGGAGAGGTGGACCTCGCTTGTGCATCCCATCGTCGTTATGATGGACGGCGGGGGACTTTAAGCTGCCCCTTCGTCGGTATCCGGGGGTTGGTTACAACCATCTGCCAAGTTCCGTTTGCTGGGTGGGTCGCCAGGGGATGCGGAGGCGGTCCAGAAGCGTGTCCACCATCTCACGGTAGTACCCGTGGTCGAGGCGCCGGAGGCTCGCGGGGCGGACGATGTCGTACCCGGTGCGGGTCTTCACGTACTCGAGGCGGGTGCCCTTGGTGGGGGTGGTGTCGGTGTGGCGTCGGGCGGCCCGGGCCACCTGGGCGCCCAGGGCGTTGGGTTGGGCGTAGTCCCCGGGGTCCTTCCCCAGTCGGATGCGCATGATGAAGTCCTGGGGGTCGTATCGGTCGAGGTTGCGGCAGGCGCGGGCCACCTCCACCACGTCCTCCTCGCCGCTGAGGAGCGCGCGGCTCACCTCGTCGAGGGTGCGGTCGAAGACGCCGCAGTGGCTGGAGCCCTTGAAGGCGACGCCGTGCTTCTCGATGCGGTCGTCGTCGTGGAGGAGCAGGTAGTTCTTGGCCTCGTGGAAGTACCCGGCGGCGTAGCGGTCCACGTCGAGGCGGAGGGGGCCCTCGGCACCAAGTTCGCGTTGGGCGAAGTCTCGGACGTGGGCGTTGACCTCCTGGGGGTCCACGGGGTCTGCGCTGTAGACGCCGTCGGTGTCGGTCTCGATGCAGGCGTCACCGAGGTACGATTCCACCTCGCGGATGAGGCGGCGGGCGACGCCGACGACGGCGATGGCCACGGGGAGGCTGCCGGTGCGGGCGTGGCGGCTCGCCATGACGCCGTAGATGCTGTTGAGCACGACCTTGAGGGCGTTCTGGCGTGCGTGGAGGCGGGCGCGTTCGTCGGGGTCCTGGGTGGATCGGGCGTGGGCCTTGAGCTGGAGGCGCCGCGTGAGGAGCTCCCCGAGCTCGCGGGAGAGGGGGCTTCGGCCCTGGATCTCCACGCGGTGGTTCACGTCGCGGTGGGTGTCGGGGACGCTGAGGAGGGTGGTGTCGCCGGTGGCGTCCACGCGGAAGTCGCCGCGGGGTTCGGTGCCGAGGTGGCGGGTGTTGTCGGCGCCGCAGCCAAGGCTCACGAGGACGGAGGGGTACATGCTGCTGAAGTCCACGTGCCAGACGGGGCGGAAGAGGCCGCGTTGGTAGATGTCCACGAGGCCACCGACGAAGCCCTGGCCGCCGTCGGCGTAGAGGTCGGGGTAGCGTTCGTCGTTGCGGCCGTCGCTCACGATGCCGAGGCGGTGGAGGATGCGGCCCTGGAGGACGCGGGTGTGGAAGCTGGATGTGGCGCGGAGGACGAGGTTGAGGGGGGCGTGGTAGAGGTCGGCGAGCTCGAGGTGGTTGCGGAGGTAAACGTGGAGGAGGTCCCGGGTGATGTCCACGTCGTTCTCGTTGTAGCGTTGGAGCTCGGGGGTGCCGGCGAGGTTGGCGGTGTTGGTGACGTCGGCCTCGACGACGTCGAAGCCCATCCATCTGGCTACGGTGTCGAGGCCTCGGTCCTTGATGCCGTAGAGGGTTTGGTCGCGGCGCACCTGGTCGTAGACGTCCACCACGAGGCGGCCCTCGAGGTGCACGTTCCCCTCGTCGAGGGTGGGGCGGCGGTTGGTGCGGGTGAGCGGGGTGGTGGGTAAGTCGGTGCGTTGGAGGCGCTCGCCCAGGAGCGGGAGGTCGTACCCGGTGAGGTTGTACCCGACGACGAGGTCGGGGTCGAACTCGCGGAAGGCGCGGAGGAACCCCTGGAGGATGCTTTGGTCGGCGTCCGCGGGATCGGCGGCGAGGGTGTCGGGGTCGGTGAGGAGGCACGTGGTGGTGCCGGGGTCCTCGTCGAGGACCTCCTGGCGCCAGGCGATGCTCACGAGGGGTTGGTCGGGTCCGGGGAAGCCCTCGCCGCGGGTGAGCTGCTCCACGTCGAGGGTGAGGATGCGGAGGGGCTCGGTCTGGGGCCAGCGGCGGTAGTAGGAGGGGTCGTCCAGGAGGACGCGCTCGGTGTAGGCCACGTGGTTGTCGGCCATGCTCCGGGGGGTCTCGCGGCGGCTCGCCTGGCTCACGCCGTGGACGGTGGCGTACTCGGCGCGGAGCCAGGTCTCCTCCTGGAGGGTGCTGAGGGGACGCACCGTCACCTCCTCCACGTGCTCGGCGTCCCCCACCGTGGTCCGGTCCCGGTGGTAGCAGTAGGGGCGGAAGGGCGCGGGCACGCGTTCCCGCTTCCCGTCGCGCCACACGTCGAGGAACTGCTCCCCGTCCACCACGCGCCGGTGCACCGAGAGGGGGACGTCCATCGGTGGGGGAAGGCGCCGGCTGCTGAAGAGGGTTGTGGCGACGGCGCCCACCCCCAATCCCCGGACCGATGGGGACCTATAGGCACCTATAGGTCCTCGATGGTCCCCCTCGTCGTGGTTCAGGGGATGGGATGGCACGGGGCAGCCGGGGTGGGGTGAAGCCGAAGGCCGGCGCCGGTGAAGCCGACCTGGCGTGAAGGCTGAACCGGTGTCGACGGCGAGCGGCTTCTCTCCCTGTCTCGACCGCTCGCCGGGGGCGGGCGGTGGGGATGCTCCGAGGCGGGGTGCACGAGCGAGCGAGCCGACGGAGCGAGACCGGGGGCGGGAGGTGGGGAGGCGCCGAGCCCACCGGAAGAACCCTTACCCCCCAACGCCCTTCACCGAACCATGAAGATCCAACGCCTGAGCAGCGGAACGCCGTGGGAGAGCCAGGTCGGCTACAGCCGGGTCGTGCGCGCCGGGGACCTCGTCTTCGTGGCGGGGACCACCGGCACGGACGCCGACGGGAACGTGGTGAGCTCGGACGTGGGGGAGCAGGCGGAGCGGGCCATCGAGAACGTGCGTTCGGCGCTGGAGCGCGTGGGCGCGCGCCTGGAGGACGTGGTGCGGGTGACGATGTACCTCACGGACCTCGGGGGCTTCGATGAGGTGGCGCCGGTGCACAAGCGGTTCTTCGGGGACGCGCCGCCGGCGGCCACCGCGGTGCAGGTGGAGGCCCTCGCCGAACCCGAGATGGCCGTGGAGTTCGAGGTGACGGCCGCCGTGGCCGAGGGCTGACACCGAGGCGCCCACGGCCGTGGCGGGATGGCATCCGTCATCCGCGACGTCGCAGCCCGCGCGCCGCGGCGGTGACGCCGGCCGTGGCGAGGAGGGCCGTGAGGGTCGCCAGGGCGCCGGGGGCGGGGATGGGTTCGGCGGGTTCGCCCTCGCCCGGGATCTCGACGAGGACGTTCACGCGGTCCCAGACGCGCTCGGTGCCCGTGGTGAGCTCCACCGTGACCTCGTGGGCTCCGGCGCTCAGGTGCTGGGTGGTGACGTACACCTCGTTCCCCTCGCGGGTGACGAGGTCCCGGGGGACGCGGGCCTTGTCCACGAAGACGTTGAGGGTGCCCTGGCCCTGGACGAGGGCGTGGACGGTGACGGAGCCCTCGGGGAGCCTGGCATCCTCCGCGGGCTCCAGGATGGTGACGTTCAGGTCCTCGGGGTCTGGGGCTGGGGGCAGGGTGAGGCTCCCGTTGAAGGTGCCGGTGCGGCCGGCGAGGTCCGTGAGGTTCACCGTGTAGCGGTACGTGCGGTTCGCGTCGAAGCCGCTGGTGAGGCGGAAGCGGTGCTCCAGCACGGGTTGGTGCACGGCCTTGATGAAGCAGTCGCCGGCCTCGGCGCAGAACCGGACCCGGCTCGTGGCGGCTTCGCTCACCTTGAGGACGAGGAGAGCGGGCTCCTCCTGGTTCGGGCTCCAGGTACCCCCGAGGTTCCGCGTGAGGACGTCGGTGACGGCGGGGGCGTCGGTGTCCCGGACGAGCTCGACGTCCCCCACCTGGCCGCCGGGGGAGCGGACGAGGAAGGTCACGACCTCGTCCTGGATGCTCGTGGCCTGGAGGCTCGATCCCGTGCCCGCGGCCCACAGGTCCTCCGAGCTCACGTTCCGATGGATGTGATCTCCCCGGTGCACGAGGTACCGTTGAGGTGCGTCGGGTGCGTGGATGCCCACGGTCTCCACGCGGGAGACGGTGTCCAGGGTGAAGCTCGCCACCACGTGGAGCGAGAGCGCGTCGGGGGTGACGTTCGTGACGCGGTGGGGCGTGCCCATGGGTCGTAGGACGTCGGCCACGGTGGTGTTGCCGGCGCGGGCGGCCAGCACCCAGGGTCCGGTGTCCACGTCGTGGTTGGGGGCGTCGAGGACGCCGGGGTCCGTGGCGATGGCCAGGGAGAGGAACCCGTCGTTGGGTGCGCGGATGGTGTCGTCCTCCACGGTGAGGTTCTCCCCGTCGAGACGCACCACGTGCACGGTCGTGTCGTCCACCTCGTACGTCATGTGGGTGCCGACGTTCTCGGTGCCGTTGGCGGCGAGGGTGCCGGCGGGAAGCTCGAGGGTGACGTTCCCGGGGTCGCGTCCCCGCACCGTCACCCACCCGTAGCGGTTGTCGTGGACGGTGAGGGCGCCGTCGTCGCCGCTCGCGTGCACGGTGGGGCCCTCCTCGTGGAGGGTGGTGTTGGTGAGCTCCGCGGTGAGGGAGGTGAGGAGCCGGGTCCCATCGAGGGTGAGGTCCCGGAGCGTCGTGCTTTCAGCCTCCGTGTCGAGGGTGGCGGTGACGAGGCTCCCCTGGAGGGTGGACCCCGTGCGGTTGAGTTCGCCGAAGAGGCCGGCGTCGGCGGCGGCCTGGAGGGCAGCCTGGGTTCCGTTGCTGGGGCCGAGGATGGTGGGGGGGTCAGCGTCGTAGTCGTTCCGCGTGGGAGCGTCGTGGGTCCCGGTGTGGGCCAGCGCTCCGGGAGCGGGTACGAGGAGCAGGGTCAGGACGAGGGGGACGAGGAGCCTCTCCGCGCGCATGGTGCCGGGGAGCCCGTGGAGGGTGCATCAACCTTGCCCTGCGTGCGGGGTTCCCCTGGGTGCGTCACGTGGGTGCGTCACGCGGGTGCCTTGGGGAGGACGGTGTCGGCCTCCTGCCGGAGGTACCGCGTCCCGTCGTGGCGACCGGTCTCGGCCGCGTCCTCGATGGTCTCGATGCTGCGGGTGAAGCGGTTGAGGCCCAGGTCCTCCTGGGGGTGGATGATGTCCACCTGCACGCCGTCGGGGGGGTGGAGGGCCAGGGCGACGCTCGTGTTCCAGTCGTGGTGGTGGGTCTCCACGTACTCCCCGAGGCCGGGGTAGCGGCGGTCCACGAGCCATGAGGCGATGCGGTGCTCGGGCGAGCGCTCCTGCGGGGGGCGGTTGAGCACCACGAGGACCTCGGTGGCGCCGTCGTCCAGGGCCTTGCCCATGGGGACGGCGTCGGTGAGGCCCCCGTCGAGCCAGGGTTCGCCCTCCACGGTGACGGCGTCGCCGCTCAGGAGCGGCATGCGGCCGGCGGCCTTGATCCATTCGATGACGGGTCCGTCCCGGAGGTCCACGTAGTGCGTCTGGCCGGTATCCGCGTGGGTAACGGGGACGATGACGGGGTGGGGGGCGGAGCGCACGGCGTCGGTGTCCATGGGGCGCTCGGTGCGGTACACGATCTCGAAGAGGGCGTCGTGGTCCAGGAGGGGGCCGCGGCGGGTGAGCCACCGCTTGTAGCTCAGGATGCGGGGGTCCCTCACGTAGGGCCAGGTCTCGAGGGCGTGGTTCGCCTGGTGGGCGCTGTACCAAGCGGCGAGGGCGCCGCCGGCGCTGGTGCCGTAGACGGCGTCCCAGGAGTTCACGCCGGCGTCCTCGAGGGCCGCCAGCACGCCGTTGGCGTAGGCGGCCCGCATGCTTCCTCCCTCTATGACGAGAGCGCGCACGATGGGGGAAGCTGCGTGGGGTGGCTTGAAGGTTGCGCTGGC
>CAZDGP010000095.1:0-6341 GCA_964505085.1 uncultured Thermoplasmatales archaeon
CCCACCGCCCACAACGCCTTTATCCCTCACCCGGTTATCCCACGCGATCCCATGCCCGAGTACGTCAAGGTCGAGAACGAGGCGCCCCTCGCCATCGTCACGGTGGACCGGCCCAAGGCGCTGAACAGCCTGGATACGCAGGTCTTGGAGGAGCTCCTGACGGTGCTGGAGGAGCTGGAGGCCCAGGAGGACCTCCGCGCCGTCATCCTCACCGGCGCGGGCGAGCGGGCCTTCGTGGCCGGCGCCGACATCGGCGCCATGGAGGCGCTGGGGCCGCTGGAGGCGGAGGCGCATGCGCGCCGCGGCACCGCCGTCACCAACGCCCTCGAGGGGAGCCGCCTCGTCACCATCGCCGCCGTGAACGGGTACGCCTTAGGCGGCGGGCTGGAGCTTGCCATCGCCTGCGACCTCCGCCTCGCCAGCGAGAACGCGGAGCTTGGCCTCCCGGAGGTGGGGCTCGGCGTCATCCCCGGCTTCGGCGGCACGCAGCGCCTCCCCCGCCTCATCGGGAAGGGGAAGGCCCTGGAGCTCATCCTCACCGGGGGCCGCGTGGGCGCCGCGGAAGCACACGAGATGGGTCTCGTGAACGACGTCGTGGCGCAGGAGAAGCTCCTGGACGAGGCCCGCAGCCTCGCCGGCACCATCCTCGAGAACGGCCCCGTGGCGTTGCGCCTCGCGAAGGAGGTGGTGCACGAGGGCCTGCAGACGGACCTCGACCGGGGCCTGGAGCTGGAGGCGAAGACCTTCGGCATGGCCTTCAGCACCCACGACCAGGAGGAGGGCATGCGGGCCTTCCTGGAGAAGCGCGCGCCCAAGTGGACCGGGGAGTGACCCACGTGACCACCGGACGCACCGAGGACCAGCGCGCCATCGTGCGCATGGTGCGGGAGCTCTGCGAGAAGCACGTGCTCCCCGCCCGGAAGCAACTCGACGAGGAGGGCGCGTTCCCCCACGAGGTCATGGAGGCCTTCGGCGAGCTCGACCTCCTGGGGCCCCTCATCCCCACCGAGCACGGGGGAAGCGGCCTCGACACCACCACGTACGCCATGATCATGGAGGAGATCAGCCGCCACGACGCCGCCGTGGGCGTCACGTGGGGCGTGCACACGAGCGTTGGCGTCACACCCATCGTGTGGTACGGCACCGAGGAGCAGAAGGAGCGCTACCTCCGCCCCGCCGCCACCGACAGCAACCACGTCACCGCCTTCGCCCTGAGCGAGCCGGGGGCCGGGAGCGACCCCGCGAGCATCACCACCACGGCACGCCGCGAGGGCGACGAGTACGTGCTGGATGGCACGAAGACGTGGTGCACGAACGGGCGCTACGCGAAGCACCTCATCGTCATGGCGAAGACCGACCCCGACGCGGGGCATCGCGGCATGACGGCGTTCATCGTGGAACCCACCTTCGAGGGCTTCGAGGTAGGGTCGCAGGAGCACAAGATGGGGATCCGCGCCTCCACCACGGACGAGATCCGTCTCGACGCGTGCCGCGTCCCCGCCGCGAACCGCCTCGGCGAGGAGGGGGAGGGCTTCAAGATCGCCATGGAGGTGCTGGACGCTTCCCGCATCGGCATCGGCGCCCAGGGCGTCGGCATCGCCCGGGCGTGCCTCGAGGACTCGCTGGATTACGCCCAGGAGCGGGAGCAGTTCGGCCAACCCATCTCGCGGTTCCAGGCGATCCAGTTCAAGCTCGCGGACATGGCGACGCGCGTGGAGGCCGCCCGCCTCCTCGTGCACCAGGCCGCCCAGCTCAAGGACGCCGGTGAGGACTTCACGAAGGAGGCGAGCATGGCGAAGATGTTCGCCACCGACGCCGCCATGGACGCCGCCACCGAGGCCGTGCAGGTCCACGGCGGCAACGGGTACACCACGGACTACCCCGTGGAGCGGTACTTCCGCGATGCGAAGGTGACGCAGATCTACGAGGGGACGAACGAGATCCAGCGCCTGATCATCGCTAGGCAGCTTCTCAGGTGACCAGGCGCTGGATCCGGCCGTGCCGCCGTCCAACGTACCCTACCGTCTCCGGTTGGTCGGCGGTGCGGGCGCGATCCAGCACGTCGGCGTGCCTCATCCCGTCTCCGACGCCGAGGTGCTGGCCGCATCATCGCTCGGCAGCTTCTCCGATGGCCAACCTCTGGATCCGGCGGCGGCGGGACCGCCCGCGCCGCACCCCCTCCTCCCACCCTTCCTTCACAACCCACCCCACCCGATGTTAACAACATCAGCGGAAAGGTTATGAACAAGGTGGGGGGTCCTCCCCACGATGCAGCGCCGGGTCCCCACGCACCTCCTCCTCGCGAGCCTCCTGCTCGCGAGCCTCGCCGCCGGCTGCCTCGGCGCCAGCCCCCCCGAGGCCGCCGACGTCATGGTGACCCACGAGCCCCTCCGGTACCTCGCCCAAGGCATCGCCGGGGACAACCTCACCGTGAGCCCCTTCCTCCAGGGGGTCGCCGCCCACGACATGGAGCCCACCGTCCGCCACGCCGAGCTCGCCGCCGACGCCGGCCTCGTGGTGCGCCACGGCGCCGGCTTCGACGCCTGGCTCGGTGACGTCATCCGGAGCCTCGGCGACGACGCACCTCCCCACGTGGTCGTCACCGACGACATCCGCGAGCACCTCATCGTCCACGGGGACCACGACGCGGACCACGATGACCACGGTCACGAGGACGTGGACCCCCACACGTGGACCGACCCCCTGCTCATGGTCCAGCACGCCCGCGCCATCGAGGCGGCCATGGCCGACCGCTGGCCCGAGCACGCCGACGCCCTCCACCACCGCGCCAACGAGGTGGTGGCGGAGCTCCAGGCGCTCGACACCGCGTACGAGCACGAGCTCCGGGAGTGCACCACGCGCACCAACGTCGTGAACCACAACGCCTTCGCGTACATGGGCGCCCGGTACAACCTCACCTTCCACGCCGTCCACGGGCTGAGCCCCGAGACCGAACCCACCGCCGACACCATGGACCGCCTCAAGCGCATCATGGCGGAGGAGAACGTCACCACCGTGCTCTTCGAGGAGCTCGTGGAACCCCGCGTCGCCCGGACCCTCGCCGACGAGACCGGCGCCCGCACCGACACCCTGAGCCCCGCCGAGACCCGCACCGCCCAGGACGCCGCGGAGGGCGTCACCTACCTCTCCAAGATGGAGGGGAACCTCGAGGTTCTCCGCACCGCCATGCGATGCACGTGACACCATGCCCCCCCGAGAAGCCCCCCAGCACGGACCGCAACCCCCCGCCGCCCACCTGGACCACGTCACCGTGCGCCTCGACGGCGCCACGGTGCTCGAGGACATCTCCTTCACCGTGGAGGCAGGGGACTTCCTGGGGATCGTGGGGCCCAACGGCGCCGGCAAGTCCACGCTCCTTCGCACGATGCTCGGCCTCCAGGCCCCCACCCGCGGCGACGTGCGGCTCCTGGGGGTCGCTCCCCAGCGCTTCGACGCATGGCCCCGCGTGGGGTACGTGCCCCAGCACGCGGTGAACGTGGACCGACGGTTCCCCGCCAGCGCCATGGAGGTGGCGCTCCTGGGACGCGTGGGTCGGCGGGGCCTCCTCCGCCGCTGGAACGACGAGGACCGCGCCGCCGCCCGCGAGGCCCTGGACCTCGTGGGTGTCGAGCACCTCGCCCAACGGCAGGTGGGGAAGCTCAGCGGCGGGGAGCGCCAGCGCGTCTTCCTGGCGAAGGCGCTCGCCAGCGACCCCGACGTCCTCATCCTCGACGAACCCACCGCCGGCGTGGACGTGAGGTCCCGCGAGGCCTTCTACAACCTCGTGGACGGGTTGAACCACGAGCACGGGCTCAGCGTGCTCCTCGTCTCCCACGACGTCCACGCGGTGGAGGCGTGCTGCCACCACCTCATCGCCCTCAACCGCCGCATCGTCTACGACGGCGACCCCCAGGGCTTCGAGGAGGCCGGAGGCATGTCCAAGGTCCACGACATGCACATCCACCACCACGAGGAGGGAGCCTGATGGTGCGGGCCCTGGACCTCTTCCTCCAGTTCGAGTTCCTCCAGCTTGCGCTCCTCGCCGGCATCCTCGTGGCCGTGCTCGCCAGCGTCCTCGGGGTGCCCCTGGTGCTCCGGGAGATGAGCATGTTCGGCCACGGCTTCGCCCACGTCGCGTACGCGGGGGTGGCCATCGGGTTCCTCGCCGGCATCTACCCCCTGGGCGTTGCCCTCCTGGTGGCGGTGGGGGCGGCGGTGACCCTCCAGGTGCTCTGGAGCCGCCGGTTGCTCCGCGGGGACGCGGCCCTCGCCATCGTCGTGTCCGTGGGCTTCGCCGTGGGCGTCGTCGTGGTGAGCCTCGCCGGCGGCTTCACCACGGACCTCGCCAGCTACCTCTTCGGGAGCCTCTTCGCCGTGACGCCGCGGGACGTGGCCGTGATGGTGCCGGTGACGGCCCTCATGCTCCTGCTCTTCACCGTGCTCTACAAGGAGATGTTCTACGTCGCCTTCGACGAGGAGGGGGCGCGGTTGTCCGGCGTGCCCGTGGACGCCCTGAACGTGCTCTACATCGGGCTCACGGCCGCCACCATCGTCCTCGCCAGCCGCGTGGTGGGGTTGCTCCTGGTGGCGAGCCTCCTCGTCATCCCCGCAAGCACCGCGCTCCAGGTGGCTCGCAGCTTCCGCTCGGCGCTCATCGTGAGCTTGGCCGCGGGGGTGACAAGCGTGGTGGTGGGGATGATGGCGGCGGCCCAGTGGGGGCTCGCCACGGGCGGCAGCGTGGTCCTCGCCGCCGCGGCGATCTTCGTCATCGTGGCCCTCGGCGCCAGGGTGCGGAGCCGCAGCTGAGGCCGGGGGGTGGCTGCGGGGAAGGAGAAGCCAGGGGTAGAGCGGGAGGATCAGTTCGAGCTGGCCTTGGCGGCCCGGAGGGCGTCGAAGTACCGGTTCAACGCCTCCGTCACCGTCTGGCTGATGAGCCGGCCGGTGTCCGACTTCATGGAGTGGAGTCGGTCATGGTAGGCCTCGGGGATCATCACCTTCAGCTCCGTCGTATCCGATACGTTCTTCGTGCGTTCGTCGATCATCATGGTGGGGTCACCGTGGGGTTCGGAACTGGGGGAAAGCATGGGCGGCGGTACCGCCGTCCTGTTCCGGTTAATATACGCTTCCGGCGATGATTGGGCTTAAACCTTCCGTCGCGCAGCGCTTCTACGGGGAGAGAGAGGGGGTGGAGGGCGTGGGGGGGTCACGACGTGTCCAGGAGAGCGTCGAAGTACTCCGTCAGCGCCTCGGTGACGGTGGCCGAGATCTGCTGGCCGCCGTGGTCCTTCATGGCGTGGAGCTTCGAGTGCTGCTCCACGGGGATCCGCACCTTCACTTCCTTGCGCCCTGCATCGTTCGAACTCCGGTTCCGCAACATCATGGGTGGCAGCTCCGGCCGGCGCCATCCCGGGCGAGGGTTCCATCGTGCAGGAAACTATACTTCACCTAGGATACGAACCGACCGCCCTACCTTCTGTAAGTCGGTATTGATAAGGTTTTCTACATTTATTTTAAATAACGCCGCCACCGGGGGAAGATATGACGGTTCGGACTACCCTACCCCGTCATCCGTCTTGGTCCCCCTCGGCATCTTCCTGGAGCTCGTCGAAGTAGTGGGTGAGGGCCTCGGTGACGGTGGTGGAGATCTGCTTCCCCGTGAGGATCTTCAGGCTGTGGAGGCGCAGGTGGAAGGTCGTGGGGATCTTCACCTTCACCTCCTTCTCGGCCGCGAGCTCCGGGGCGTTCTCCTCCAGCATCATGCGGACCCCTCCGCGCTCCGGGAGACCGGTGCGGCATCGCTCTTGGCGAGGCGCTGGAAGTAGTCCTCCAGGGCCTCGGTGACGGTGGTGCTGATGAGCTTGCCGCTCAGGACCTTCATCGTGTGCAGGCGCACATGGTAGGGGACCGGGATCTTCACCCGGACCTCCTTCATGGTGTCTTCGCTACGCTGGGGCTCGTTCAGGTGCATGTTCGAACCTCCCCCGAGGTCGATGGGTCCCGGCGGGGGTACCTTGCGGGACCGGTTGCCCCCTCTGTTCACCACCGCTATTAAAAGTTGTGGTAGAAAGTCGAACCCTTCGACGACTGTTCGAATGAAAACCGGGTAACGGGGTCGGAATCGGATGAACTAGGTCCGGGCGAGCGGTTCGTCGTCGAACGTACGGAAGCGGGTGGGGTCGCCGATGGTTCGAACGGTGGATGGTCGGGCTTGGCCCGATCGGGCGGGGTGAGGAGGGTACGAGGGTACGTGCCCGCAGGGCCGCGTACGCTCCGATAGGGCGAGAAGGATATGGGCGGGGAGGTGCGTGCCCGCACGGCCGCATCCGCGTTCGCACTGAACG
>CAZDGP010000096.1:0-6327 GCA_964505085.1 uncultured Thermoplasmatales archaeon
CGAGCCATGAGTCGCCGCTGCTTAGCCCTCTACGCACGTTCGGCCTCATCAGCGACGCGTTGATGGCCCTGGGCCATGCGTGGGACCTACGCCCCGGCCTCGGCCGGAACCTTCCCCACGCCCTCCTCCGCCAGCTCCTCCTCCATGGAGTCCACGAACCCATCCCACATGCGGTGGAGCTCCCGCCGGATGAAGGGGCGGGCGATGAGCACCTTGATGCGGGAGAGCCACCGGTGCACGTAGATGTTGTAGGTCACGGTGAGGGTGCTGGCGTCGGGTCCGTCGGCCGCCAGCTCGTACTCGTACACGCTCCCGCGGCCATCCCCCTCCACCACGTGGCACTCCCAACGCTCGGGCGGGTGGAGGTGCACGTACGCCACCGCCTCACCGCGCTCCCCCAGGACCGAGGTGGCGGCGTTGAGCTGTACCACCTCCCCGTCGTGAGGGGGCATGGCGTCCGCGGGGACGGACGCGAGATCGGGGTCGCGGACGACCTCCCGGCCCTCCACCACGGCGCCGGCGCGGCGGGCGTCCTCGGGTTCGTAGTCGGTGAGCCACCGGTACGCGTCCTCCAGGGGGACGTCAAGGGAACGGGTGACGCGCACGGGGACATGATGGTCCATGGGTCCAGGAACCCTACCGCAACCTCATGAAGGCTTCGCGTGGTCCCCCGCCGGAGGCACCCAATCGGGTTCCGGAGGCTACTCCACCTCGAAGCCCTCAGGCAGCTCCTCAGGGTCCACCTTCTCCAGGTAGGCTTCCAGCGCCTCCGTGATGGTGGCGCTGATATCCTGACCCCGAAGCACCTTCAAGCTGTGAAGGCGCGTGTACATGTCGTCAGGGATCTTGACCTTCAACGCCTTCCGGCTGTTCCCGTTGTCTTCGTTGGAGGACATCTGTGGCACGTCCACTACCTCCCTTGAAGGGGGTGCCTGCACTTAAGAAGTTCTATCCTGGGTGCGGGATGAAGGGGGTACGATGCGAGGATCCGGGGCGAGAGCGACGGGTTTTTGAATGCGGACCCGGTAAGTCCCCTTGGGGGGGAGCGTGCGGACCACCCATGGGAGACCGCGATGCCGGAGGACGCCACGCCACAGACGACCAGCCAAGACGACCCCATCCTCACGGTGGGGGTCGGCGCCTCCGCCGGCGGCCTCGAGGCCTTCCTCGACCTCCTCGAGGGCCTCCCCGAGGACCCCAACCTCGCTCTCGTGTACGTCCAGCACCTCGACCCCGAGCGGGAGTCCGGCATCGCCGACCGCGTCCGGGGCGCCTCGGACCTCGTGGTGACGCAGGCGGAGGACCAGGACCGCCTCGAGCGGGGGCATCTCTACGTCATCCCGCCGGACGTGGAACCCCACGTGGAGGGGGGGCTCCTGCACTTCCAACCGCTGGAGCGGAGCCCCGCCGGCCGGCGCACCGTGGACGCCTTCCTCACGAGCCTTGCCGAGGACCGGGGGAGCCGAAGCGCCGGCGTGGTGCTCTCGGGCACCCTCAGCGACGGCACGGAGGGGCTCCGCGCGATCCAGCAGGCGGGGGGCTTCACCTTCGCCCAGGACCCCGAGACCGCCGTCTACCCGGATATGCCCAAGAGCGCCATCGACGCCCGCGTGGCGGACCAGGTGCTCTCTCCCAAGAGCATCGCGCAGGAGCTCGCACGCCTCGCCTCCGACCTGCCCGCCAGCGTCCCCGCCACCGCAACGGAGACCGACGAGGGAACGCTCCCGGTGGACGAGGACACCCTCCAGCGCATCTTCAAGGCGGTGCGCTCCCACGGGGGCCTCGACCTCACCCACTACAAGCGCGGCACGATCCAGCGCCGCCTCGAGCGCCGGATGCTCGCCGCCGGCACCGCGGACCCCAAGGAGTACGCGGACCGCCTCGTGGAGGACCCCAGCGAGGCCGAGGCCCTGGTGGAGGAGGTGCTTATCCACGTGACGCAGTTCTTCCGCGACCCCGAGTTCTACGAGGCGCTGAAGGAGCACGTCTTCCCCCGCCTCGTGGAGGGCCGGGAGCCCGAGGAGACCATCCGCATCTGGGTGCCCGGGTGCGCCACCGGCGAGGAGGTGTACAGCCTGGCGGTGGCCCTCTCCGCCGCCATGGACCAGCAGTGGGAGACCTTCCCGCTACAGATCTTCGGGTCCGACGTGAGCTCGACGGCCGTGGAGACCGCCAGGGCCGGCATCTACCCCGCGAGCATCGCGGACGACGTCCCCGAGCCCCTCCTCAAGCGGTACTTCGAACGGACCGAGAGCGGGTACGAGGTCTCGAAGAGCATCCGAGGCATGTGCGTCTTCGCCGAGCACGACCTCACCCGGGACCCCCCCTTCGGCAACATCGACCTCATCAGCTGCCGCAACGTCCTCATCTACCTCGACCGCCCCCTCCAGAAGCGCGTGGTCTCCATGCTCCACTACGCCCTCCTGCCCGACGGCGTCCTCGCGGTGGGTTCCAGCGAGGCGCTCAGCCGCTTCGACCACCTCTTCCGCCGGGACACCGCCAGCCACCAGATCTACCGGAAGAAGGAGGTGACACCCTCCCCCATCCACGACTTCGCCGCCCCCACCAGCGCCGGCACCACCCAGACCCCCGACAAGGGTGCCGACGCCGTGGTGACGGCGGAGGAGATGGAGCAGGAGGCCGACCGGGTGCTCCGGGAGCGGTACGCGCCCCCGGCCGTGGTCGTGAACCCCGACCTCGAGATCATGGCATTCCGGGGCAACACCGAACCCTACCTCGAGCACCCCACCGGGGAGGCGAGCCTCAACCTCCTCCGCATGGCTCGCAAGGGCCTCACGGCGGAGCTTCAGTCCGCCGTGCGCGAGGCCCGCGACGAGGACGCACCGGTGAAGCGGCAAGGGGTGCGGACCCGCGTCCGCGGCGACGTGCGGGAGGTGGGTTTCGAGGTCTTGCCCTTGAAGCGCTCCGGCTCACGCCCCCACTTCCTGGTGACCTTCGACGACGGCCGCGAGGAGGATCGGGAGCCCCGGCGGAGCCGACCCGGGCTCCTCACGCGGGCGTGGCAACGTCTCTTCGCCCCCGGCGAGGCTTCCCCACCCCCCGAGGAGGTGGAGCGTCTGGAGCGGGAGATCGAGTCCATGGAGGAGTACGTACGCACCCTCACGGAGGAGTACGAGGCTGCCATGGAGGAGCTCCGCTCCGCCAACGAGGAGGCGCTCTCCACGAACGAGGAGCTCCAGTCCACCAACGAGGAGCTTCAGACGGCGAAGGAGGAGCTCCAGTCCACCAACGAGGAGCTCCAGACCCTCAACGACGATCTGCAGGAGCGCAACCGGCAGGTGCAGAAGATCAACGACGACCTCGTGAACCTGCTGGAGAGCGTGGACCTCCCCATCCTCATGCTCGCCCCGGACCTCCACATCCGCCGCGTGACACCCGCGCTGGAGGACCTCATGAACATCATCCCCACGGACCTCGGGCGTCCCCTCACGGACATCAGGCTGCCCTTCGACGTGGAGCCTCTCCGGGAGACCATCCTCGACGTCCTCGACACCGCCCAGACCCGGAACCTCGAGCTCGAGCACGAGGAGGGCGCCTCCTACCGGGTGGAGGTATCCCCCTACCGCACAAGCGACCACCGCATCGACGGGACCGTCCTCGTCTTCCTGCGCACCGATCCCCCGGAGGGATGAGATGAGTCCCACCATGAGGTACCAGGGGATGAAGCCCTCTGGGACGAGAGGACGAGGGTTTATCTATGGGGCGCGGTCCATTGCCTCCGGCGAGTGGCGGGACCGCAGACCCACTCGGGGGCAGGGACAGCTGGCATCATGACAACGCACGACACCAGCCTCGAGGCGGACGGCCCCCTCGAGGCTCCCCTGGGCGATGGGATCACGGAGGAGCTTCCGGTAGCCACCTACCGGACAGCCCCAGATGGAACCCTCACCGCCGTGAACAGCGCCTTCGTCCAGCTCCTGGGCTACAGCAGCCGCGAGGCCATGCTCGGCCAGGAGCTCGAGGGCCTCACCCTCGACCCCGACGCCGTGAGCCTGTGGCGGCGACAACTCCATCACTCCGACGAGCCCGCCGGCCAGCGCACCACCCTGCGCAGCAGGAGCGGCCAGCACGTTCCCGTCCTCCTACAGGGCGCCCCCCTCCGGGACGGTCAGGGGAGCCTCCTCGGCATCGTGGGCATCGCTCTCGACCTCCGGTCCCCATCCGCCGACCTCGACACCCTCGTCGCCCAACACGACCCCAAGCTCGGGGTGGGTGCCCTCCCGGAGGTCCACCACGCCATCGCGGACTCCGCCGAGGCCATGGGCGTGGGCGTCCTCCTCGCCATCCTCGACGAGGACGCCGCCGGGTTCGTCGTCACCTACGCCAACGACGCGAGCCTCGAGGTCCTCGACCGAGCCCGGGCGGAGGTCCTCGACGCGCACCTCGACACCCTCCTCCCGGGGCTCCGGGAGGCGGCTCGCGGACACGGCCCCGCGGAGATCACGCTTCCCCGGGCCGACGGCCGGAACCGCATCGTGGAGGCCAACCTCGCACGGACGAACACCTGGGGCGCCCCCTCGGCCATCATCCACCTCCGGGACATCACGCAACGCCGGGAGGTCGAGCTCGCCGTCCGCGAGAGCGAAGAGGCCGTCCGCACCCTCATCGAGCACACCACCGTGGGGTTCTACCGTACGACCCCCGAGGGCCAGATCATCATGGCGAACCCCGCCCTCGTGGACATCCTCTCCTTCGAATCGATGGAGGACCTCCTCGCCCGTGACCTCAGCACGTGGGGGTACGCCGAGGACCGATCCCGCGAGGACTGGCAGGAGCGGCTGGAGCGCGAGGGCACCCTCACGGAGGAGACCACCTGGCTGAACGCCCAAAGCGAACCCGTCCACGTCCGCGAGAGCGCCCGCATCGTCCGGGACGAGGACGGGAGCCCCCGGTACTACGAGGGCACGGTGGAGGACATCACGGACCTCAAGAGGCAGGAATCGATGCTGGAGCGGGAGAACCGTCGCCAGCGGGCCATCCGCCGCATCCTCGAGCTTCCCCAGCGAGCTCCCGACTTCCAACGCCTCGTGGAGGCCCTCGCCCACTCGGTGGCCGACATCTTCGAGACGGGTCGCGCGGCCGTCCTCCTCCTTCACGAGGACGACGAGGAGCTCGACATCGCTGGCGTCCACGACGATCGGGATGAGGGGGCTCCCCTCGAGGGCACCCGTGTGACCCGGGAGATGATCCCGGAACTCTGGAAGAAGCGGGAGACCCTCGAACGCAACAGCCGCCCCCTCCGGGTGCCGGACCTCCTCGAGCAGGTGGAGGACGACCACCTCCGGGAGAGGCTCCAGGAGGTCGACGCCACCGGGAGCATCTACGTCCCCCTCTACCGCAACGGGAACCTCCGGGGGGTCCTCGCCATCAGCGAGTCCCGGTCCACCCGGGAGTTCACGGAGCGGGACCTCGACCTCGCCCAGGAGGTGGGGCAGTACGCGAGCCTCGTCCTCAGCAACGCGCTCCTCGACCAGCAGGTGCGCGAGGGTAACGACGCGCTCCGGGAGGCGAACCAGGAGCTCGAGCGAAGCAACGAGGACCTCCAGAACTTCGCCAGCGCCCTCTCCCACGACCTCCGGGAACCCAACCGCATGGTGCAGGGCTTCCTCGACCTCTTCCTCGAACGCCACGGGGACGACATCCCCCCCGAAGGCCGCGAGCTCCTGGAGGAGGCCGAGGCCGGAGCGGACCGCATGGGGAACCTCATCACCGGGCTCCTGACGCTCAGCCGCGTGGGCTCCCGCCACGAGTCCCGGGAACGCGTGGAGCTCGGGAGCGTCCTCGAGAACGTGGAGAGGAACCTCCAGGTAGCCATCGAGGATGCAGGCGCCGAGGTCACGTGGGACGACCTCCCGGTGGTGAAGGCCGACCCGAACCTCCTCGGGCAGGCGCTCCAGAACCTCGTGGAGAACGCTCTCAAGTACCGCCGGGAGGACGTGCCCCCGCGGGTCCACATCCGCGCCCACCGCCCCGAGAACGCGGAGGGCATGTGGCGGGTCGAGGTGGAGGACAACGGTCAGGGCCTCGACCCCGACGACCGCGAGCGCGTCTTCGACCTCTTCCAGCAGGTCGACCCCGGCGAGGGGTCGGAGGGCATCGGCCTCGGTCTCGCCCTCGTGAAACGCATCGTGGACCATCACGGCGGCGAGGTGGGCACGACCTCCACCAAGGGGGAGGGAAGCACCTTCTGGTTCACGCTGCCCGCAGTGGACCCAGCGGAGTGACCCCCCGACCGCCGACGCCCTGGCACCCTCCGGTCACGCTCATCCCACCAACACACCACCGTCGTCGGCTGCGCGAGCAGGC